>NZ_VTZU01000091.1 GCF_008370685.1 Aquimarina sp. RZ0
CTTTGAGTAAACAACAAGTGGATTCAATCCCCATAGAAGGTTAAAAAAAGAAAAAAAAACGCATAGTACAACAGCGGATTAAATCAAATTGCGCCTTTGGCTTAAATGATTTAATCCTATAATGTTGGCATTCATTCCCCACATAAGCACATACTGGGTAGATTCATGTTGAAGATATCTATCCTTCCAGAGCTGATTAATTACTGTTGCTAATGATAATATTTTCAGCTTTTTGATAGGGGTAATTGTTGAAGAAGCATTACGGATAAAAGGATTGAGAATAAAATTGACTAATTTTACTGTTAGTCAGAATTAATAATAGGATTATGAAAAGAAGAAAATTTTTCAATAATACAATTAAAGGTGTTTTAGGTGCAAGTATAATCCCGTTAACCAGCTTTTCGGATATGTCCGCACAATCAACAAATAATATAGATAATACAGAAACAGAAAAACCTTATGGAAATACCGACCCTAAGCAATGGCATCAAATGGGTACTGGTAAAAAACCTAGACCAGATAGGCGTAAAACGATAACCTATGATGTTGCCGTTATTGGTGGAGGAGCTGCAGGTATGTGTGCAGCTATTTCGGCTGCAAGAAATGGTGCTAAAGTTGTATTGGTACAAGATCGTCCAGTTTTAGGAGGTAATTCTTCAAGTGAAATTCGCGTACATTTAAACGGCGTTAATCATTTAAAAAATGGTCTACCTGAACGAGAAACAGGCATTATTGAAGAAATCTTATTACATAATCGTTTTCATAACCCACAAGATGCGTATCCCGTTTGGGATCATATTTTGTATGATTTCATTACTCGAGAAAAGAATCTGGATGTAAAACTGAATACCTCTGCAATAAGAGCTATTATGTCAGATGATGGTAAAATAAAAGCTGCCTATTGTTGGCAATCGACAACAGAAACTGAATTTACTATTGAAGCTGATTTATTTATTGACTGTTCTGGCGATGGTCTATTAGGAGCTACTGCAGGAGCCTTGTATCGAACTGGTAGAGAAGCCTCTTCAGAATTTAATGAAAAATATGCTCCTGAAAAAGCAGATGGTTGGCAGATGGGTTCTACTGTTCTTCTTGGATCAAAAGATATGGGACGTCCAATGCCTTTTGAAGCGCCACATTTTACAATAAAATATGATGCTAATAAATCTCATAAAGGAAGACAACTAAAACCATTTGAATTAGGGTTTTGGTGGGTCGAATTAGGGAGCGATAATGATATTATCGGTGAATTTGAGGATAATAAACATAAGCTCTTAGGTTATGCTTATGGAGTTTGGGATTACATGAAAAATTCAGGTGATTTTCCAGAAACCGAAAATTACGCTTTAGACTGGGTTTCTTCTTTACCGGGTAAACGTGAGAGTCGCCGATTTATTGGTGATTATATTCTTTGTGAACCTGATATGTTAGGTAATAAACAATTTTCAGATGCGGTAGCATTTGGAGGATGGTCATTAGATGAACACAACCCAGGTGGTATTGAAAATTTAAGTGAACCTCCAAGTTATTTTCATCAATATTTTGAAGAACCGTATCAAATTCCTTTTCGGTCATTATATTCTAAAAATGTACCTAACCTCTTATTTGCAGGTCGAAATATTAGTCAAACACATATTGCCCTGTCTTCTTCTCGTATTATGGCAACGTGTGCCTTAGAAGGACAAGCAGTCGGAACAGCAGCTGCTTTATGTACAAAAAAAAATGTGTTACCTCGTGAGTTAGGTCAAAAAAATATTACAGAATTACAAGAACAATTACTAAGAGATGATGCCTTTATTCCATATAGACCTGCAAATGACAAAAATAATTTGGTTAAAAAAGCAACATTAATATTTGCGTCAAGCACATCTTCGGGTGATCCTAAATTATTAAATGATGGATGGTCACGAGATTATGATAAAAAGGATCATCATTGGCAATCTGAAGGTTTACCAGCACAAGTACAAATCGAATGGGATGAACGCATTAGTATTTGTAAAATTGAAATCAAATGTGACACCAATGTTAAACGTAATATAATGCTACGTAGAGATAGCTTGGAAAATGATGTTTACACCACTCAAATTCCCAAAGAATTACTAAAATCACTAGATGTTGAAGCACGTGTAAATGGAAAGTGGGTAAAAGTTGGAACAATTGAAAAAAATAGAACCCGATTAATTAAGTTCCATTTTGAAAAAATTGAAACAACAGCTATTCGTATTAATTTAAAAGAGACCTATGGAAATAAAAATTGTAAATTATTTGAGGCTAGGTGTTACAGCTAAAAGGCCTTAGAAATGATAAACACTTTTAACATTCTAGTTGCAATCAACTTAAGCTTAATTTTTTTGAATGTATCTTTTACTAATGAAATAAAACATGATATTAAAGTCATACATAAAGGTGTTAGTTTAACAGAACCTATTGAATGTACATTAGTAGAAATTCAAAATGAAAATGGTAAACCACAAGAATTTTACATGGATGTTGAATCGGTGGTTTGTGGAGATAAACAATGTCGAATTGATATAGTGCGAATTTATTGGAACAAATTAGGACAATACAGTAGGCTTGAATTACCGGACAATGTAGAATTGGAAAAAGAAGAAGGAGAACACTTTTCAAGTTCAGATTACAACAAGTTAAATATCATTTTAAACGACGAGAATTCTCCCTTAAAAGATGTTTATAAAAGTGAAATTGTAAGTACAGTTGGTAGTGAAGGTGTAGATGCAATGACTGGTGCAACAGTCTTGGTAGAAAAATCAGCTTATGTTCAAGGTGCGGTATGGACATGTTACTCCCTTTGGCATTGGGTACATGGTGAAACCAAACAAATTATACGTGAAATCACAGGTAGATCATATTCTATATCAGAATTGCAAAGTTCATTACAGGGATCATATTATCAATACTTTGCAATTGAGCAATTAATAATAAAGAAAGATTTTTCTGAAAAAACAGTTGATGCAATTCTAAAAGTAATTGATGTTAATCCAATGTTGTTGAAATCAAGTTTGCCCTATTGGGAAATCACTCCAAATGAGATTTATATCAATACTATGCAGAGATTAATCCTCTCAGCTAATACGAACAATCGCCTATTGTGCTTCAATGCCATTTTACAAACTAAACAAAATCTACCTCCTGATTTTTTTAAAAAATTAAACGTGATAATACCCAAATTGACCTATCAAGAAATTGACTTATTTCTAAGAATTGTGATAGCAAAAGATGGAATAACACCAGAAGTAATTTCCCAGTTACTACCTTTGCTGGATAATGAGAATTTTTTGATTGCTCGCCGAGTATATTGGTTTTTGAATCAACAGGAGCTATCTGATTTCCAAAAATCTCAAATAAATGTATTCTACCAAAAGTGGAAAAATAGACTTTGAAAAGGTTGGATAATTTTAAATAAAGTTTAAGAAAAAAACACCCAACAATGTATAAAAACAATAGCCGAAATAGCAGTAAATTAAAGGGTTTTAGCTCGCTTCAACTTATTTGTAACTTGACAGGAAAGTGCCACGTAGTCGGCTATTATTCTTATACTAACCGTTAATCTAATTTGTCAAATTTTCGAATAAAACGTAATTGGACAAAGATTACTAGAACTCTTAAACAAAAGTCAATAAAAATAATCTTGTCATTATCTTAGCATGCAATCGGTAAGGCTTGATGCTCTTTTGCATATTCTGTAATTTCCTCTAAATATTGTGTTAAAAAGTTTGAACCGTGAATGCTTGGGGTCACGAATACCTTTGTAAATCATTTATTTACAAAGGTGTTTTTTTTATAGGGAAAGCAAAGAGGAAAGTTTTCTGTTTTTGGATACTTAAATTTTATTAGGTGTAAGTTAGTAAAAAAACTGATTTTAAATTAGAATTGTGTTAAACTTGCGATAAGGAATATTATTCAACACCACCAAGAAGTACGAAGCGATACCTAAATTTTAGAATTAGAAGGATTAAGGGGGATAATCTTTCGTGGTACTTCAAAGGGTACATTGTTGTAGCCAGTTATTTCTTCTTACTTTTTTTTATTTCAGAAGTAGAAACTTTTTCCTTTATATCTTCTCGTAGAATAGTTATTTTATGAGTGGATATTGTGATTGTTTCTTTTTTTGTTTCTGTTTCAATTATTAAAGGAACGTTAGATTGGATTTTAGAGTCATCCTTGATTATTTCAATTTTTTTTGCCTCAAACAAATTGGATTTTTTATTTTTTTTGCCAGTTATTTTTATGTAAACATTCTTTAAATCTTCACTTATTAGTTTTAGGTTATTTCTAATTTTATCGTAATCCTTAATAAATTGATAACCCGCACCTAAAATTATTCCAATTGAAATTGTCTCAATTATACACCCTCTTTTTGATTTAGCATTAATATAAAAATCAAAATCGAGTTGATATTTAGATAATTCATTTTTTACATCTGCCTCAAACGCACTTTCTAAATCGCTCAATAGTTTTTCATTAATTAATTGATTTTGACTATTTGCAACATTTATAAAAACGGAAATGGAACCTATAGGTATATAATTCATTTTTTTATTTTAATTCCCCACAACATTATAGGACATGTACCCTACACATCGCATACACCTAATTTACAAAAATTCAATAATTTAGGGGAAATTTCCTTTAATTTATTTCCTTTTACCCTTATATTTAGGTGTATGCGTACGAAGAAAATATTTCAAACTCATTAAAGGGAATAAATAGTAATAATTTATAGATTGATTCTCTCGCATTAATTTCACTTTTTCAGATATACTTAAATTTGAGGTTTCTAAATTAGTTCTATGTACAAGGACCATCGATATCCTGATATTATAATTCAAAATGCCTTATATTTCAAATTTCGATTTAGTTTAAGTTACCGTGATATTGAAGAGTTGATGTCTATTAGAGGTGTAAAAGTTGACCATTCTACAATCCAAGGTTGGGTCTTTAAGTTTTCTAAAGAAATAGACACAATATGAATACTCGTAAACGGCAGGTAACAGACCAGAAGTTCTTGGATAAAACTATAGGTAATAATGGAAAAACCAAGAATTATAAACATAGACAAAAGTGGAGCTAATATAGCTGGAATACGAATTTGGAATAAAAGAAGCTTTATTTTGAAAAAAATAAAAATTCGACGAGTCAAATATCTGAACAACAATGTAGAACAGGATCATCACAGTATAAAAAGGAGAATTGCCATCACCACAGGATTTAAAGAATTCGAATCAGCACAAAGAATACTTGCAGGAATAGAAATCATACACATGATTAGAAAAGAACCAATTTTGAACCCTAAAACTTCAACGTTCAAAACTTTTGGTTCTTTAGCTACCTAATCTATAGAAATGGGATAAAAAATTAGAGTATACTTATTAATGCGACAGAACCATAATTATCATCCTGTACTAATATTCTCTTTAGTGTAGTTTTTTCTTACAGTAGCACCCGACAGGTTTACATATGTAGTATTTCCAGAATACTGTTCGTTATATAAATCTAATACCTTTGCTATAGGATTGCTCTCTTTCAGGGAATTCATATGTTATATATACGACTCTACAATCTCGATAATTGGATCCGTTTTATCTGTTTTGTTTGCATATACAGAAGCACATAAGAATGTGATCATACATCCTATTAAAATATAAGGTTCTTTTCATAGTGTTTAAGTTTTTATGTTATTAAGCCTTTTAAGATATGGTTACTTATTTTTAGAAAGATACCTTCTTAAAATGCCTCCTTTAATATGGTTCACATCATACTCTATTACAAAAGCGTCGGAATCAATCTGATCAATAATTTTATTTATTTTGCCAATTTCAATACGGTTTATAATGGTGTGGATTACTTCAAAATTTTGTGTCTTTCCTTGATTTCCATAGCCGTGAACCTCAATAAACACGGTCATTCCTGATCCTAATTTAGTGGTAATCCCCTCTTTAATCTGATTATATTTCTTAGATACAATCATAATTCCAATAAAATTCTCGAATCCTTCTATAGTGAGATCTGTTATTTTTGCAGCTACCAAAAATGCTAGAATAGAATACATAGCCGTTTCCATTGAAACAACGATTGTAGTAATGGCAAAGAGTATACAATTAAAAAACAACGTCACTTTTCCAATGCTTATACCAAAATCTCTGATCCATCTAAGACGGCACCATTTTTTATGGTAATTCCTATTCCTAAACCCAGGAAAAGTCCTCCAAAAATTGAAGTCAATAATTTATCAGTGGTAACTACTCCAAAATTTTCAAAATGAATGAAGACTGCCAAGCTAATAATACTAACCAAAGACTTAAAAACCATATATTTGGATATCGTGAAATACGCTAAAATCAGAAAGGGAATACTAAGAATTATTAATACCACTGATATATTAATCTCAAACTGAGTATTGAGTAAAATAGCAATCCCAGTAACACCTCCATCTAAAAATCCATTAGGTAAAAGAAAAGCTTTTAGTCCGATGCTGGCTAATACTACTCCTAAAGCAATTTGTATATACTCATAAACACTTCGCATCATTTGATTTTTAGTCATATAAATTTTTACTTAAAATACAGTTATGTAGACTGCAATAACTTCTGACTGCTTTGGATCCATCTGTATGATAGGAATCGAATACAATACAGGCATATTAGAAGGATACATTTTTCTAAGACGATCATCTAAATTGTTAAACTGTAAGGATCTAATAATTCCAGAAATTACTGCTCTGTTTAATCTATTTGCTTGGTTTTTTACATTAATTTTAGCAATGCACAGTTTTTTATAATCGTGACTGTCAAGAGATACTTTCCTCTTAGTAAGAACCCGATAATTTCATCTGTTTGTGATCTAGTATTTGGAATGATACATATTTTTATCATAACTTGTGATTTAAGATTTAAAATAGGAGATCTCTGATTTTCCTGTTTTTAATATGGAGGATAATTCTTCTAATGGTATTTCTAGGAAATAATTCCCCGAATATGTTGGGCATACGGTACAGTCATCAAAGTAAAATTTTATGTGCTCCGAATTGACAACAAAATTGTTCTTAGATACCTCAAATTTATCTTTAGTAAACTCCCAACAATCATTAAAAGAGTCTTGTCCTCCAATACGTGCCTGCAATTCTTGATTTAGTTTGAATAGTAAGAACTTGTCGCTATTGTTCTCAAATAAATCGCTATAGGTGATAAATAGACCTGTTTTCAAATCGTAGTTTAAACCTTTGAACATAAAAGAGTTATGATGCTTTTCGTCATAATAATTTGTTTTGTATAATAGAACGCTTAGAAATTGATCATTCTTAGTATATATTTTGTAATCAATATTTCTTCGTTTTCTTTCAGCATCCTTAAACAAAGGGTCGCAGGATAAATCATTAGTATGAAGTACTTGCTGGATTGATTTTTCTGTTTTTAAATATGTTTTTTCTATATAGGAATTAAAACTACTGAACAAAGGGTTACATTCTTCATCGAGATAAGGATATTTATAATCAAGAATTAATGAATTTTCTTCCTTATGAAATTTTTGAGTGCTAATAAAACTATCTTGTAATGTAGGTTGTTTTGCTAACCAATAATTTGACTTATCATGTGATATTTGTATCGTTTTTGAATCTTGATAAATCATTCCAAAACGAGAATCATTTGATGCGGTATTACAAGATGTAAGGATAATAGCTAAAGAAATATAAATTAGTTTTTTCATCTTTTAAGGTTATTTGATATTCTTATTATTTTGAATCAAATTTCCATAAAATGTTTCATATATTTTTATTTATATTTTTCATAATTTACATAAAATAATTTTATGTAAAATAATCTTTATAAAAGTAGGAACAATCTATTGTTGAAATTGAATATTTGAATGAGTTTTTATAAGACATAAAATACATTTTACTCGATAATCGAGATTTAAATGCTCCGAGGCTTGCCTCGAAATCAACATGTTTTTTTCAATAAATGCCTCGTGGTCTTGCTCCGAGGTAGTTTACTCACAAAAAAAAGGGATAAAACGAAGGTGTTATATATGTAAAAGAAATTTAATGAAAAGTAATAATTGTTATTTAGTAGCTCTCAAACCTTTTTTTGATTATTATACTTTTTTCCTTTTTTAAATATTCAAGAAATGCTCTGGCAACTAAAGAGAATTTTTTATCCCTAAGCCAAATCATATTCCAGTTGGATTTGATAGGAAAACCTTTTATGGGAATAATCTGCAGACGTCCCGTTTTAAGTTCATTTCGTATGCCAATAAGAGGCATAATAGAATACCCCAGTCCCGCAATTACTGCTTGTTTTACAGCTTCATTAGAGGTTAGTTCCATTTTTTTACGTACGGGTAGGTTGTTCTTTTCAACAAACCTTTCCATAGTGTACCTGGTTCCGGATCCTTGTTCTCGATAGATTAAAGGAAGTCTTGCAAAAATTGATTTATCATATATATCTTTTTCGAATTTTTCATCTTTATTTCCTACTAAGTAAAGTTGATTCTCCATTAATTCAATTTTTTCTATTTGTAATTTATCTGGAAGAACAGATACTAATGAAAAATCCACAGTGTTTTTTTCTAAACTATTAATCACTTGTGACTTATTAGTAACATCAAGAATTAGCTCTACACCATCATGTTCCTTTATAAAATCAGATAAGAAATATGGCATAATATATTTACCTGTAGATACCACAGAAATTTTTAATACCCCAGATAGTTGTCCCTGATATGCTAAGGTTTTATGATTTATATCCTTTACTTCTTGTAAGATTTTCTCTGCGGCAATAGCAATTTCTTTTCCAAAATCTGTGACATATAACTTTCTTCCAATTACTTCAGTCAAAGGAATGGGAAATTGATTCTGAAAATTTCTTAATTGTATGGAAACCGCTGGCTGGGTTAGGTGTAACTCTTCAGAAGCTTTAGTGATGCTCTGTTTTTCAACTATTTTAGAGAAAATCTGTAATTGATGTAAGGTATAGTGCATAAAATAAATTTATATAATTCATTATAAATATAAATAAAAATATATGAAATAATACATACATCTTTGCAAAAAAAACTAATGAAAGATTTTAATCTAAAGAAAAAAGAATTACAAAAAGCAAAAGCGATCCCGTCATATTATGAAAGAAAAGCAGAATTAACTAAAACGATTAACTTAGTTTTAATTACCATCCTTTTTTCTTTTTCATCACACTTTCAATAAAAAGTAACCATCTTTTTTTAAAAGAAATTCTAGTGTATACGGCTATTATAAGTTTACTGTATATTCCACAATTTATGTATAAAAACAAGAAATAAACAACTACCGATTTTCAAATAAATCACTATAATAATAGCACATTAAAGGATATATGGATTTACATTTACTTATTGACAATCTAACCAATCCCGCATTACTTTTTTTCTTCTTAGGAGTAATTGCAGTTCAACTTAAAAGCGATCTTACTATTCCTGAAAACTCTTCAAAATTCATTTCATTGTACCTTTTACTTTCAATAGGATTTAAGGGCGGGCAAGAGCTGTCGCACAGTACATTTAATACAGAAATACTATGGTCATTACTGTTTGGTATATTTCTAGCCATATTCATTCCTGTATATACATACTTTATACTGAGAAGAAAATTCAGTATAGATAATGCAGGAGCTATTGCAGCATCTTATGGTTCTGTCAGCGCAGTAACGTTTGTGACAACCATATCCTTTTTAGAAATGGAACAGATTGCTTTTAGCGGACATATGGTTGCAGTAATGGCATTAATGGAAGCTCCTTCTATAATGGTAGGATTATTACTGATCACAATTTTCAAAAAAAATAAGGAAGAAGATAAAATCCCTATGAAAACGGTAGTCCATCACGCACTTACTAATGGTAGTGTATTACTAATTATAGGTAGCTTGATTGTAGGTTTACTTGCGAGTGAAGCACAAGCCGAAGGAATCAAACCTTTTACTACAGATATATTTAAAGGATTTCTAGCTGTATTTCTTCTCGATATGGGAATCACTAGTGGACGTAAACTTTCTGATTTTATTAAAAAAGGATGGTTTGCATTTCTATTCGCTATCATAGTACCTATTATTAATGGTTGTATTGTTGCGGTGGTAAGTGGCTTTTTTAGCTCTGGAGAAGGAAATAGACTTCTTTTTGCCATACTTGCTGCGAGTGCATCTTACATCGCTGTACCTGCCGCAATGAAACTCGCAGCTCCAAAAGCGAATCCTAGTCTTTATATTCCTATGGCGCTTGCGATCACTTTTCCCTTTAATATAACACTAGGAATGCCTCTGTACTTGTACATTGTGCGAATGTCATAACAATTTATTATGATTACTATAAAATATATAAATAAAAATATATAGGATATTAATTCAACCTTTGTAGCATAAATAAAAAATAATATAAAAATATGGAAGCCATAGTAAAAACGTCAAAAGAAGTGAAAACAGAGCAAAAAATAAACTTAATTGATGGCCGTTTTACAGCATCAGAAGCAGCGGATATTATTAACTCTGTACTTAATGTGAAAATTAATTTCCACAAACTAAACCGTTTATCAATCACTGAAGGGAATGTTACCGACAATTGCGAATATGATAGTGGAAGAATAGATGAATTATTGCGTGAGCAAATTACAGCTAAAGAATTCTTTGCTCAGGCAAGGTTAGAAGGAAAGAAACTTAAAATGAACAGTACAATCCATATTTCTGTTGAAGATTAGGTGTTGAAAGTATTCTAAATAATTGAAAATATAACATATAACTCAACTTCATTAATTGCAAATAGTGACTTTTATTTTAGAGTCGCTATTTTTTTATGGATGGAAACTAAATTACAAACTACGATCTCTGATGTTAGTAAGAAGGCATTATACTTCTTAAGAAAAGAGCTTGAATAGAGGTACTATATTCAGAAAAGAAAACCGTAGTACAGTAAACTATAATTTATAAATTCTGGAATCTTTTTTGAGTATCATACTTTTTTCCTTTTTCAAATATTCAAGAAAAAGAATAGCAACTAGTGAGATTTTTTTGTCATTAAGCCAGATCATATGTTATACGATTTGTGATTAAAAAATTCGTATAAATTCATTGAATTATTTTTTCTTTATGCAAGGCAAAAAAATCAAACATAGCTATAGCTACGGTTTATTTTTTAAACGAAGTAGAAAGGAAAAAGAAACGATGAATATGCGAAATTTTTAGTTATAAATCGTATTATACCATTTTTGACCAATTACTTCAGTTAAGAGAATCAGAAATTGATTCTGGAAACTTCTTACTTATTTTGCATGTTAATCTGATTGAGGTTCAACAACAAAGTTAGAGTGTTGATTTCGTAATGCAGATTATAAACATAAGGGTTATATAGAAGCAAGTGGTTGAATGAGATATAACTCTTCGGAATTTTTATGAATATTTCGGTTTTCAAACTTTTAGAAAAAACATATTCAATAGAATATATTTTTATATAGAAATTATTTATATAAACAATGAAAAATAGAAATAAAAATATATGAATCATATTTTTTAAATTAGCAGCAACGAAAAATGATTTTCGGGAAAAAAAGACAAGATGAAAAAGCTATATAATGTATTGATAATTTTCTCCTTTGCCACAACTATAACGTATGGTAACATATATACGAATGAGCTTAGAAGCTCTTATAAATGAATGGATAACCTTAACCTATTCTGTTTATATGGATATAATTATGAAGATAACTCCAACAACGATTTTATCAATAATTCTAACTCCAAAAATTATCTTTACTCTTTACTTAAGATCAAAAGAACAAATTCCTTTAGCACTTTTTGATCATAAAGTTAATAAGAGTATGTTTAAAAACCCTTCTGCCTGCTGGTCATTACTTTGACAACCTTGACTTTACTTCAAATAAGCAACATATCTCGATATGTCGTCGATTTGAAGTGTCGTCAGAACACCAAACTACTGACAATCAGTTTGCATTGTTTTTAAACATGCTCTAAGGAAATTAAAAAAATAAAGAGGCGACAAGATCATTTAAATGATTTATTAAAAAGAAAGCGATCACAATATCTATTGCATAAAGTTAGTGTATTCGGGCAATTAACAAGTCCTGTAAACACTGAAATAAATTATCATAAATCACACCCTCCGAGAATGGAAGGTATTGGTATAAGATTCCGATTTTAGGACTATAAGTAGTATTGAAAAAAATTAATAATTTATTAAGTAATGCTCTTATGACCTTCCCAAGCAGGCATTATAATGGCAGTATTAGAAATAAATCCAGACGTGTTTGAAACTAAAGTTGGCTGAAAAGTAAACAAGTTTCAAACAAAGTTTGGAGAGATGTGAAATGTCAAACGCATTTTTGTTTTCATATCCATTCGCTATTATAACAAGAATCGATTTTAGAAGTAAGTAATGGACTATTTCTTCAATTCACCATTCCATTATTTATGATTTTATTATAAATCCAATCTTGAAAATGGTGCTGTAAATGTGCTTTGAGTTTTCGTAGTTTGTAATTAAAAAGTTAATTCTTCTATTATTCAAATTAATCTCTTTAGCGAAGTCTCTATTTTTAATTCAGGTTTTTATCCAGCGATCTTGTTGTTCTGTAAAAGTTATTCATATTACTATAATTAGTATTTGATGCAAAATAGAGAAAAAATGCACCACTTAAATTTTTTTACCACCATATACAAGCAAATTTATTTTCTAATAGATTTAATAGTAAGTTTACTGTCTATAATGACTTAGTAATAAGCTACATTGCTCCATTTTAAGTTGTAAAATATTATAAAATAGCTTCTCTTAATTATGACAAAAATGTACCTTTATCACTTACTCTATATTCAAAAACCTAATGTCATGATTTTAATACCCCTCAAGCGTTTAGTACTGCAAATAAGTATTGCTCTTACTTTATTGCATAATACTACACTATACAGTCAACAATTAGATATTTCTACGCTCAATAAAGAACAATTAAAAAGTACGATAGATTCTGTAAGTTTCAAGGCAAAAAATTCAGGAGTGTTGCTCCAACTTTTAAAACGTTCTAAAGAACTTCAGGATTTTTCAGCGCAATATGATATTTTACATAAACTTGGGTCGTATTATTTTGTAAAAGCCGAAAAGGATAGTTCTCTATATTATTTTAATACTTCAGAATATATATATGAATCTGTTTCTTTAACAGAAAAGAGTATTGAAAAATTATATCTTGATAAAGGAAGAGTGTTAATGAGGATGGGTTTAATAAGTAGAGCTATAGAATATTTTACTAAGGCTTATGAGATATATTTAGAATCTGGAGATTATACAGCTGCTAATGGAAGTAAAATGAATATAAGTTTTTGTTATAGTGAACTGAAGGAGTATGATAAAAGTATAACGATAATTAAAGAGGTTTTGAATGATAGCAGTCATATTGATGATTTGATGAAAATGGGAGGTTATAATGGAATATCAATAGCTTATGATGAGCTTAAAGAGTATGATGAAGCAATAAAATGGGTGCGTAAGGGAATTGATATAGCTAATAGAAAAGAAAATTTTCCAGTACTTTCTATATTGTATTCTAACTTAGGACTGTACCATTCAGGAAAAAAAGAATACAAAAAAGCGCTGGAATATGGTTTTAAGGGACAAAAATTAGCCGATAGTATCGGTTATCATAGAAATGAAGGGATTGAAAATGGAAATTTAGGGGGGTATTATTTGGGTTTAGAGAAGTATGCTAAAGCCGAGGAATATCTAACTAAAGGAATCGAAGGAAATACAAATTATGATTCTTTAAAAGAAATATATACTAATTTTATTGAACTCTATCAACAACAAAATAAGCCAGAAAAAGAAATATCGATGTATGAGACGTATACATCATTATTAGACAGTGTCGCTATTCAAAAAGATATTGATTATATCAATACAGTTGATAAACAAAGGGAGTTAATTGAACAGGAATATAAAAACAAGGAACTGCTTGCAGAAAACAAATGGATTATAGAAAAGAATGCTAAACAAAAAATAGCGATCATTGGATTATTGATCATTGTAATCATCAGTTTATTATGTATCTATTTATTATACAAATACAAGAAGAATAGACAGGTGATTTCTGAATTGAAGTCAAGCGAAAAACAATTATTGGAAGAGCAGATTCGATTACGGGATAATGAGCTAGATGCATCGGCTATTGCTATAGCCCAGAGGGTAGAAGTGCTTAATACGATCAAAGAAGAGTTAGAAACAATAAAAGATGATAATCCTAAATTAGTACAGGTTAATAAAACAGTAAAAAATCTTATCCAATCCTCATCAGATATATCATTGGTAACCGATAGAATTGAGTCTCAATATCCCACATTGACTATAGAGCTTAAGAATAAGCATCCCGAACTTTCTGATACAGAGATCAGGTACTGTTTGCTTACTAAATTAAATTTATCTCTTAAAGAAACGGCCGCTATGCTAAATGTAACTCCGAATACTGTAAAAGTAACCAGAAGCAGGCTAAAAAAGAAAATGGATATTCATCAAGAAGTATCGTTTAAGGAGTATTTAGATAAAATTTGTGTTCATACAGTTGCATCTCTATAGGTCCTATGATGAGATCAATTATATGAGAATTAAAAAAAACCGTCTTTTCTATTTGAGAAAAGACGGTTTTTACCTCTTAGATTCATCTATGTAAACCTTCCTCTAGACGCTGCCTGGATCGTTATGTAAGAATAATTACGATTACTATCACCTTGGCAAGAGCCATACTTTGACCTTGTTTTTTACAGATGAGATTATTCAGATTAGCAGTTCAAATATCAGAAACCTTTTGTCAATATCTATTGAGTTTGTATCGAAGTTATTTGTAAAGCTATTTTCAAAATACGGAACGGATAAATATCATATTTACTCACTATCTTCAGGATAATATGTATTATAAATCAGATTATAAAGAGGGCTTGCAGGAAATTTAATATATCCACCTTCGGATACTTGATTCAAATCAACTATTGTCCCATTTGGTTTTGGAAAAGTTAATTGAAAATTCTCAGACCATAATGAGGTGCCATTCCTTAACCATTCAGGCCATTCGTAACCTCGATACGCTATATTTAATCCGGCAGAAGATTCAGGCATTCTATGGTTTAGTACTTGTCTAAAATAATTAGGAGGCGACCAGTTCTCGTGACTTTTTATAGGTTTGGCCACCAGACCAAAAATATGATCTCCTTCTGCAGTAAAGATGTTAAAGTCTTTTAAGAAATTATAACATCTGGCACAATAGGCTTTATCTACACCAATAATGATATTTAAATTTTTGGGAGCTGCATAAGCAGTAATATAATTTTCATAGATGGCTAAATATGAAATCATAGCCATCTCAGCATGGACTGCAAGCAGCCTAGCCGTAATTTGAAAACTAGTGCCCGTATATCTTCCAGGAAGTGGACAGTAATAAACATTATCATAAACATCTTCAAATTTTTTACTGACTTCTGTACCATAACCAGTAACAAAACGGAGTTCACTTGCCGTAAAGTGATTCTCACTTAATATCCTAAAGATTTGTTCTACACCTGTTTTATTTTTTACATGTGATGGTAGTGTAGCACCGCTTCCAGAAATGACAAATCTTTGCGTATTCGGAATTTGCATTATAGCGATTGTATTATACTGACGTGTATTGGTAGGAATTAACTTCCATATTTCTTTAGCGACATCGTCTAATTTTGTTTTTTGAGATTGTGGATACTCATAGTCCAATTGAGAAAAAACACTATGAGTAAAAAGTAAGGTAATACAAATTAGTAAACCTTTGATACGTATATAATTTATTAAAATTTTCATTGCTATAATATTTTAAATTTAAAACATTTTTTTTCTTAAAAACTAAGTTTATTGTTTAAGCACCTTTTGTAGATAGACGTCGTTATTTTGTAGTGCTTTGAAAATATAAAACCCATTCGGGAATGAACTTACATCTATTTCTAAACCAGTATCCATATGGGTATCATCATATTCAACTCGTTTTATTTCTACCCCTCTGATGTCATAGATCGAAATTTGAGCAGGAGCATCATTGTCTAATTTTATAGTAACACTACCTCCTGATGGATTTGGATATAGCATTAATTCAGAAGAAGAAACAATAGAATTATGAGTATTTGCTCTTACTAGATTTTTATTTTCAGGTTCTTTTAAAAGCACATTAATATCTTGGTTATCCATAGTTCTCACCTCGAGTGTACCCCAGACATGCACTCCTGCCGGGATAAACTGCACTAATTGATTTGCAACCAGAATTCGTTGCTCATACATATTTAATATTTGACCAAGATGGTTTGTTACCTGAACCTGTAGTCCGGTTTCTGCCAGCATCGGTTCCCATCCGTATTCTTTAGGAATATGAATACCTGCAGGAGCACCAATAATCATCTCACGCCCAATATTAGAACTCCCGTTAAACTTATCTTTCTCTACTATAGTGCACTCTTCTTCACTTTCCTCATACTTCCAATTCACTTGATTAACCACATTAGTCCCTGTAGAAAGACTCGGTAACAGATATTGTGTTTCTTGGCCAGTATGGACAGAATAAACAAACGGGAAGGATGTGAGTACCTCAGCCACACCAGCATTCACATTCGGAGTGTTTGTATAACTGTGTGTAATAAAATCAGACGAAATTTCATATGCTTTATAACCAATTACTACTGGAGCTGCTGCTTTTACCAAAGGCACCGTTTTTGTCGAACAATCTTCATCTTCATCTTCATCCTCTTCAACGGTCTCGGTTTTTATTATTGTTTTACCAGAAATTCCAAATTTATTTTTTGTATCAAGTTGTATATCAAAAGATTTAAGACCGCCATCTATTGGTTCAATTCTATAAACAGTATTTATCTCATCCATCAGTTTTGCCTGCATTATTCCGGCTGTATAGGGGGCATCAATCCCACCTGGATCAGTGATACTCCCATGTCCTAAAGAGCCTGCCGCTGTTATTTTAAAACCATCTCCTAAAAGATTCTTCCAATATCCCAGCCTTCCTGATGCTATTAGTAAGTGCGCATATTCATTGACATAAAATGTCATTCCTCTTTCATCTTCGGATATATCCGAGAGATCTATATTTTGATCATCTAATGGAGGCCAGAAAATTACATCTTCGTCGCGAACAATGTTAGGAAGGTCCTCTAATGCTATATATGTTGTTACTACTACTCCTACTACAGAAACTACTGCCAAAAATGCGCATAGAGGAGCTTCGACAACGCAGGTTGTGATTGCTACTCCAGCACCGCTCATTTCTATAAGTTCTCCTGCCGAAATACCTATTACTGTTCCGGCTAATGTTTTACGACGTATGGATGCTTCTTTGAATATTGGTAAATAATCCCAAGAAGAATCAGATGAAACATCTAAGGCTATTTCTGATGCGTGATGTAATTTATATAAGGATAATTTTATTAGGTCAGCATTATTTTCCTCTTCCAGACTATAATCGTAAAAAACTAGTTCAGCCGCATTTTCCAATATCAGTTCCGTAACGCCGTCTGTGGGGTTATTTGCAAAATGTGTCAAGGGAAAACCATCGGTATTATAGGATGCTGGTGCCAAAAAATAGTGATGATCTTCTGTTTCAACACTGGCATCAACAGTAAAATTGTCATAACCAAAACCAACTTTGAATCCTTCGGATATAAGGGAATTATCTATATTAGTAAGCTCCACATTATAGTCTAGCCAAATTGTATTATCTGTTATGGGTACTTCATTAAATTGTGCATAATGATGATCCTCATCAATATCCAGATCTGGCATTTCATGATCTATTTCTACTACCGTATCTTCGGAAAGCGTTTCTACATATTCCGCAAACTTTGTCAGATCTCCATAGAGCCCATCTTGTTTATTGGGGACCTCAAGGATGGTAAAATCAGCAAATCCAATGATTTCGTCACCTAGTTTATTGGCTTCAGCATTACTTCTATAGATTCCCCATTTTGGACGAACAAAACAGTCCGGATCATTCTCATCACCAGATAAGCCTGCACTTTTCCAGGTTTGTAAGCTATAGGATTCAAAAGTGAATATTGGATTGTCTATACTACCATTAATAGGATCATACACAAGCAATTCATAGCGTCCTTCATCAGAGATCCCAAAATGTACTTTTTCTACAAACTGAATCCATTTTCCCTTTAATAGATTAAGATCGATGACATCTACCGTTACTTGCGAGTATTTTAATCCTGCATAGCGCAGTCTCAACTCAGGGTTTGCATATTCTTCTCCTGTATCAGGGTCCACTTTTTTGCCATTGGCAGTGAGTGTAATAGTAGGCATACCGGCATGATCACCAGCCACAGGTTTGATTTGATGCAAGTGTGTAAATTTGTTAGATCCCTGAAAATCTGATGGTAATTTCATTTTCCAGGCATAGAAGTGTGTTTCTCCCTCAAGGCCTTTTTTATCTTCACCAGAATCTTCTTTGGTTTTAATCTCACATCGCATTCGGTCAGCATATTTAATAGTACGACAACGCTCTGTGTCTTCGTCCAGATGCGAGTGAAAATTAAATATATATTTACCCAACTCCGGATCTAAACTTTGATCGATATGTTTTTGATTTTCTGTCCAGGGGATATCTGTTAGGGTCGAATGATCACTACAATCCGAAAATTCTACCACACCAAACGTACCTGGAATTACTTCTCCATCTTCTTCAACAACATCAGAGTCTGATTCTAAAAAACTTCTGGATTCATATACGTCCGGGGCCAGGAGTTTACTATTGATTAGTTCATAAGTATCCCCATTAAGAAAAGAAGGATCCGCATATAAATAAGTTTGCTCATAACTTGCCCAATCTAGATCTCTTGGAGTTCCTTTGGGAGAAGATTTTAAGCCATATTGTGTTAGTTTTATATTATCGACGTAAAACTGTTGGTCATCGGTATCCGAGAAACACTGTATTTTTATTTGTGTTGTTGTCGTTAGCGCATTTGTATTTAGGATTACATCACTTGAATCATCATCCGTTGATAAAATATTACCCGGAATGTTTATGTTTATATCCTGACGTACCAGGTTCATAAAGTCCACACCATAGGTAAGTCTTTTTAAGAGTTTAAAGGTATATCCAGAATCTGTAGATATAGAGATATCTACATGATCAGGACCTTCTACATATACATCTACAGGTTCTCCTTTTATATCCGGTACTTGATCTTTATCTACGATATGATCATCAGTTACTTTCATATTGTAGGCTACGAATGAAAAACTCAGATCCAGATCTTCTATTCCGGTGAGATCTAGATTTTTGGTTACAATAGAAGAATAGGTGGGTTTTTGAAACCCTAGTTCCGCTCCATTTACTTCGTCATTGGCTCTTCCGGAAAAGAAATTTCGCATACCAACCCCAAACCCGCCTAAGTCTCCATTATCATCTACTGACAGATAATCAGTAATATATACATTGCGACCGCCATCTTGCCAAATTCCCCAATCAGCTAATGAAGAAAATCCTTGAAAATCTTCCTCTACAACTGCCTTTGTATTTTTAGGATCAGAAATGGCTACTACAGTATCAGCAGAAAGTGCTGGTTGACCGCTGGTTAGCATCTTTAGTTCGTCTAGATACAATTTAGTGGGTTTATTGACGTCTAAAAAATTACTTTGAATTCTGATAACCGTCATATTTGAGAACATTGAAGAAGGTAATGGAACTGTTTTAGTAGACCAATAGTCTTTTAATAGATCGTCAATATAATCTCTATTAGCCATTATAAGGTATGTATCCGCACAATCTGCTTTACAAAGTGTTAAGGGCAAACCACCAAGTGGAAAAACATCTTTACATCCAGCTTCACACTCTGAAACGAAAGCGGCCTTTGTAGATTTTATAATAGTTTCATTGGCCAAATCATACGTTCTTACTCTTTGAAAAGTCTCTCCTCCATCAGATGATATTTCGATAAAAAAGGTACCGGGTTCATCAAAATTTCCAGGAGAATTAGTTATCAGATATTTAAAATCTAATGATGCGCTAGATATTCCTGTTAGATCGATGGGTACCGTATATATAGATGCGTAATTAGGTTTGTCTGGGTCAGGACTCTTGGTAATTGCAAAACTTTGTGCTCCATCATACTTCTCAGAAGTTACAGTATACGCGTCAGAACCGCCATCTATCCATATTCCATAATGTTCTTGTTCTTTGCCATCCGGTCCAATTACGGTTTCAGGGGTTTCAAAACTTTCATTTGAAAAAATGAGTTGTGCATTACTCATGAAATAACTACATAAGCAGAAACCAAATAGTATTAATTTTAAATTTTTCATTATATGAGTTTTATAGAATCAATCTTATAAATGGCTTAGTACAGTATTATTTACAGTAATGAAGAACATTTTTCATGATTGATTTGTGATTTATAATCTGTCAGTGAATCTAGTGACCGCTTTGTTTTTTTAACGAAATTTATCTTTGGTGTTAAATTCACGGATTTTTTTGTTGGGATACCTGGCTTTTATGAGATTTTTTTGGAAACCAGGATTTGAAATCAGTATATTAAGTTTGATCCAAAAAAATAAAGTTTAATTTAATTTTTCATGTGTAAAAGGTTTTAAGTACGTTTTAATTTTTTTCTAGTATATATGTTGATATCTATACCTTTTTGAATTTGGTGTACATTCAAATTATAACTGGTATTGTGTTCTTTAAGAACCTGAACTATTATTTTATTTGGAGTATGTTTAAAAAGAATACAAATTGAAAATCAATAGTTTGAGGTTCTGAGTACACTTCAAATTATGAGTATATCGAGATATTTACATTATTTGAAGTAACCTCACGGTTCTTAAAATATTTATTTTCAAGAAGTAAGGTTTTTAAACAAGCTCTTAGTTCAGGTTTATCGAGGTCTTTATTTCTTTAAGAATTTCGCTTCAGTTGGCTTTGTTCTGTAAAATTGAATATTTTTTAGTTTCTAATTCTAAGTTATAGGTTAGCAAAAGGTTAATGTAGATGCTAAAAGAGGTTAATAAAAGGTATATATTTAATTGACAAACAGAAAGTTATGTTTTATCGATATTTTTTTTACGGGAATACAGTTGTTTTGGAGCTTTTTTTTCGGAGATTTATTTTATACCATTTCTACCTTAAAATTACCTACTAAAATTTGTTCTTTTCCATCTTATGCTTCAAAATAAAAATGAGCTTTGTACTTTTTATCTCTTTTGTATTCAAAAAAGCTTTTAATTAACCCGTTGAGCATTGAGGCATTTTTGGGATAAGATTCGTCAGTTCGCGCGCTTTGACTACAGGAGAAGTGTATCGAGAATAGAATTTTAATCAAAAAAGCTGTTCTCGATACATGTTGTTTTCATTTCATTTAGACAGAAGATTACCATTGACGTTTTTTACCATATTTATTTCTAAATGCAGAACAGCTTTTAAGTATACTATTAGCGATTTCATGGCTTCACCAGCGAACACATCGCTTCATTAGTCTGTTTTTAAAGAAGTAAAAGTAAAATTACACCCGGCTGGCTGGTTCAAACATTAGAAAAAGAGTATCAGGAAGATGTTTATACTTTTGATACCTTAGTCGATTATAATATTTATAAAGACGCGCTTACTCAGGTAGTAATATCAAAAAATATTGATCTGATTTTACATATAATGTTAACATTTTTTATTCTGTAATGGACTTTGAATTTCCGCAACGTTTCTACCACTTATCAAACTGGCTCAAGTCAGTTAAAGGTTCTGTGAGAGGTTTTGAGGTGAGATTCCCCTTTGTCTACTCGACTCTATTTTTTTTCTTCCCGTAAAATTTTCTCCATTTTACGACCTCTTGCTAATTCATCAATCAGCTTTTCCATACGTCTACATTGTTTATATAATTCAAATTCATCCTCTATTTCTTCAATTCGATAACCACAAACAACGCCTTTAATCAAGTGTGCGTTTGGATGTATTTTAGCTTTTTTAAAAAATGTTCCAAAAGTTGCTTTTTCATCAATAAGTGCTTGTAAAGCATCTTGATCAAAACCAGTAAACCATTTAATTACTTGATTGAGTTCTTCTTTTGTTCTACCGTTTTTTACCAATCTATTTAGGTAAAGCGGATAAATGGATGCAAAAATCATATTGGCAACCTTTTCATTTTTTTCGATTGTAACTTTCATTTTTATTTGATTTTGAATTGATTGGTGCTAACGCCAAATATATGAATCGGAGCAAGCCTAAACCAATTAATCTATCTGCGCATTTTTACTTTTTGTTTAATTTATAAAAATTTGGCGGCATCGCAAAAAGGAAATGACCTTTTGATCTAGCACTAACTTTGCTCTGATTTTATATGATGTTACAAGCAGGCTTTTTTTTGCAGCTTCTGTAATTTCTTTTACAAACTCTGTTTTTCCAATTCTATATTCAATTCGATTTTTGGAATATTTTTCAGCAAGTTTACATTTTAACTTTTCGTATTTTTTAATAATCGAAGGGTTTAGCTTAGAGTATGTTTAAAAACCCTTCTGCCTGCTGGTCATTACTTTGACAACCTTGACTTTACTTCAAATAAGCAACATATCTCGATATGTCGTCGATTTGAAGTGTCGTCAGAACACCAAACTACTGACAATCAGTTTGCATTGTTTTTAAACATGCTCTTAAGGTAATCTCTGAAATAAATTCTATCCCATAATTCTGGGTGATTTCCGATTTTCATATGGGCAAAGAATTTTTGAGATTTCTTTCCGTCTGTATGAAATCCTTTTACAAATATCATATAGTCTATTCCAAATCCTGGTTGTCGAAAAAATTGATATCCTAAATCCACCATTTTAGTAATAGTGTTTTGATCAAAAAGAAGGTGATTTGGGATTTCAATTAGAATATCAACAATATCCTTAGCTTTTAAATTGGGTATTGAAGTACTCCCAAAATGCTCTATTCTAAGAACCGTTTCATTTCCTAATTTATTTTCGATTAGCTTTTTTTCGGATTAAAAAACTGAACTCCAATTCGAGTTATAGGTTTTCATTTCAATAGGGAAAAGTTCTCCCCATTTCTCAGCACTCAACTCTTCTAGTTTTTTATTCATTTAACTTAGTTATAATTTACTACAACGTCTCGTATAAAAAACGTAAGGCAGGAGATAAGCGATACGCTTCGGATTGATACTAAGTTAAATATAAATATTTTGCTTTTATCTTTTTCTTGAAAATGCCAAATTTTATAGTTGGCGACTTAACAAATTAGTCCAAGCCTTTCGAGCTATCACAAACTGCCCCATGTTTTTTAGGATACATTGTTAGGTTTTCGTACTTTATATTTTAGTCGAAATTGAATGTTTCTTTTATTGTCTCTGAGGAAAGCAATTTTTTTATTGATTCTAACTTATCAGGACTTTGTAAAAATGGGTGTTCTTGAAATATTTTTTGATATTCAGAGATTACCTGGTCTTTATAAATTTCTACTTTTTCATCAATTACCTTATTGATACTGGTAATTGTATCTTTCTGAAAATGTAAGTTCACAGGGTCTACAAATCCCATTTTTATAAACCCTGCTGTTTTTCTTGCACAACGACAAGGATTATTTTTATTTATAAGACCACATTTATTATCCATAAAATTATATAGTTGCTTTTTTGCTCTATATAGTTTCACTCTAAAGTTTTCTTTTGTGATTTTCATTATTTCACTACCAATAATGTCTGTAAACTCAAATAATTCTCCAATTATATAAATCATTCGTTGCTCTCGGTCTAAACACAACAACATTCCTTTCATACAACTAATTTTAGCTTCTTTTACTAAAAGTTTATCTTCAACTTCGTATGAATAATCAGAAAGGGATTCGTTTGGTAATTGGTCAAGCCCTTGTCCGAATTGTTCAAATGTTGTGGCGTTGGTTTCGTATTTCCCCCTTTTCATATTCAAAAAATGGTTTTTTATAATACGATGCACCCAAGTTCTAAAAGTACTTTTTTGCTTAAATGAATCTAACTTTGTAATTATTTTTATTAAAACCTCCTGTGTTAAATCGGCAGCTTCATCTTTGTCGCCTACAAATGTTAAGGCAATATTGTAAATCCAATCTTGATGTTTTTTAATGATATTTTCCAATGCCACCTTGTTTCCTGCAAGAGATTGTTCAATTAAAAAAGTATCAGAAGTTTTAATATCTGTTAGCTTTTTAGTCATTTTGTAGTAATATTAAACATCATATTGTCTTTAGTTATGCAGGGACAATATGATGTCAGAGTTAGATTATTTGTTCGTTAAAAAATTCCCGTATGGATTGTCTAAAATCATCAACCATTTTCCATCTTCTTGTTTTCTTAAAACGGCAATTGATAATCCACTTTGCTTAATTACCGTTTCATCTGGAGCTTTTCCAGTCATTTTCCAAGGTGCTATATGAGTTGCAATATTCCCTGTAATAAAAACTTCGTGTCCGCTATAAGTAAATATAGGGTTTACCATAGACATTCCTGTAAACATTTCTTTTAAGACATTTTCGTCAGATATTGGCGATTCAGGTTCAAATACAACCGTTGCCTTAGGTTCGTAACAAGCCATAACAGCATCTATGTCTTTGTTTTGAAATGCTTCTGTCATTTTTTGGATTGCATTTAATACATTTTGTTGTTCTTCGGTCATCTTTTTTGTTTTAATTGTTTGAGCGTTAGTAATGAATGAGGTTATACATAATAGTATAATCATTAGTAATTTCGATTGTGTTTTGTAAGTCATAAAGCTTCTTTTTGTTAATAATATACTTGCTTTATGATTTAGACACAGTCGAAAGATGACTGTTACAGTAGATGTGAATTTATTTTGAAAATGGTGGTAGTTTTGGTACGCACTACAACGTTTAATATATGTGTCGTATCAGGGCAAAATGTTACCTTGCTTTTCGATTTTTTTTGCGTATTGACTGCTAACTTTAAAATTGAGTAAGCATTGCGCCTTCATAAACATACAACAACCAATCGATTGATTACATAGTTGTTACCATACGTTTTTATTTATTCAGCTTTTTTCAGGTCTTTCATTTTCACAACTATAGTCCTTCCACATATATCACCAACTCTTTGATTTTTTTCAGAACTATTTATTGTTATAATTCCAACTAATCCAAACAAAAACATATCAATAGGGTCTAATAAATGTCTTTTTAAAGATTCTCCGAATGTCAATTTTCGATTTTTTCCACTGATTGGAATTGCTTTTAATCCAACCAAAGAATTCCCAACCGTTCCACCCAATCCACTTTCAAATAGAACTGTCATAACAAACCAAAAAAGAATAGGAATTAATACAGGAGCACCAGTCAATTCATAAACCCCTTCATTATTTTGTTCTCCCAGTATGAAAATTAATAAAAATGTAAAAGAATAAATAATTCCATAATCTATGATTCCAGCAAAGATTCGACTTCCGATATTAGATTCTGTTTTTGTATTTGTTAGTTGCGTCATTCAGTTTTTTTAATGTATGGTAATGTTTACTGTTGGTAAGTGGCGCGTTAAAACTCTATAACTATTGGTGAGGCAATGTTTTTTAAGAAAAAGCAGTTTTTTCTAGGCTTTGAGCTTTGTAGCCATTAATTATACAGATTGTTATAAGCCGTTGCTCTAGTTTTTCTTTTTTAATTACGTCTCAATTTTTGTTAATCTTTCTGCTAACGATTTTAAAACTTTATTTTCCTTTTCAAGTTTCTCAATCTTAGAGTACTGTTTTTCCATAGACTTTATTTTCTTTTCCTGCTCAATAGTATATAAAGTCAATTCTTCAATTTTTTGTAATAGCTTAGCATCCATCTCTCCTAAAAAGAAACCATTTTTTTCTACATCTTTTGCGTTTGGAATATCTTTTAAATGACCTTTCTCTTTAATATGGTTTTCCACTTCTAGAAGAGTAGGTAATGTATAATTATTATAAAAAACAAAATCAGACCAACCATTAGCTTCAACTTTTATTTCTCTTGCACCAATTGACCCTTCTACAGCTAATTTATGATTACCAGTGGTTGCTGTTCCTATTGCAACATTTCCTTTAAAGTTAGCACTTTTATCAGAACCTTTTAAATTAAAACATCCCCAGTGTTATGCGCTCCACCAATACCAAATTTTATCAACCCATTACTATTACCATTTGTAAAATATAAATTACCTCTATTTCCCATAATACCATATCCGCTAATTTTTAATTGGTCAGTTGATGCTATGGTATTTGAGTTATCAACTCCGTTAATATATAAATGTGTATTAATTTGATCCTGTGCGCTAATTCTCAAACCTATTCCCATCATAGCAATGACAGCAATTTTAATTTTTGTTTTCATAATAATTTATATTTATAATTGATTTTAATTTGTTTTTTTCAGCCTGCACAACATTATAGGATTAAATCATTTAAGCCAAAGGCGCAATTTGATTTAATCCGCTGTTGTACTATGCGTTTTTTTTTCTTTTTTTAACCTTCTATGGGGATTGAATCCACTTGTTGTTTACTCAAAG
>NZ_VTZU01000092.1 GCF_008370685.1 Aquimarina sp. RZ0
TCGATAACTTTCTGAAAATAAAGAAGTTGTTCCTGTGCGTTTGTAACTATTCATCTCACCTGTGTTTAGTCAGTAAAATACTATAACTATTTGATTAAAAATAAATTAATTTTAGAGGTAACCTTTATAATATGAGTACTGGTGATACTGCGGAGAATGCAGATAAACCAAAAGTAAATGTAGATAGAGAAACCGGAGAAGTTTCTATTACGTTCAAAATGGATTTTTGATAACGGCTCAAGGTATTCTTTAACCATTTATGACATAGGTGGCCTATGATTTTGCATCTTTCAATTAGATATATTCATAAGTTGGTTTACTGAGGTATACAAAAAGAATAACTACATTCTGATTGAATTCTGGTTTCTGATACAAAACATAAAAAATGTTAATTATGATGTTGCTTAGTTAAAATCTTGTGAACGTATGATAGTCATCCATTATTTTAGTATTTTTATAAGTATCAAAAAAGCATTGAAATGAAACGTATAATTGTAGACGTCGAAAAGGAAAAATTACCTTTTATTCTGGAATTGCTGGAGAATTTTGAGTTCGTATCAGTATTAAGCGACACTGAAGAAGGTGATAAAGGAATGTATGATTCTATTGTATCTTTACAAAAAGGTGTCGGAATTCCGGTAAAAGAATCTTAGTTAACTGAGATTCATTACATATTTTTTAGGAGTAGTACCAAACTTCTTTTTAAAAGCAGCTATAAAATGGCTTGAAGTACTATATCCTACTTTTAATCCCACTTCGTTTACATTATAGGTACCTGAGGCAAGTAATTGTCTGGCGACTTCCATTTTGTAATCAAATAAAAAGGCATATACAGGCTCTCCATAAATTTGCTTAAAACCATCCTTCAGCTTGTTTAGCGGTAGCCCGATCTCTTTTGATAATTCCTGTAAAGTGGGTGGTTCTGCCATTTTAGAAATGATTATTTCTTTAGCTTTTTTAATTTTAAGTACATTTTCTTCGTCAACCAAAAATGGACATTGTTCTGTATCAGCATCTTCGGGTTTGTTAAAATATAAACTTAGCAGTTCATATGCTTTGCCTTTGAAATATAGAAATTTTATAGATTTATGAAGGTTATAATTTACAATCTGATTTAATACCACACTCATCGATGGAGAAAGCGCTGCATCTGTATAATATTTTTTATCTCGGTTACCTTCGCCTAGAAATGGGATATAATCTGCTTCTTTAGAAAATAATAAATGAAATTTTTTGATAGAAATTAATAAAGAAACTAATAAAGAATCTGCTTCCATATCCAGATTCATAGGTAAATTTCGCTGAGGATTATACAGGAGTAAGGATTTTTCCTGAGGCAATGGTAAAGAATAACTTCCATTATTAAAATTGAATTGCATATTTCCTTTCAGGCAAAAATGAAACTGGATATAACTACTGTCAATATCTCTTATAATTCTTTGATTTTCATTGTGTTCGTTTTGAAATTTAAGAATATAAAACCCGTCTTCTATTTTGGTTTCTTCAAGAATTCCTGGAGCGTTATTTTTTGTTTGAATTTCCATAGTAGTAAAATTATTTATTTAGAATCAATCTAAATAATTGCTGTTGTAACCTTTGGGGTTACTACAAAAATAGCTGTTTTTACCTATTTTCATATTTTTATAGATATAAATGACGTATTTCGATATTAAAAAAACTTCTAGCGTTATTTTTTAATGTATATCTGAGATATTTTTGCCCAGAGAACATAAATAACTGAATGGAGCCTCACCTACAAGCAACAAGAACTAATTTTTATGCAATCGGACTTAGCTATAGAAAAGCTGATGCTGAGATAAGAGGGCATTTTAGTATTAACGAGGAAGCCAAGATTAAGATAATTGATCAGGCAAAAGAAGAAGGAGTCGATGGGCTTCTTGTTATATCCACCTGTAATCGCACTGAATTATATGGTTTTGCTCAACATCCATTTCAACTGATAAAATTGTTATGTGAGTATACTTGTGGTACTGTAGAAGAGTTTGAAAAAGTAGCATACATACATAAAAATAATAAAGCAGTTCATCATTTATTTAAGGTAGGAACAGGCTTAGATAGTCAGATTTTAGGTGATTTTGAGATCATTGGTCAGATAAAAGCGGGTTTCAGAATGTCTAAAAAAGTACAGATGATCAATCCTTTTTTAGAACGATTGATAAATGCTGTAATTCAGGCAAGTAAACGCATAAAAAATGAAACGGAAATCTCTACAGGCGCTACTTCTGTAAGTTTTGCTGCAGTTCAATATATTTTGGCTAGAGTTCCGTATGTATCAGATAAAAATATACTACTTTTTGGAACAGGCAAAATAGGACGGAATACTTGCGAAAATCTAATAAAACATACCAAGAACGATCATATTGTTTTAATCAATAGAACCAGAGACAAAGCAGAAAAGGTAGCAGGAAAATTTAATCTTGTTGTTAGAGATTTTGATGACCTCAGAAGTGAAGTAAAAAAAACAGATGTATTAATCGTAGGAACAGGAGCTCAGATACCGACTATTACCAAAGATCATGTACATGAGGATAAACCGCTGCTTATTCTTGATTTATCAGTGCCAAAAAATGTGGCTACCGATGTTACAGAGTTTCCTAATATAACGCTGGTACATATGGATCACTTATCCAGAATCACGGATAACACGCTAAAAAGAAGAAGAGAGCATATCCCAAAGGCAGAGGCTATTATCGAAGAAGTAAAGTCTGAATTTGATAGCTGGTTAGAGACAAGAAAATTTGCGCCTACCATAAAAGCATTAAAAAGTAAATTAAGCTCTTTTAAGGATGCCGAAATTAATCTGCAGCGAAAAAAGATGTCAGATTTTAATGAAGAACAGGCTACAGTTATTAGTGATCGGATCATTCAGAAAATTACAAATCATTTTGCTAATCATCTTAAGAATGAGAACACAGCTACAAATGAAAGTATTGAATTGATTCAGAAAGTATTTCAAATACAAAACAAATAAATAGTGACAAAAACAATTCGCATTGGTACCAGAGATAGTGAATTGGCACTTTGGCAAGCACATACCGTGCAGGATACATTACAAGATTTAGGATACGATACTACATTAATACCCGTAAAATCTACGGGGGATATTGTATTGGATAAACCATTATATGAACTTGGGATTACGGGGATTTTTACAAAGACTCTGGATATTGCAATGCTTACTAATGACATTGATATCGCAGTGCATTCTATGAAAGATGTGCCTACGGCATTACCTGTTGGTATTGTAGAATCTGCGATTTTAGAACGGGCGAATGTTAAAGATATTCTGGTCCATAAAGGATTGGATTTTTTACAGGAAGAAGGAGTTATTGCTACAGGAAGTTTGAGAAGACAAGCACAATGGTTACATAAGTATCCAGATCATACAGTGGTTGATCTAAGAGGTAATGTAAATACCCGCATGCAAAAACTAAAAGATAGTAACTGGAATGGAGCTATTTTTGCGGCGGCAGGACTGGAACGTATCAATCTAAAACCTAAAGAATATCTTGATCTTGATTGGATGATTCCTGCTCCGGCTCAAGGAGCAATGCTGGTTGTGGCAAAAGAAGATGATACCTACTGCTTGGATGCACTCTCTCATCTCAATCATAGAGACTCTGAGATATGTGTACATATAGAAAGAACATTCCTTAGAACCTTAGAAGGAGGATGTACGGCACCGATAGGTGCTTTGGCAGAGATGCAGGGTGATCAGATTAGTTTTAAAGGAGTTTTGTTTAGTTTGGACGGAAAAGAAAAACGAGAAGTCTTAAAAACTTTAAAAATAGAGCATATAGAAGATAAAGATATAGAAGCGTTTGGAATTAAATGCGCTCAGGAAGTTTTGACCAATGGCGGAATAGAAATCATGAAGAAAATTAAATCAGACCTGAAATAATTGAATACTATTCCTACCATACTATCGACAAAGAAACTCTTTACACCACAGAAAGAATTATTGCTCAATTCAGGACTTGGGCTTGTAGAATATGATGCTATTGAGATTGAATTGTTAGCGGTTAATTTTAGCAAAAAAATTCAGAATGCAATAGTTACCAGTAAGAATGCTGTAAAAGGAATTCTGCATGCTACACTCGGCATTCAACACTGCTTTTGTGTAGGCGAACATACCAGAAAGCTTTTAGAAGAAAATGGATATATGGTGGTTGAAACGGCATCCAATGCTTCAGTTTTGGCAGAGATTATTGTAAAAAAATATAAAAAGGATTCGTTTGTTTTTTTTTGTGGAAATAAAAGAAGAGATGAATTGCCATTGCTTTTAAGAGAAAATAACATTCAGCTTGAAGAAGAAATAGTGTATAAAACTGAACTAAAACCAAAAAAAATGAACCGCACCTTCGAGGGGATACTTTTTTTTAGCCCATCAGCTGTTCAAAGTTATGTCGCTGCGAATACTTTTGGACGAAGTATTGCTTTTTGTATAGGAAACACGACAGCTTCTGAAGCCGAAAAATACGCAGGCAATATTATTGTCGCTACTAAACCAACTGTGGAGAATGTAATTGTTCAGGCAGTTAAATATTTTGATAAACGAATATGATTAAAAACGATTTATTTATAAGAGCTTTAAAAGGAGAAACGGTAGATCGACCACCAGTATGGATGATGCGTCAGGCAGGAAGATACTTGCCCGAGTTTATGGCATTGAAGCAGAAATATGATTTTTTTACAAGATGCAGAACTCCAGAATTAGCTTCTGACATTACGGTACAACCTATTGATATTATTGGTCCGGATGCAGCAATATTATTCAGTGATATTTTAGTGATTCCGCAGGCTATGCAGATAGAAGTCGAGATGAAAGATGGTATTGGTCCATGGTTGCCTAATCCAATCAGATCACAAGCACATGTAGATCAAGTGATTGTTCCGGATATTGATGAAGAGCTGGGATATGTCATGGATGCTATTAAGATGACCAAAGAAAAACTGAATGATCGAGTTCCGCTTATAGGATTCGCAGGCTCTCCCTGGACAATATTGTGCTATGCAGTGCAAGGACAAGGCTCTAAAAATTTTGATAAAGCTAAAGAATTCTGTTTTACACAACCGGAAGCTGCGCATCAATTATTACAAAAAATTACAGATACCACTATTGCATATCTTAAAAAGAAAGTAGCAGCAGGAGTGAATGCTGTTCAGGTATTTGATAGTTGGGGAGGAATGCTTTCTCCGGTTGATTATCAGGAATTCTCCTGGAAATATATTCAACAGATTGTAACTGCATTAAAAGAGGAGACAGAAGTGATTGTTTTTGGTAAAGGATGTTGGTTTGCATTACAGGAGATGGCAAATTCTGGGGCATCAGCTTTAGGTGTGGACTGGACTTGCTCTGCCCGTAATGCCCGATACCTTACAGGAGGAAAAATCACATTGCAGGGGAATTTTGACCCATCAAGATTATTATCACCTCCATCAGATATCAAAAGCATGGTGAAACAGATGATTGATGAATTCGGGAAAGATCGATATATCGCTAATTTGGGCCACGGAATTTTACCCAATATTCCTGTGGATAATGCCAGAGCATTTGTAGATGCAGTAAAAGAATATAAAATGGGCTAATGAACCTGTGGAATGCTATGAAAAGGTTTGATTTTTGGCAGTTAATCAAAGTATTGAGATTACTGTTTCAAAAACCATTGTTGATTATTCCGACCGTTAGTGCAACAAAACGAACCCTTATTATCTGTGATAACTTATATAGGGGAACACACCATAAGGATGGAAAAGAAAATGCATTCCGGCATGCGTTATGGAATATTTTAATTTGTCAACAAACAGTAAGCATTACCAAAAATACAGAACAATCTATCCTTTGGGCAGAAAAAATAACCAGTTTACATGAAAAACTAGCACCCAATGAACCATTGGCAACTGCTATGGATTTGCATAATAATAGTGCAGGAAGGGAGTATTTTAGGATACTAAAAGATAGTTCTGAAACAGCTGTCATAAATTTTTTGCAAGAAAAAACACAAAACGCCAAAAGAATAGTAGAAGTTATTGATACAGATACTACAGATTTGATTTACCTTTTGGATGAAAACAAATCCTGCTAATATTTTTTAGCTTTATCGGATGCTATGCTGATTAATCACAAAGTTTTTATATAAATTGAAACAAAATATATAAAAAGACTACTAATAAGAAGTTAATCAATACGAAGCATTTATGATTAAGAATATTATTGACGGTATTAAAGCTTATTTTGGAGGATTTGGTTTAATTTCTAAACTTGGATTGTGGAAATACTTTGCCATCCCTATTCTCATTAGTTTTATCACAGGTATTCTATTTTTTGCACTCGCCTGGTTTTTGTCAGAACCATTAGGAAACTTTATTGCCAGGATATGGATATGGGAATTAGGATCAGAAACGGTTGCTGTAATAAGTAAGTATTTAAGTATTTTATTGATTCTGGCAATAGGACTTGTACTGTATAAGCATATAGTCATGGCATTATCTGCGCCGTTTATGAGTCCGGTTTCAGAAAAAGTAGAACTACATCTAACAGGAAATCACAACCATTCTCATCGTCAGACCTCATTTAGACAACAATTAATGAGAGGTATCCGGATTAATGTTAGGAACTTATTGAGAGAACTGCTATTTATTATCCCTTTAGTGCTACTGAGTTTTATCCCGGTAATAGGGATTGTAGCCACGATTCTGATTTTTATAGTGCAGGCTTACTATGTAGGTTTTGGGAATATGGATTATACAATGGAACGTCATTTTAAGTATAAAGAGAGCATACAGTTTGTTAGAAAATATAGAGGAACTGCTATTGGTAATGGAATTGTTTTTATGTTAATGTTATTCATCCCCGTTATTGGGTTTATTATTACACTTCCTATTTCTGTAGTTGCTGCTTCTACAGAAACTGTGAAGATTTTAGAAAAAAGAGGGGTAATTACTTTGCATACCTCCAAAGAAATTTCTGATATAAAAGGGGAGCTCTAAATGCTAAAGATCAATTTATCATAGAAATAATACAATTTGACCTGTATGGTAATCAGAGATATATTTCTGATTTTATTTACCATACAGGTCAAATATAATCTGTGTCAATAAACTATATAGTAATTAGTTTTTGATTAATTTTCTGGTTTTTTGTGTTCCGTTTGCAAAAACAATTTTTAATAAATAGACACCTTTTGCATATGGATCAAGGCTTATTTCTTCTAGGTTATTACCAGGAAAAACATCTATTTTCTTCTGGATTATCATTTTATTGGTACCATAAATAATAATATCGGCAGTCGTTTTTTCAGTACTAAAAAATGACAATGATGTATAGGTTGATGCAGGATTCGGACTTAGAGATAGCTGTTTTTGATCTTTTTCTATCTGAAGGTTTTTATCAAAATTTTCTTCAGTAATACCGGTATCTTCAGATATTCTTGCAGGAGCAGCAGAGCAGAAAGCATTTATTACCTTAGCATTTCTATCATATAATGCTACATCTGCAATCATCGATCTCGATCTATCTGCTGGTAAGGTATATATAACACTTCCATTTTTCTTAAAATTCACATTATTACCTACCCGTTCTACTCTAACAATATCACCTCTCGAATATGAACCTAATTGAGAATTACTGGTGATCTGTGTACTTCTCTGAAAAATAACGATATTTCCACCTCTGAATCTGGACATGTATAAGTTAAAATCGATAGTGTTCCAAGACGCATTTGTATTGCTGTAAGAAAGCCCAAACATCACATCCGTATTGGGATCTCCAATAGTCATTTCTATGTAACCATCTCGGTTGGCAGGAATTTTATTGGTAGAAGCTGCTCCGGCATTCCAACCGGTTCCGGATGTTTTGGTAAGATTATTCCCGCTAACAGACACATTAACCGTATCAGTCCATTCAATAGGATATCTATTTGGTGCCGGAACTGAGCAGTATGCATTCAATATTTTAGCATTTCTATCGTATAAAGCTACATCAGCGATCATCGATCTTGATCTGTCTACCGGTAATGTGTAGATAATAGTTCCATTTTTCTTAAAATTGACATTACTGCCTACCCGTTCTACTCTAACGATATCACCTCTCGAATACGAACCTAATTGAGAATTACTGGTGATTTGCGTACTTCTCTGAAAAATAACAATATTTCCACCTCTGAATCTGGACATATAGAGATTAAAATCAATAGTATTCCAGGATGCGTCGGTATTACTATAGGAAAGCCCGAACATGACATCTGTATTAGGATCTCCAATAGTCATTTCTATAAAACCATCTCGGTTAGCAGGGATTCTATTCGCAGAGGCTGCTCCGGCATTCCAACCGGTTCCTGATGTTTTAGGTAAGGTTATTTCTGCTAACAGATAGATTAACCGCATCTGTCCATACAATAGGATATTTTGGGGTTACAGGCTCAGAGCAGTATGCATTCAATACTTTTGCATTTCTATCGTATAAAGCTACATCAGCGATCATCGATCTTGATCTATCTACCGGTAATGTGTAAATAATGGCTCCATTTTTCTTAAAATTCACATTACTGCCTATCCGTTCTACTCTCACGACATCACCTCTCGAATACGAGCCTAATTGAGAATTACTGGTAATTTGCGTACTTCTCTGAAAAATAACGATATTTCCTCCTCTAAATCTAGACATATAGAGATTAAAATCAATAGTATTCCAGGAAGCACTTGTGTTGCTGTATGAAAGTCCAAACATCACATCAGTATTAGGGTCACCAATTGTCATTTCTATATAACCATCTTTATTTGCTGGGATCTTATTAATAGAGGCAGCTCCAGCATTCCAACCGGTTCCGGATGTTTTGGTAAGGTTATTTTGATTTACAGTCACATTCACAGGGTCAGTCCACGCTATTGCGTGTCGTCCTAAATTCTGTTTTGGTAGATCTAAAATGTTTTCAGATGTATTTGTCGGAGTTTCATCTTTTGAAAAAGTCTTTGTTAGGATCTCATGATTGTTTTTTTGTAAATTAAAATTTAGAATATTTGATGAATCTATTTCTGTGGAGTTTATTAATACCTCATTTTGAGCGTATTGAATAAAAGGTAGCATAAATAGCAGATACAATAGGAATAGTTTACTTTGTTGTTGTAGTAATCTTAAAACAACATTGGATTGGAACTTTTTAGTGTAATTAATTGACATAATATAATTTAGTTAAACAATAATTTAAGTTGGATGCTATTATTTTTTTGATTAAAATTATAAATGAAATGCGGTTTTTTCCCCACCCAAATCGGGTAGTTTTTGTTTTTTTATAGATTTTTTTAATTGTTAAGTTTTAAGTAAAAAATTGCGGTATTTGGATATTATAAATCTGAATAGCCTATTGTGAAAGATGGGGGCAAATTCTTATATTCGCAATCGATTAAAGAGATACTGTAGAAGCATTTTATTCTGACTCAATTTTGAGAGTTTTTTTTGATGGTATCTTATGGTCTTATTTTTTGACAAAAGCGTTTAAACTTTGTGTATGAAAGAAAAATTCTACCAATATATACAGAATCTTCAGGATACTATTACTTCTAAGATTGAAGAAATAGATGGTGTATCAAAATTCAGAGAAGATCTATGGGAACGACCAGAAGGTGGTGGTGGGAGAACACGAGTGATAGAAAATGGGGATGTTTTTGAGAAAGGAGGAGTGAATATCTCCGGAGTTCATGGTGCATTGCCAAAAGCGATGCAGGCTTATTTTAAAGTAGGGGAGGTTGATTTTTTTGCTTGCGGTTTGTCTCTGGTATTACATCCTAAAAATCCTATGGTACCAACAGTGCATGCAAATTGGAGATATTTTGAAATGTATGATGGAGATGGAAATATTGTAGATAGTTGGTTTGGAGGAGGACAGGATTTAACACCTTATTATTTATTTGATGAGGATGCCAAACATTTTCATCAGGTATGTAAATCATCTTGCGATAAACATAGTGCGGATTTTTATCCTCTATATAAAAAGAAGTGTGATGAATACTTTTATAATGCCCATAGAGGAGAAGGACGTGGTGTAGGAGGATTGTTTTTTGATTACTGCAAAGCTACAGATGACAGATCTATGGAGGAATGGTATGATTTTGTCACAGAAATAGGTAATAGCTTTTTAGAAGCTTATATACCAATCGTAGAACAAAGAAAAGATCTTGCTTATACAGAGATGCAAAAGGATTGGCAAGAGATTCGTAGAGGGAGGTATGTAGAGTTTAATTTGGTACACGATAAAGGAACCTTATTTGGGTTAAAGACAAATGGAAGAATAGAAAGTATTCTTATGAGCTTACCCCCTAATGTGCAATGGCGATATGATCATCAACCGGAACCTGATTCAGAAGAAGCTCGATTGCTGGAAATATTTAAAAAACCTGTGGATTGGGTATAACTATCTTTTTGATTTAGCCGTGGTATTGGAAAATCCGGTCAAAGTGAGCCACCCCTTCCGGTTTAAATTGAGCAGGGTAAATGAGTTGTTCTAAATCGATTCATTTGTTGTTTAAAATTAGTGTTTTTTTCTTAGTTTCTTTCTCATGGATTCTCCTTTTAGATTAATTCTATGTGCTGAGTGTACCAGTCGATCTAAAATAGCATCAGCAATAGTTTGTTCTCCTATGATTTGATGCCATGCATTTGTCGGTAGTTGTGAAGCTACTATAGTTGCATGTTTTCCATGTCTGTCTTCTATTATTTCCATTAGTATATTCCTGCTTACATTGTCAAGCACTCTAAGCCCAAAGTCATCTAGTATTAATAGATCTTGCTTTTCTATTCGGTTAATTTCCTTTAGGTATGTACCATCGGCTTTAGCTGTTTTTAGTTTTGTAAATAGTTTTTGATACGATTTATAACTAAAAATTTCGCATATTCATCGTTTCTTTTTCCTTTCTACTTCGTTTAAAAAATAAACCGTAGCTATAGCTATGCTTGATTTTTTTGCCTTGCATAAAGAAAAAATAATTCAATGAATTTATACGAATTTTTTAATCACAAATCGTATGAGTGTTAAAGTATAGCACTTTGTATCCCAAAGAGCAAGCCTGATAGCCTATAGCTGAAGCGATATAACTTTTACCTACTCCAGTACTTCCTGTAATCAGGATACTTTCTTTGTTTTTCACAAAATCACATGCCATAAAGCGTTTTATTTGGTTTTTATCGATATTCCTATCGGTTTCATAATTAATATTTTCCATTACAGCTTTGTATCTAAATTTAGCTGATTTTGTCAATCGTCCCATTCTGACTGAATTAAATAAGCGATTAGTTCATCGCTGGTATACTGAACACTCAGGTTCTTTAATGCTTCGGTAAAGGCGTTATGCATTCCCTGGAAACGCAACAGTTTCATTTGTTCTAATGTTTGTGTATTCATTTGCTTTATATTTATTTGTAATACTGATTTCCTCTTATGTTTTTATGCATTGGTAGTTCCTGGTCTTCCACAGGAGTGTCTTCTATGGTGTCCCAGCCTTTTTCTAAGATTCTGACGATAATATTGTAATTATAAGCCTGATAATCCAAGGCTCTTTTACAAGCATTATTTAAACGTGTATTGCCTACTTTTTTAGTTAATTGTAAAATACCTATACAGGATTTATAGGATTGTTCTGGATGTTGTTTTTTATCTAAAATCTTAATGATGTATGTATTACAATCTATACCTATGTTGGCAGACCAATCGATAAATTTCTTTGGATTCCAATCGCTTACAAACTGGTGGTATGAAGACATGTGTTCTTTTTCTGTAGTATATCCATACTTCTTTTTGTTTCTAGGGTGAACGGCTATCTGATGCTCTTTGTAATGGATTTCTACTAAGTTTTCAGAGTATATGATGTGTGTTTTTTTTCCTAAATAGGTATAAGGAACACTATAATAATGTTTGTCTTTACTTAGATAAATATGTCCATTTTTGTGTATAGTTCCATTGGCATATTGTTTGAGTTCATAGCGTTTTATAGGTAACGCTTTTAAGGCAGGTTTTTCTATTTCCTCAAACAAGGAAGATCGTGTGTAATCCCTTCCTCTAAAGGACATAGTGTTATGCTTTTGTAACAACTCTAAAATACGCGTATTAATAGCTGCTATAGAATGAAAAGTCTCTTTTCTTAGCTTAGCAAAGACTCTGGTATAAATGATGTGTACTGCATTCTCCACAATGGCTTTATCACGTGGTTTATAAGCTCTAGTGGGCAATACAGAGGTGCCATAATGATCTGCAAAATCAGCAAAGGTCTCATTCACTTTAGGTTCGTAACGGCTGCTTTTGGTTACTGCAGCTTTAAGATTATCTGGAACCAAAGCCTCTGGAACACCTCCATAAAACCATAAGGCATTTTCGGTACAACGTATAAAATCTTCTTTCTTTTGACTTGCAGAGGCTTCTACATAAGTGTAATGACTATTTCCTAAAACACATACATAAACCTCTAAATCCTGAAGCTCTCCTGTGTGTTCATCTACAATAGTGAGTTTTTGCCCCGTATAATCTATAAATAGTTTATCTCCTGGATCATAGGCAAAATGCATTACTGGAGATACGGATTTACGCCATACTAAATACCAATAACTGAACTGGGAGGACATTAGTCCATCTGGATGCCGCTCTTTATACTCTTCCCAAAGTAATTGCAGGGTAACACCTGTTTTCTTTAACTCTTTGTCAAAATAAGGGAAGTATTACTCTAAGGTTTGTAATCGCTCACTCTTTTGCTTTTCTTTAGAATGAAACAACAGATGCAACTCCTCTAAATTCATCGCACTAATCTCGCTGTAAGTAAAGGTATACTGCTTGAAAAAAGCAATGTATTTGGTTACCGTATTACGGCTAACAGGTAGCTGGGAACTAATCTTTCACTTGCTTACACCTTCGGTGTAGAGCTTAAATATCTTTTTTATTTTTCGCATTTCTATTTGATGGTATGCCATAATCTTTTGTTTAAAAAGATTACTTATAACGAACAAATAGAATCGATCTAGTACTGGTTCACTTTAGACCGGAAATAAGTGGTTCACTTTAATCCGGAATGCTATGCTCACTTTCCACCGGAATGGGTGGTTCACTTTAATCCGGAACTAGGGGTATACTCTAGCCGGATTTTGTGCTCCTAGTGCTGGAGGTAGTATTTTCTCCTTTTATGAATTAGCAAATTTACTAAAAGATACATATACCTTATATGGATTTCTATCGGATGGACTAGAGGCTAAAATTACCTCTACAATTAGTGTAGAAAAATTGCTGAGCAGAACATTAAAAGCATGCAAAGAATAGATCCTTTTGGACCATATCAGTTGGCAGGATATTCTTTTGGAGCAGGTGTCGTTCATGAAATGTGTTTGCAACTACATAAAAAAGGATTGTCAGTGCAACGTTTAATTATTTTTGATGGGCTACCTTATTTTTCTGTTTGTAAAAATACTTTAGATGACTCACCGGTTTTATCTAAATCATTTTTTGAAAATCTAATGCTAATTTCTGAAGTTTTAAAAGAGTTTTTAAATCAGAAAGAACTACAATTAGAGATAAATAATGAAGTTTTATTTACTAAAAGTAAAGAAGAACAATTAGACATGGTGTTTGATGCATTAGTAAAACATGGTTTTAATTTTATGACAAGAACAGACTTCTATACGTTTGTAAAGATATATATCCATCAGGTAAAAATCTGGGATACATATATTCCAGATATAAATGTTACACATAATACTCCAGTAACACTATTTAGAGCTGACAAAGAAAATGAAGAATTGACTGAAACATATGGGTGGGAGACTGTAACTAGAGGAGGTGTTATAGTTCACAGAATTGAAGGTAATCATATGAATATTCTTAGCCTTCCTCATGTAGAATCCATTACTAAAACTATTAAAGCGGTAGAAAATGTAAAGATGGAAGCAATTCTTTAAAATAGATAAAAAAACAATGGTTTTTGTGAAGATACCATTTCATTTTCTTTTAATTAATATACAAAAAAACTTGATGTGTCAATGAATCATTCATTATCAAAAGCAGGCTGATTAGCTTCTATAATTTTTATATCGAATGATTCAATGATTTTCATAAAGTAGTCTTTAGCTTACTTTTTTTTGTTAAAAAATGACAATTGGTTTTTTATAATTTTATTTTAATACAAGTTTATCAGGTGTTTGTAAAAAAAATAAAAGACTAAATGAGTTGTGTAGAATACAGTATTAGTGATGTTTTAAAATCGATTAAATACATTTAAAAACGTTAAATGTACATTTAACCATTTTTTTTTACTATATTGCCATCATCTTATGGGGCTTACTTGCAGTATGTTAAACTAATTAACACCGTAAACCCTATGAAAAAAAAATTACTATTGATTTTATGTGCCATCCTTATAATTGGATGTGAGTATATCCCTGGAGAGAAAAAGAAATCCACATTTTCTGCTTTTACCAAGAACACTATTGAGTTTCGTGAGAATACAATTATGCTTACCTCTTCATATGTTAAGACATCTCCGGATGAGTTTAAATCCAGATTGGATTCACTAAACAATAAGTCTTTATTTAAAAAGATAGCTTTGGAAGAGCTAAAGAAAATCGAAGATAAGAATGTAGATTTCCAGTTGTTTGTAGAGAATAGAAACGTAGAGAATTATGTATTTGTCTATGCCTGTGACTACTATCAGCTGGATGAACATAGAGCTGCAACCGTAGTGGAGGCATTAAGCAATCAGCTAAAAGATGAGTCTTCTAAGCAGAAAGTAAAATACCATCGAATTCACGGTCGATTTTTCTTTACGCCCAATTCTAAGATTGTTAAGTTAAAATATATGAAAGCTTTTAAGAAAGATAAAAAATTCCAGGCAGAATATATTGTAGCTTCAAAATCTGGAGGAATTGGATTATTGGTAAGCAATGTGGAAAATATAGATTTTGAAAGATCTATAAAACGTTTAGCGGTGAAATAATCCAAAAATAGTATTGTAAATGACAGGAACTTCTTAGAGTATGTTTAAAAACCCTTCTGCCTGTTGGTCATTACTTTGACAACCTTGACTTTACTTCAAATAAGCAACATATCTCGATATGTCGTCGATTTGAAGTGTCGTCAGAACACCAAACTACTGACAATCAGTTTGCATTGTTTTTAAACATGCTCTTATGCCAATTCTTAGATGAAATCACCGTAAACTGAATCAAATTATTTTTTAATCAATAGAATTCCCCGATGCTCTGCATCGGAGGTTTTAGAGGAAAGTTTGAAAACGGATGGTTTTCATTAACTTGTAAAACTTTCTTCCGTTGAATACCCCTATGGCTCTGCCTCGGGGATTCTTTATTTAAGTTGAGTAAGAAAATTCGTAGATAGCAGCGCTATTGATGCTTTTTATTTTGAAGTATGAAACAAAAAGTAATAATTTTAGTAGGTAATTTCATTTGAGAAATGGTATCATTTGGTATTGGTTGAAAAACGAATACCAAATTTTTTGTATAACTTTATCATTAAAATATGAGAATGCAAAAAGTAGCAGCATTGCTGATAAGTATCTTCATTATGAGTTGTGCCCGTGAGGTACCTCCTACGGCAGCGAATGTTAATAAGATATTTACATCTAAAGACTTTACTTTTGAATTCTATCATAAAAATGGATCAGTAGCTTCTCTTAGTTTTAGAGTTGATTATTTGGTGTATAAGAGTGATCAGCCAACAATGAGGAGGGAAATTGAGTATGATGAGGTGTTATTGATCAATGACTTTATACAAAAGATTGTGAATCTACACTCTGACAAACTAAATAGAGACACTTCATCTTATTATGTGATAAAAAATACAGCCTATAAAACGATAATTATTCCAGAGCAGGAAGATTTTTATTTTGAAGCATTACTAAAAACATTGAAACTGAAATAACTAATCTTGTTCTACTTGATCAGGAACTTTAAACTGCTTGATTGCAGTATTTGGCTCTATGATATTGTATCCTTTCCAGAAATCGGGATTATAACTAGATAAGTAGGTAGATTTTACATTTTTATTCTCTTTGCTATTTGCGTATTCAGTATCTGTGATATTTTTAGTCTCAAACACAATAACCTCATACTTGTTTTTAGCATAGCTGATTACATCGAGGTTAAGGGATAATTGATTTTGTTTCCTTCTTCCTTTAACATATTTATTCTTTTCGATAATGCTTAGTGGTCTGTCTACTCCGAATTTGTTTTCGGTTACTTTTTCTATAAACTTTACTCCATATTTCCCATCAGATCCTTTAGAGAAAATAGTAGTACCGCTATAGCCGTTTTCTTCAAAACTAACTCCAAGTAAATTAAAGCTACGCAGGCGTTTTACATTTTGATAATCAATTCTTATAATAGCAAAATCCTGAGTATTTACATACAAAGTTCCTTTAAAATCACCTCTACGTTTTGGTGTAAACTCAATGACGTATACGCCTATATCATCTAATATGGTATAATCTACACGCTCAAAATTATACCTTCCTGATTTTTGAATTACGTTTAATTTAGAACCTGATTCAAAAAATATTTCATCAAATAAGTTTGTAAGATTCATTTTTCTGGTCCTAAAAAAGAAATTCTCTTTTTGATCATCAATGCCATTTACAATATCGGCAGCATCTTCATTGGCTGTAAGTATAGAATCAACCTGCACTTTTTGGCTAAAGAGTCCAGATCTTATTTTTATATAAGAATCAGGCTTTACGTTATCTCTAAAAATTTTTTCCATCTTTTTAAATATTGACTCCATAGATCCACCATTATTTTTGTCATACAAGCGAGCCCCTTTAATTACATGCAATTTTTGGCTCTTGCTATTGCCATAAAAATCAGCCAGAGCTTCTGCATAGAACACAGAGTTTTTCGGGATCACTCCAGAGATGCTGTCCACTAGTTTTTTATCTACATCTTCTATGGTTGACTTTTTAAAATCAATATCTATTTTCTTGATAAAACTCGTATTTGTTTCTCTAAAAAATAATTTCCGTTTTGTAATATTTTCTCTGTAATTTTTTTCCAGATTGTCATCTATATTGTCAATGATTTCATCAATAGTCAGGTTTTTGTTAGAGATAAAAACACTTTGTAGTGCTATTGCCTTGGGTTCTACGTATATAATACTGTCAGTAATGCTTGTCAGGGCAACACCTACTTTTTCATATCCCATAGAAGATATATGTATAGAATCTGTTTCAGTCTTTATCTTATTTATTGTGAAACTAAAACTCCCTTCTTCATTAGTCACAATTCCCTGATCAGGTCCTAGTTGTATCGTGGCATATGGGATGGGTTGATTTGTCTTTTTGTCAACAACTTTAGCACTAATTGTTTGTGCTTTTGCGACAATTGACGACGCGCACGACAATTGGACTAATAACAAGATCTTAAAAATTTTCATAGCTTTTATAAAATTAATTCATAAGTAGTATCATACTAGATATATACTTACATAAAAATAGATCGCTTTAGACATAGTTACGATTAAAAAAGATACAACTATTCTAATGTATTCTTAAAATTAAGACGTATTGATTCCTCATTTATAACATAAAAAACTGCCGGTATAAATCGTGGTATATATTCGAAACGGGTTTTTCCCTTCAAAATGAATGCTTTGTAAAGTGGTGTTAAAACTATTTTTTTAGTCTTAAAAGTAAGCTGTCTAACATTTTTACTATTGGTTATTCAGTAATTTTACAAATCCAACTTAAATATAAATAAAATGAAATCTTTGAAATTTTTACCTCCCGAATTTATTAATAGTTTTAATCAGTATACTGTGTATAGTATCTCAAGTATTTACTGATGGTTACTTTTTTAAATTGACAAGCAATCGCTTAAAAGTATATTCTACTACTAATTGCTTAACATCAAAATAACCACTTAATATTTAATTTTCTTAATAGTTATATCTGATTAGTATGCTAGATATAATGATTTTTTAATAGTGTTTAGTAAACATTAATAAGAGATGTATTTTGATTTAAAAAGAAGTCAGATAGCCTATATTGTTTTGGCGTCTCCTTCTCTTTTACTCAAGATAATACCAATTCATAGATAAAATAACCATACACTGAATCAAATTGGTTTTTAATTCAGATGAGAAAGAAAATTCATAACTAGCAGCGCTATCGATGCTTTTTATTTCGAAATCTGAAACAAAAAGAAATGATTTTAGTAGATAATGACATATTAGAAATGGTATAAGTCTAGTGTTCCAGTGTCAAGATTTTAACACTTAAATGAATCAAATGAAAAAAATAAATAAACAGCAACTATTGATATTCCTGCCACTGCTAGTTTTGGGAATGATTTTTATGGCAAGTGACCATATAGATTCACCATCTACTATTGGCAATACTGCAGACCTTGCCGATCTCTATGCTTATGAGAGCCCTAATAATCCTGACAATACCGTTTTTGTTGCGAACCTGCAGAGTACGCTTCCACCAGGAAGTAATGACAGAACTTTTGATGAGCAGGTTTTAGTCGAATTTAATATAGATAATAACAATGATTTAATAGAGGATTTGGTAATACAGGCAATTCCAAAGGATGGGTATATGTATTTCTTTGGTCCTTATAAACCTTTATCCACTGGTGTAACGGGCGTTATTTCTAAAGAGAACGCTACTTTTATCGAGAAAGTAAAGATAAGTACAGACACTACAACAGTTACAGCGACAAAAGATGAGATTTCTTATTTCGCAGGTCGTCGTGAAGATCCTTTTTATTTTGATGTGAGTCAATATATTGCTGTGTTTACAGGACAGTCTCAAGAACCTGGAGGAGGGTTCAAGCCACCTAATCACGAATATATCCCCAGAGAACTTAATGTACTGTCGGTGATTGTAGAAGTACCTAATAAATATCTAGGAGATACGTTTGATCACCCCATTGGAAATGGTGCTAAAGTGATAAATACCTGGTTGTCAACAAAAAGGAGGCAATAGCTTTATGTTGTATAGCCCTTTTTAAGCTTATTAATAATCAATGCATTTTTATGCGAAAAATATACAAAATGAAAATATGTACTATCAATTATTATATAGCCCTGGCATTTCTGATGTTGCTTTGTGGATGTAGTGAAGATTCAGATGCAGATGTAAACGAAGGTTCTGATATGGTTATTATGGTGCCCGATTTTTCGGGTGAATATAAACAGGTAGATCATATTGGTCGCCCGGAAACAACGTTGAATTATATTTTATCTGGAGAAACGCAAGATCAATTTAATACAATAGCTACTGCAGAGCAGGCAACATTTCAACCCTTATTTCTGGAAAGACTCAATCAGATGCACATTCTTTTTGATGCTACTTATGAAACTAATTACCTGGGGCTGGATGCTACGCAGTTTACCTCGTTAATGGCAAAAAATGCGTTGCAAGTGTCATTAGATGGACCTACAAGTTATGCCATGCTAACAGGGAGAACACTTACAGATGATGTGATCGATGTTATGTTGTCACTCATGTTTGGAGGAACAAAGGGAGATCGTTTTAATGGTCAGGATACAGACAATGATGGCATCCCGGATTTGCCTATTCTTGTGTCAGATAATCGAGAGGCAACAAGAGTAAATCCAACTTCAGCTTTTCCGTATTTAGAAAAACCATACGATTTATAGATAGTTATATCATTTCTGGTTTAAAGTTACCCTCTAAAAAAATGGGGTAATTTTAGTAAACTTAAAAACATTTTTTTAACTCACTCCGATACTAAAGTTTATAAAAATGAGAACATTAGCAGTTCTACAAATGATCGTTGTATTTTGTTTGATCTCCTGTCAAAACCCAGAGGACATTACAAACCCAGACGATTATAATATCTATTTTAGAAAAGAGAGCCTGCAAACTGACAACATACGTTCCCGAATTAAAATCTGGAATCAGTTTATAAAAGAAGATAGCTTGCAAATTGTTGAAATTAAAAATATAGCAAGTGAATATACACAGCTGTTTGAAGCTACTGCTGAGATAGTATATTTAAAAAAAGCAGAGCAGGCTCTTCTGAAAACATTGAAATTTGGAGGATTGCGAAAAGAAAATATTCTATTAGATCTCGCTAGAAACTATATATCACAACATCGATTTAAAGATGCAAAAAGTGCCGCGGCAGAGGCGTATAAAATCTATCCCAATAGGTTTTCAAAACTAGTGTTATTTGATGCCTGTATGGAGCTGGGAGATTTTATAGAAGCAGAAACGTATTTGACAGACAAGGAGGTGATAAATCAAAATGATTTTGATTTTTTAATTCGATTCGCAAAATGGAATGATCACCTAGGTAATATGAGTGCTACCATACGCAATATGGAAAAGGCGACCTTAATCGCTGAAGATTCTAAAAATAAAAAGTTAATCAAATGGAGCTATACAAATTTGGCTACGTATTATGGGCATGCAGGAAAGATTAAGAAATCATATAACTATTTTTTGAAAGCTCTGAAAATAGATCATAGCAATGCCTTTGCAAAAAAAGGAATCGCTTGGATTATATATTCTTATGAGCATAATCCAGAAGAGGCTTTAAGAATTATGAATATAGTTACAGAAACCCATAAAGTACCGGATTATTACTTATTTATGGCTGAGATTTCGAAGTTTCAAAAAAATAAGAAAGATCAAACGCTCTTTTTAAAACAATACAAGGAAACAGTAAAAGATCAGCGATATGGAACTATGTACAATATTCATAATGCACTAATTTTATCAGAAGAGTATAAAAATTTTGCGAACGCTTTGCAAATTTCTGAGGTAGAAATTGCAGAAAGATCAATCCCTCAGATTTATAGCCTCAAAGCATATATTCTTAATCTCAGTGGCAGGCATAAAGAAGCACTGGAAATTATAAAAAAACAGGTGGTTAATCAAACATTTGAACCTATGGCTATGTATTATACGGCAGAGGTATATAAGTCGAATAATCTGTTAACAGAGCTAGCCGCTATCAAAAAAGAATTAAATGAAAGCAGCTATGAATTAGGTCCTGTAATCTCTCAAAGAATTTTGGCACTTTGAGGTATTGAGGGAAAAAGAAAAACAGCACTTTAAGATTCTTCTTCTATAGCCGTAAACTGTTTGATTGCCGTATTGGGTTCTATAATATTATAACCCTTCCAGAATTCGGGATCATATTTGGATAAGTATTGTGGTTTGATTGTTTTGTTTTCAGTACTGTTCTCATATTCACTTTCTGTTATGGGCTGAGAATCAAAAATTACTACTTCATATTTATTTACTTCTCCCACACCAATATCTAATCCTAATGATAACTCGTTTTGTTTGCGTTTTCCCTTTACAAATTTGTTTTTTTCGATGATTTTCAGAGGACGATCAATACCAAAAATATTACCTCTTGTTTTTTCTAAATATCTCACACTGTACTTACCATCAGTATTTTTTGCAAAAATAGTTTTTCCTTTATAGGTAGTGTCGTGAAAACTGAGACCTAATAGTCCAAAGTTTTTTAGATTTTTTACATTCTGGTAATCAACTCTCATTACTGCAAAATCTTCAGTATTTACATAAATAGTACCTTTAAAGTCAGCGCCCCTTTTAGGATCAAAATTGATAACATATACACTGCTGTCATCTATAATGGTATAGTCTTGTAGTTCAAAATCATACTTACTGGATTTGTCAATAAAATTTAATTGAGAATCTTCCTGAAAGAACATATCAGATAACAGACCTTGAAGAGATGATTTTCTATAGTCAAGAAAATAGTTTTTATCATCTTTATTAGGTTTCTCTACTTCTTTTTTTACTTGTGCTGCTTCATCATTATTCTCAAAAATTGAGTCCATTTGCACTTTGGTACCAAGAATCCATCCTGATTTTATTTTTAGATAAGAATTTGGTTTTACATTCTTTTTTAAGATGGTTTCTAGTTTATCAGATAATGCCTCCATAGAACCGTCATTGCTCTTATCATATAACTCAGCGCTCTTAATGATATTTAATTTTTGTTTTTGGAAATTACCATATAAATCACACAAGGCTTCAGTATAATAAGATGATTTTCTTGGAATAATAGAAATAACACTATCGATAAACTTTTTATTAAACTCTTCTATAGTTGATTTTTTAAATTTAACATTGATTTTATTAAGGTTACTAAAATTAGATTGCCTATAGAAAAGCTTTTTATGAGATAAATCTCTACTATAGTTTTGATCTAACCTATCTTTTATATTGTCAATAATCTCATCAATGGTTAGATTTTTATTAGAAATAAAAACCCCGCTTAATTCTATCGCTTTGGGTTCAATATAGATGATACTATCGGTAAGCGCACTAAGCGCAATACCAATTTTTTCATATCCCATAGAAGAAATATAAATAGAATCCGTCTGAGATAGTTTTTGATTTGGGGTAAAACTAAATCGCCCTTCTTCATTAGTGATAAGGCCTTTGTTTTTTGACAATTGAATAGTAGCGTAGGGTATTGGTTGATTTGTTTTTTTGTCTACAACCTTAGAACTAATGGATTGTGCATGTATAGACAGTATACTGGCAAAAATTAGTATAAATGTTATTCTTATTGTATGCATATTCATTGTATGATAATTTTGGTATCTGTTATTAATTTTTGGTTAGTAAACTACCTTCGAAGCATTTAAATCTCAATTATCGGGTAATGCTTTATTAGTATAGACATCATTTTCTATGTAAAGGTTGCTTGTAACTATATGAGTAAGACTAAAACGAGCATTGTTTGTTACATTGAGTGAGCAGAAAATAGCATTTTATACTCCTAATTGATAGTAAAAAAAGTGGTCAAAAAGATACTGCAACTACGGGAGCCGTTCTTCCTAAAACAATAAAACACCATCTATATACGGTAATTTTGTATGCGTACTAAACAGGGAAAAAAGTATTAATACATATAGATATTAAGTGTATGCGTATGGGTTGCATAAAAGATTGTAAAATTTTAGAAGGGATATTAATGGGAAATGAAAAAGTGATCAAAGCTTTTTATAAAAGAAATTATATCTATGTCAAAAGATATATCGTTCATAATTCAGGGAGTCAGCTAGATGCAGAAGATGTGTTTCAGGACGGGTTGGTGCTGATATATCAGAAATTAACGTCTGATACTCTTGAGATTACGGGTTCTGTAGATACTTTTTTTTATGGTGTTTGCAGAAATATCTGGAGAAACCGATTACGTAGAAAAAAGAAATTTATGCAGTTGGATACTATGTATGACTATATAGATCAGCACGAGATTTCGTATAGTGATGTTTTGGAAGATATGGAAAGAACACAAGTGTATCAAAAATATTTTTTAAAACTGCCAGATTCCAGTAAGAAACTATTAACGCTCTTTTTAGAGGGGAAAAGTATGAGAGAAATTGCCAGGATTACAGGATATACAGAAAAGTATGCAAGAAAAAAGAAATTTGAAGTCAAAAAAGACCTCATGACAATGATAGAAAAAGATCCAATGTATCAAGAGTTAACAGATTTTGGAGAAGCAATCTGTTGAAAAAAACAATGCATGATTTTATCGAATCTTTTTGCTTAGAGACTGCTAATGCTTTAATCTGAAAAACTACTTTTTCTTTTTTTAAATAATGAAAATATCAAAAAAATCACCCGATTTGGGTGACTCGCTATTGTTATAAATTCGTGAAATTTGTATCAACAATATCACCTAAAACTTATGATACAGATTCAGAGTTTAACCAAATTTAAAATCAAGAAATTTACCATGAGATCAAAGCAATTCGTATCAAAATTAAATGCAACTGTACTTTTTCTGTCATTAATATTAGTATTGACAAGTTGCGAAAAAGAAGAGAATTTCACAGAAACAATACCTTCATCAAAAGTATTCTCAAACTTAACAGGTTATTATAAAGGGAGTGATAGAGGTCACTATTATATTCGTCAAATCGGAAATGATATTTTCTGGTTTGGAGAAGACCCATCGGGAATTTGGGCAAATGTATTTAGAGGAAGTTTATCCGGCAATACGCTATCTGGTATATTTTATGATGTGCCTAAAGGTATAAATACCGGGGCTAGGGCATTGACATTTTCAGTAAATAATAGTGGTACCGTGATTACCAAAATATTTGGACCCGGTTTTGGTGGAAATGTTTTAACTAAATCAAATCGTCCCTCTAGTTTGCCAGGTGTTCGACCTCAGGGATTTGGTACCAGAAATAATATTAATGACCTGACTGCAAAATGGAAAGCTAGCGATGGTGGTTCTTATTACTTAAGACAATTGGGGAATAGAATCGTATGGTTTGGAGAACAAAATTATCAATCTGGACTTCCGGTATGGGCTAATGTTGCTTTTGGAACAAGATCTGGAGATACAATAACACTAGATTGGGTAGATGTGCCTAAGGGTAGAAATGGAGGATCTGGGAAATTGTCTTTAAAGGTGGATAATGCCAATCAAATGAGCAGAGTATTTGCTACAGGAGGATTTGGGGGCAGAAAATGGGAAAGATAACATCAAAATAATATATCCAATGTATTTTCTGTACATTGAGTTTTAGAAGATATGAAAAAGCAAAGGCCCTAATTTGAGTAAAAACTCGGTTAAGGTTTTTGTTTTATCTGTCCTGGGTTTGTTAAAAAAATCTAGAACAAAATGATATTTAGAATAAATAATTTCAGATATAGGTTTATTTTATATGTGAGAACTATAATAAACGAGTGATTTCTTTTATTAAGAAAGGGGGTAATGCGCTTTTAGAGTTCGTTTTGATGGGATTTTAAAATCCATTTATTACTTTTCCTAAAATATTCTTGTTGATTCAGTTTTACGTTTCTGGTGAGTCTAAGTGCTTCCAGAAATATAGCTTCTATCGCATCACTCGATTTTGGTTTCTCAACTCCATTAAATTTAAAGATACCATTCTCTAAAACCAATACATTTTTTCTATGATCTTTAACTTCTATTTTGCCTTTTATAAAAGCATTTTGTATATGTTCTTTTATTAGTACTTGATCGACTTTCATGTAATTTTTTTTAAATACTTCAAAGATAGCAAGATCGGAATAAAATTCTTTATATAGCTCAGTAAAAAATATGAAATTTCCCTAAAATTCAATGAGTATTTTTGGGATTTTAACTTTTACTAACCTTTAACTCATGCTAGCTTCAATTATGTTCTCATTAAGGAAAATGATTTTTTTTTTTATAGTTATTAATCTTTTTCCTAATTTTTTTAGGACAAGGTACTTTTAAAAGTATAAAAAACCTAAAATTTTCTCATGTTACGCAGGGCAAACTCATACTTTTCGAGTTGATTTTTGGGGTATTTTTTGTATTAAAAGACTTGATTTTAAGTTGGTTAATAGTGGTTTTTTAGATTAAAAGCGAGTATATTGTATTGATAATCAATATAATATATATTTTGAAAAACACAAATTCACTACAGTCAATTTTTAGTCAAATGGAAGATCCTAGAAGCCATATAAACCAACTTCACAATTTTATTGACTCCTTCTTATCGGAATAATTTCAGTAATTTGTGGAGCAGAAACCTGGAAACAAATGGTGGGGTTTGCTAGGTCAAAAGAAGCATTTCTTAAAACATTTCTCGAATTACCCAACGCAATACCTTCAGAAGACACTATAAACAGATTGTTTTCGGCAATCGATAGCCT
>NZ_VTZU01000093.1 GCF_008370685.1 Aquimarina sp. RZ0
CTACCTCGATCAAAAAAGAAAACTAGGACTAGTGAAAAGAATTAGAAAACAAATTGATAAATTTGGATTAACTAATGATGATTTGCAAATAACTGTAAATCAGTAGTGTAATTTTACGTTAGTCAGAGTGAAAAAACAATTATGGGGAGGCGAATTTTGGGGCAAGGGGTATTTTGTTAATACAGTTGGTCAACATGGCACAGAACAAATGATAGCAAAATATGTCAAAAATCGAGGGATTGAAGAAGAGTATAAGGTTTTGAAAAAAGATAATCAGCTAAAATTATTTTAATGCCTCGTGGGCTTGCCCCGAGGATTATTTACTCGTCAAAGAATCAACTCTTGCAACTAAATCAGATAGCAATGCTATAGAGATCACCTACAAAAGAGAGCAACACATAAAATCAAAGCAGCAACCTGTGAGAGCTGCACTTGCTGCGCATCTTCCAAGAGTAGAAGAAACTATAGAACCAGAAAAGCTACCTATTGGCGCAAAGAAGATTGGAGAAGAAATCACAGAAGTACTGGAATATAACCCTTCTAGTATTTTTGTTAGAAAAATCATACGTTCTAAATACGTAGTACCAGAAGAACAAAAAATAGTGATTGGATCACTTCCTTTACTACCTATCCCAAAAGGAAATGCAGGTGCTGGATTACTATCTCAAATTCTAGTCAATAAGTTTTGTTATCACCTTCCTTTCTATAGACAACAACAAATTTTTAAAAGTCAAGTCGTAGTCCTTAGTGAAGCTACTATATGTGGATGGTTTAATGCCAGTACCAGATTATTAGTTCCTTTATATGATTGTTTGCAAAAACAAATACTACAAAGTAACTACTTACAGATCGATGAAAGTCCAATAGGCGTTCAGGATACTCATAAAACTGCTGCCAAGTCAAAACGAAGAAAAAGAAAACTCCATATGGGGTACCACTGGGTACATCATGCCCCTATAGAAGGCTTGGCGTTGTTTAAATATAATCCTAGTCGATCAAAAAAAGTTCCAGAAACAATGTTACAAGAGTATAACGGAACTATACAAACAGATGGATATTCTGGATATTTAAATCGACCACCAAAGGAAGTATACAACTATTGGCCTGTATGGCACATGCCAGACGCTATTTTGAGAAAGCACTAGATAATGATGCCTCTAGAGCCAGTTATGCATTGGAACAAATCCAAAAGCTGTATGCCATAGAGCGTAAATCAAGAGAACGAAATGTGAAACCAGAAACTAGACTGCGCTACCGAAAACTATATGCAGTTCCTATTTTAACAACATTAGAGGTTTGGTTACAAGAGCAGACACTTCAGGTACTTCCTAAAAGTGGGATTGGTAAAGCAATCTCTTACACTCTTAAGTTATGGGCCAAACTGGTAGCATATACTAGTGATGATCGCTATGAAATAGATAACAATCGTATTGAGAATACCATCAGACCCTTGGCACTAGGCAGAAAGAATTATCTATTTGCAGGATCACATCAGGCTGCTCAAAAAGCAGTCATGTTATATTCTTTCTTTGGAACTTGCAAGATTAACAATGTAGATCCCTACACCTGGCTGAAAGATATTTTGGAAAGAATCCCAGAGCACAAGGCTAATAAACTAGTAGAACTACTTCCGAATAACTGGACTAGCTCTAACTAAATAGCCCCAAAATTAATCTTGATTTCATAAAAGCAGTGCTTTTTTGAGGGTATCCTTATCTCTAAAATGTCTTCATATTATAAATCAAGTACACTATAATGTGAATTAGAGTATGCTGCTTACATATTAAAAATAAAAAACTATGAGATTACCTAGATATGGTGAAGTTAGTATTGAAAAAGCTTATGAAATCATCTGTAAAACTAGGGTTAATTCAGGAAGCACCTTAATTCCCAATATATCGGAAGATTCGAAATCAATAGAAAAAAAACTATCGCCTTATGGTTTTGATATTCATTCAAATCAAAAACAAAAAAATACGAGTGGTCGAGGGGCAAAAAAAGGAAAACCATTTACAACTCATAATGAAGTAAATGTACCAGATGGTGTGAGTGCTGAATCTGTTTTTGAAGCTCTTGAAGATTTTGTAGAAATTTTTATGGGACATTTTCATCAAGATGTTAAATGGGATGGGGATGGTTTAAATTTTACTTTAAGTCATCAACCCTTTTTTTTTCAACCGGGAGTACCTAGAAATTTAGAAATCAGTGGCAATATTAATGAATTGAGGCCAAATCATCATATTCTAGTAGAAGAACGTTACAAGAATAGAGAATTTGCATCTCAAGATCATTTTACCATTTTTAGAGTTATGCCTCGTAATGGAAAGCTGATTGCTATGGCTAATAATGTGCTACCTGGCATTAAAACTAATTTAGCAACATCAATTCCTTTAAAAACAGCTGCAAAATATGATTACGTATTTAGAGTTAATAAATTATTGAATAAATGGATGGAATTAGCTGTTGAAATTGAAAACAAAAAAACAAAAAAACAAAAAACAACTGCTGCACAGGCATCATCTGAACTTAAGTCAAGTACCCACGGAATTCGTGATAAGTATCAAAAAGTAGGGCTAGTTGAGGAAAGAAAACCCTCTAAGATCCCAAAAAATAGGACAGCCTCACCTATAAGATAGCAAATTGACCTCATAATAAGGAAGTATAAGATTCACATTATAATGTACTTGATTATACTATATATAAGTAAGTCCGTAGCAGTGCACATTACCATAGGCTTACGAAGCAACGATTGTAATCGTAAAACAGTCTTAGAATGTGACTCTTTACGAATCATAGAACGTAGTTGTGATGAAGTCTCTAATACCTCAAATGATATGTGTTTACCCATATTGAAATATACGAAATATTATCTCGCAAATGTTATATCTATGATTATCAGTTGTGTGAATTGTAAAAGCACAATATAAGAACAAAATATATCATAAATATCAAATTGGTGGACGATGATTTATTATATATAATATCGTGGAAAATAAATTATAGAATCACTTTTCGGTGTTCTATGGAAATCTTCATGAGAATGATTAATGAACTATCTTGAGGCGGTATCTAGGGTAGTTCATTTATTATTTTTTTCAGGCATGGGATTCCATGACCCCTTTGCGTTCATTTTCTCCGTTTTTTAAACGTATTATACGATTTATAACTAAAAATTTCGCATATTCATCGTTTCTTTTTCCTTTCTACTTCGTTTAAAAAATAAACCGTAGCTATAGCTATGCTTGATTTTTTTGCCTTGCATAAAGAAAAAATAATTCAATGAATTTATACGAATTTTTTAATCACAAATCGTATTAGCAATATAGAAAGTTATTCAATTACAGAAAATAGTGTAATTGTTATTGAATGATTCATATTTACACTTCCATTTCAAATCCATAGTGGTTTATTCATTTTTTTGTTCTACTATTATAGCTCTTTATTTCAAGTTGACTCTAGCCGTTAAATCTATTTGTCAGTATTATAGACACAAGATCGATTTTGTAGCTCGAATATCTCATTTATTATATTCTTGATGTTTGCGTTTTGTGAACTATTTACTATGCGTCTTGCTCTATTTCTATTATAATTAGGAATAATTACTTAAAAAATAGAAAATTAAGATAATCAAAATAAAAAACATAATACCTCCGTATAATCTTATTTTATCGGGTAAATCACTTTTATATATTTTATCTGAAGTTTCGCACCCTCAATTTATGCTTATTGTTGGTTGTTTTATTGGTTTCAGGAAATTAAATTCTTCGATGTTTGTTATTATTTTGGTGATGGTCAGTTCTATATCAAGATTATCAACGATCAATTCCAAAACAGCTATTATTTGCATTACTATCCTTAGTATCCTTTGGTTTAATTTATATTTAATGTATCGTTGTTTAAGTTCCCTGAAGAGCCCTCCAATAGTTTCATAGGCTTCCATTCGGTATCGTATACTGGTTATAATTGTTATTATTTGTGTTGTCAATATAACCTGAAAACGTATACTGGGAACAAAGCGAATGAAAGCTAATAAAAACAGTTATAAGTAGCATATGTTTTAAACACTTCATAGAATAAAGCCTGAGATTTTTGGAAACCCTCCTAAGATAAAAATAATTTTAAGATAGATGTGTAACATAATAGGGTATAAGACTACTTATAATTGTATTATTTAATTTATTTTTGTTTATGAGTATTTGGAGAGTTTTGTTATCGATTTTTTTTCCGCCACTGGCAGTATTGGATAAAGGTTGTGGATCTGTTATAATCGTACTTTTATTAACCTTGTGTGGGTGGGTTCCTGGTGTAATAGCAGCATTGGTGATTATTAACAACCCTAATAAATAATATACATTATGAAAAAAGTATTCCTGTTGGTACAGGTATTGTTGGTCTTGATACTATTAATTAGTTGTCAATTTTCTGAGGATTTATATATAAATGATGATGGTACAGGAAAGATATCTTTTAATTTTGATGGTTCTGAAATTATGCAAATGGGAGGTGATAAAGTGACACAAGGAAAAGAGGAGGTTATAGATTCTTTGATTGTATTTAAAGATTTTCTGGAAGAGAAAAAGGATAGTATTGCCAAATTACCTTTAGAGCAGCAAGAGAAAATAAAAAAGCTAGAGAGTTTTAAGATGCATATGATGATGAATCCACAGTCTAAAGAAATGAAATTTGATCTTTTTTCTGAATTCAAGAAAGTCGCTGAACTGGGTGATTTGTTTAGTAATTTTAAAACAGCTTCTGCTATTGGCTCACCAACACCAACTGGCCCATCCGCAGGAGGTGATCCACTTGCCGTTTCTGATGGAGAAGATCCGACAAAAGTGGTGTATTATTTTGAGAAAAATAAATTTAAGAGAACCACAGAAATTCTGGATAATGAGAAATTAAAACAAAGCCTTGATAGCTTAGAGCAAGTAAAAATGTTTCTGGCAAATTCGAGATATAAAATTAATTATCACTTCCCTAAAAAAATTAAAAATATATCTTCGGATAAAGCACTGTTTAGCCAAGATGGGAAAAGCTTTACACTAGAGGTTGGTTTCTTAGAGTATATGGAAAACCCAAAAGTATTGGATGTAGAAGTAGAATTAGAAAAATAGAGTCTGTTATATGCTGGCAGTAATGATAAATAAGTATCGCGCAAACAGAAAACAAGCGAAAATATGTGTAAAATATTAGCATTTATATTTTTAGGATCTTAATTGGTTCTTATACCATTTCTCAAATAAAATCACCTACTGCAATCATTTCTTTTGGCTTCATACTTCGAAATAAAAAAAAACTTGATTCAGCTTACAGTGATTCCATTTATGAGCTGGTATTATTTATAGCATATAAGACATTTCTACGGTTAAATTTCAACCCATTTTCGGTTAAAAATAAAAGTCAAGAAGAGTTCATAATAATTGGGTTAAAAGATTATCAAAATGGGATCGTATATTTTGAAGTGGTTTAAACTTTTTGATTGGGGCGAAAATTGTGTCAAAAAGAGCGTTTTTATAACGAATTGAAAAAGTTTAAACCACTTCTTTATAAGTTTACATTAGCTCTCTTTATTTTATAATTATTTTTTTTACAGTACTGAGCCCATTATTTGTTGAAATTTTAAAAAGATATATTCCTGTTTTCCAGTTTTTAAGGTTTAAGTTAAAGACTTGCGAATTATTAATGACCTGATAAGTTGTTTGACCCAATAAATTGGATACGCTTATTTCTTCTATAATAGCATTCGATTTGATATTTATTTCATCGTTTGCAGGATTTGGATAAATTTGAAATACGTTTTCAGTGCTACTGTTATCATCTACAGAAAGCGTTATGTCTTCTTGTGTATACTCAATATTATCAACATAAAATGCCTCTCCGGTAATTCCTATACCGGCTTGCTCATGGACTATAGCAACTCTAATGGTTTTATTTATAAAAGGAGATAAGTCAATATTTTCAATTCGCTCCCATAAATTTATATCTTCTTCTCCTTTATAAGTTTTAATGACATTCCAGGTATCTGTTTCAAAATCATAAATGTTTATATGCACCTTTGAAAAGGTACCATTACCATCTGTATATCTCATGGCGAATCGAAAAAAGAGCCCACTATCTGGAACTGTTACCGGAGGAGCGATCATCCATTGGTACCCAGGAGCATTATAAGATATTCCTAATGCAGCTAAACCTTCATACTGGTTACCAGATTGTGTGTCTAAGGTAAAATAATTTTGGCTTGATATTAATTTTTTGCCATTTAAACCACCGTTTTTATCACGATTAGTTGCTATGGTTAAACAATCAATTTCATCGGTATGCCCTATATTTTCAAAGTCTTCAAAATAAGGGAATTCTGTGATTGGATCGCAGGCTGCTCTGTCTGTTTTGCTCATGATGAATCCGTGCCATAAACTTTCTTCTCCTTTACAATTAGCTCTAATGTATAAATCATACCAGGTAGACTCATTTAAGTTTGAAATTTTATAACTATTACCACTTACTTCAACTCTTGTCCCTGACCCAAGAGGCATTCCTCCATATACTGATTCGCCATATTCTATGGTGTACGATTCTGCATTTCCTTCCCATGTCAATTCGATGGTGCTTTCAGTAGAATTGAAAGATTCTAAATTAGAAGGTAAAGGACAGGACGAAAAATGAATGTCATCTATAACCCAGTATTCATTTTCAATTCCAGCATCATAAACAAAAGCAAAAAATACTTCTTGATCTACGTAAGAAGAAACATCTATGTTGAATATGCTAAATTCTTTAAAAGGAAAAAAAATGGCGTTTTCATCAATAGTGAGAAGAGTAGTATACGCAGATGTATCGAGGTAATCTTCATTTGTGCTGATCATTACTTTAAGTGTTTGTCCAGAATCGAGATAATTATCAGTTGCAAAGAATGAAAAATACTCTCCTGCGGGAACTTTTAATTTAGGAGATACCAGCCACCCTTCACCTCCGTCATCAGGAGTCATTATGGAATAAGTTCCATTAGAATCTAATCCATAAATGAATGGTTCTTGCCATACGCCTGTATTCGTTGGAGAAAAAGTATTCCAACCTGCTGGAGGAAAGGTGCCGGATTCAAAATCTTCAATAACAGTTGAATTTGTATTTATGTTTATTTTTTGTGGTTTGGATAGTGTATCTTTATTTGCATCGCTAAAAAAATCTGATACTCCTGGATTGTAGTAGTTTTCAGTATTTTGATTTTGTGATAACACCTTTGGATTATGCTGTGCAAATAAAGAACTTGTAAAGAGGGAAATAGCGATTAATGAGATGAGTTTTTTCATAGTGTGAAGCTTAGTTAAATTAATTATTCAAGTTTTTAGAGTTAATTTTTTTCTCTATTAGAAAAGATAAGTTTTGCTAATTTATAGGTTGTAAGGATGCTTTTTTCTATAGAGATAATGTGGTTGAGTCTATTTCAAAACTAATTGATGCCTAATTTCTAAAATATCCAGAAAACAAAGTGCTATACTAGCTATACTTCACCTACCCATTCAGTTTTTATAGCTTGGACAAATACAGGACAATTGAAAAATAACAACAACATATAACACTATTTATTCAAGTTTTTTTCAATTAGAAACAATGTGCCTACTTTTTGCTTAAATCTGAAAAGTTTCAATGAATTTACTAAGTAGCATTTTTTTGAAAATACTATTTTAAAAAGTCAAGCTGAGTTCATTGGATAAAAAAAATTAATTTTGTGATTGACCAACTAATTGCCATCCATGAGTACGTTTTATTACTTTTTATTTATAGTTATTTTATTTTTTAATAGTTCACGCAATTATGCTCAGGTAAATATTGAAATTGATAGCCTTGAATTAGCTCTGAAAAAAACAGAATATACTAAAGATAAGATTTCGATTTATTTAGAATTATCTACAAAATACATTGATAATAATTCAAGAAAAGCCTACGAATATGCCAAAGAAGCTTACGACTTATCTGTCGGATTAGATCATAGAGAAACAGCGTATAAGTCTGCAATAAAACTCTCAAATATTCATCTCAATCTTTCTGAGTTCATGCCAGCTATTTCTTATGCAAAAAAAGCAGAAAATTATGCCTTAGAGCAAGAGGATCATAAAAAAGTGGCAGATGCAAAGATTACTCTAGCCAATATTCACTTAGCATTATTTGATCTTGAAAAAAGTGTAGAACTGTATTATGAAAGTTTAACTTTATTTGAAGAAATAGGAAATAAAAAGGGCATATCAAGAGCTCTAAACGGGATTGGAATCGTGTATCATGATCAAGAAAATTATGACAAAGCGTTAGAGTTTTTTTTGAATTGTCATAGAGTAAATAAAGAATTAGGAGATGATACTGTTATCGCTGCAATATTAAATAACATTGCTTCCTGTTATAGCGGAAATAAACAGCATGGGAAAAGTATTCGTTATCAAAAAGAAGCTATTGAGATTAATAAAAGGTACAATAACAAATTTTGGGAATCTGTAGGGTATTATAATTTAGGTTCTAGTTATTTAAGCATGGGGGCTCGTGAAGAATCAATACGTTATTTCAAAAAATCGATCAAGATTGCTGAAGAAATAGAAGATTTTGAAACTATAGTAGATTGTAAAAATTCGCTAGCTCAATATTATTTTGAACTTAAAAAATTAGATAGTAGTATTTCAAATGCATTAAAAGCTTTCTCTATAGCAGATAAATATAATCTAAAACATGCCCAATCAGAAGCAGCAGAAATTTTGCATAAATCATACAAACAAAATAAAAACTTTGCCAATGCTTATAAATATGCAATTATTAAATCAGATCTAGTCGACAGTTTAAAAGTTGAAAAATCAGTTCAAAAAATAGCCAATCTTGAATTAAAATACCTTATTGAGAAAGAAGAACAAAAGTTTAGGTCAGAATTAAATAGAAAAAAGTCGGAACAAATTATTATAGGAATAGTTGGTCTTTTTTTACTTTTAACAATTACTACTTTTTTAGTAATGAGGCATAGTTATACCGTAAAAAAAATGAAGCTTGAAAAGAATCAAGTGGATAATGAGTTAAAATTGAGGAATAAAGAACTAGCACTTAATGTGATGACTTTACTTAAGAAAAATGATATGTTAACATCCATATCAAAAGAATTGAATGAGGTTAGAAGTGTTGTTACCAATAAAAATACAAAGTATACAATCAATAAAATTTCTAAAAAAATAAAGAGAAGTTCTAAAACTGAAATATGGAAAGAATTTGAATTAAGATTTAAAGAAGTTCATGTAGAGTTTTTTAAAAGATTGGCACAGCAATTTCCCGATTTAACACCAGGAGAACAAAGATTGTGCGCATTACTTAGGCTAAATTTATCATCAAAAGAAATAGGAGAGCTTACAGGGCAAAGTTTGAGTGCTCTAGAAAAAGCACGTTATCGATTAAGAAAAAAAATGAACCTCTCTAATTCAACAGTTAATTTGATTAATTATTTGTCAAACCTGTAATGTTAACTTTATAAAACCATTATAACTCTACCCGAAATTAGAGCAGTAAACTAAATTTAAAAATTACCTAAGTTTACTGTATTATAATACCTTCTTTTAATCTTATATCTTTGCAATGATGAATAAAGTAGTAGAGTTACAAGAATTAGGGCAGAGAGATTTTAAAGAAACCTGGGAGTATCAGGAAATTCTTTTTAAAGGAGTTTTAGATACAAAAATAAAGAACAGAAGAGAAGGTGCTAATCTGGAGACAGCTAATTATTTTCTTTTTGTAGAACATCCACATGTATATACATTAGGGAAGAGTGGTGATATTAGTAATCTATTGTTAAATGAAAAACAACTAGTAGAAAAGGATGCCACTTTTTATAAAATTAACCGTGGAGGAGATATTACATATCATGGACCCGGTCAAATTGTAGGATATCCCATTTTAGATTTGGACAATTTTTTTACAGATATTCATAAATACTTGCGTTTTCTGGAAGAAATGGTGATTCTTACATTAGCAGAATATGGTATCACAGGGGTAAGAAGTGATGGCGAAACAGGAGTTTGGCTAGATGTGGGAACTCCATTTGCCCGTAAAATTTGTGCTATGGGTGTTCGTGCAAGCAGGTGGGTAACTATGCACGGTTTTGCTTTTAATGTAAATGCAGATTTAGGGTATTTTGATAATATCATTCCTTGTGGGATTAATGATAAGGCTGTTACTTCTCTGCATGTCGAATTAGGAGTAGAGCAGCTTGATATTGAAGAAGTAAAAGAGAAGTTGTTAAAGCATTTTATATTGCTATTTGAAGCAAAACTGATAAGGCAGCAAAGCAATGCCTAAAGTTTATATTGAATAAAAAAACACTCCAATTTGTGAATGCAAATAGGAGTGTTTTTTTATTATTACTGTATTTAATAGATGGTATTACTACTTTTTGATAATACTATAGGTCGCTTGTATCTCATCACTTTTAATGGTCATAAAATACATGCCAGCACTCAAACTTGAGTAATCAAATGTTTCAGAAAAATGGTTAGTAGTTAGGTTTTTATAGATTTTTTGATCTACTAATTTACCTTGTAGAGTATGCAGTTGCATACTAATGTTTTCTGAAAAGTTAGCATCAAAAGATACATTAAAAATATCATAGGATGGATTTGGCCATAAACTAAAGTTTTTAAAGCTCACCTCATTTACACTTAATATACTTCCACGATTAATTTTGAAATTAGCGGCATTTACATTATAAAATATTGATCCAGATCCTATAACCATAATTCTGGCTCTTTCTATATCACCAACATTGGGAACTACAATTTCTTCACTACCGTCATTAGGAGTAGTTGATTTTAATACGGTAGTAAAGGTTTGACCACCATCAATTGATAACATAATATCTACTTCTTGAGCATTTACAGGGGCTTGATCAGTATTCGCAACATCCCAGGTAATCATTTCTGTAGTGCCACCTTCCCATTCTAACAATTCATTATCTTGAGAAGTAACTACAAATGGTCCAGAATCACCATCAATAGTAACCACCATATTATCACTAGCAGAACTAGCTCCATTTACGTAATTATCTCTTACAGTTAACCTAAAATTCATAGTTCTCGATACAGAAGGTACTACTTCCCATTCTGATGAAGAATTACCATCAAGTACGGTCGATAGTGTAGGCATATATCGATCACCAGAAACAGTTGAGGACAAAGATCTAAATGCAGGTCCTTTTGTAGAGGACGCAACTGGAGGCATAGGCGCCGGTTCAGGATCCATTTGTTCCCAGCAGTAGGTAAGATTATCTCCATCAGTGTCTGATCCATTACCTTTTAGAATAAACGGAGTAGAAGCAGGGAGTGTATAATCAGCACCTGCTTCTGCAGTTGGAGCTACATTATTAGTATCAGTTTTGGTACTACAAGTACCGCTTCCATTGGCAATGAAGTTCCACATTTCCTGAATACTGATTGCATGAAAATAAGTATCACCATTCCTTTGTACATTGGGAGAGCATATTCCTGCATACCCCATAATTGTCGAAGCACTTCCTGGTTCTACAGAAGCTCGCGATCTTTGACAATTATTGTTTTGTGTGTGGTTACCACCATATTGATGCCCCATTTCGTGAGCTACAAAATCCATATCAAAAGGATCTCCAATAGGTCTTCTTCCTCCGGTTACCCCGGATGCTTTGCTTCTGGAACAAGGGGATCCAAGTAAGGCAACACCACCACCACCGGTACTGAATACATGACCGATATCATAATTAGAAGATGTAATAATATCATCGCAAATTTGCTGGTTTTGATAAAGCATTTCTCCACCATCATTGTTACTGAAACCATCATTTTGAGCATCTAAGAAAATGATTTCGTCATTATTCGGTACGATAATCATGGTTAATGCGAGGTCTATTTCAAAAACTCCATTTACCCGAGTCATAGTAGTATTCATAGCAGAAAGAACGGCTTCTTTTTTTTCCTGATCAGATGCGTTATTATTAACCCCTTGGTTGTTAATATGGAATTGAGCATACTCTCCTGTACAAGCCAATGCAAGTCTGAAGGTTCTTAATTTTCCGTCATTAGCATTTTTTGTGATAGGTATAGCAGGGTTTGTAATAAACTGTTTTGTATAACTATCTTCTACAAGACAAGTAAATCCTTCTTCAAGAGCAGGCAGATCAGCCTTAGCATAACTTATATATTCTTTCTTGTCTTTTGTATATGGGTCGATAAAAATTGCACCGTGTTTCCCAGAAAATATCATTCCGTGAAAACCAATTTTTGATATACTAAATCTTGCAGTAGCAGTAGGATCATCTATTCCTTGTCCTACATAAGACTTTATATCTGGGAATTTATAACCTAATTCTTTACTAAGTACAGAAGCTTCAAAAATTTTAAATTTCTTAAGGATTCCATCTTTGGTAGGAAGTTCTAAAATAATATCAGATGTTTTCTGAAGTGATCTGGAAGGAGCATTTTTTAATACGGATTTCAATTTTTCTGTTTCCAGACTGAATAATTGAAATTTAGCGGGAGTAGTTTTCCTGACTTGTTTTTCTTTAGTTGAGGTTTTTTGTGAAGATACTGATTTCCAGATTTCGGTTCTTTGTTGGGCAAGGACTTTTGGACTCACCAATATTAAACATAAGATTAGTAGTGATAGGTTAGTTTTCATATGGTTTATGTATTATATTAAGATTAGTTGTCTTTTTTCAACAAAAAAATACAGGATTTAGTATTTGTTGATTTTACTTTAACAAAAAACTTAAGTTAATGTTAAATAGTTTTCGAAATTTTACTACAGTGTTATTTTTTTATTTTCGATTCAATAGTTTTCATCCCTGGACAAAAGGATTCATTAAACAAAAAACCGGAACATTTATATTCCGGTTTTTATGATGAACTGATCTTGAAAAGTAGTTTTAAAGCTAAAAAATATGGTTTATTGATATTGAAGATTACAAACTGTCAATTCGATTTTTGTAGTGTAGCGGAGAAAAATGTATCGAGACCTGATCAAAGGAGGTAGCATTGATTGCATCTCGATACACTGCTCTCCTCGGTCGCAGCACTCGATGGGACGTAGTGTCAGGCTTGTAAAAAAATGCAGGCATGCCATGTCGAGACATCCAATAAAAATTTTATCCAGTGTTTAACTGAAATAAGCAGAAAAATGGTATCAGAATGACCAAAGAATCACGAATGTTAAATTGATACAATATAGTAAGTTAAATAACATGTCAATGACAGTGTTTTGATAAATAGATAGTGTATCGAGAATAGGTTTTTAAACCCAAAGCGCTTGTTTTTGATACAAAATTCTTATCAGAATTTCAATAAAACAGACGCGCTTGGGATTAATCGAACTTTTGTTAATAGTAATATACAAAATGATTTTCGATACACGATTCTGATGTATTAATTGATTTTATATCCTTCGAACCAGCTACCGGTTCCATCAATTCTTACATCTATCGCTGGAGAGAAATTTCTAAGATTGACATATACTTCTTGCCCGACAGTAAGAAAATATATACCGCTAACATTGATTTTTACATCGTCTCCATCCACTATTTGAGTAAAATCGGTGCCCGTATCTATATTAAATTGAATTCTGAAAAAGGCATCTGTCACATTATTAGATTGTCTTACCACTGCTTGTAAATAGTAATACCCACTTTCTGGAACTACAAATCTTTTGGTCGTTGTATTAAACGCATTACGGGTGTCATAAGTTCGGATGTCCCAAATATCTGTTTCGATGGTGGTTCCTCCATCTAAATCTTTTACAGCAAAACCATTTCCTCGTACTTTAAATACGACTGGAGTAGTTATAGCTGTTGCATTATCAACATATGTTTTTACAGCTCTTTCTGTAGGAATAGCAGTATTGCTATTGCCTCCAAGAGTTTCATCTGTAGAGATTTCATTCGCAGAAGTACCGTTTTCTAGTTTTAGATCTCCATTCACATCTAGTTTGGCAGTTGGACTTCTATCAATACCTACATTGCCGGTATTTATGGTTTCGATATCATCACCATTAGAGAACCATCTGTTATCTCCTGATGTTATTGCATAGGGTACAGCCATTAATTCATTAGTGCCTATTTCTGAACCATTAAGTGATATGGTAACGTAAGAAGCAATTCCTCCCCAGGGTAAATTATCAAAATCTCCAGTGACGACTGTTCCATTTCCTATGAGTAGACTGAATATACCGCTTGAACTTGTATTTACTGTGTGATTTTCTACATAGCTGGCAGTAATGTCCGGAGCTCCAAATTTGATAGCAACCTGTATGTTGATAGGTTGCTCACTAATAGGTTCTCCACTAGCATTTTTGGCAACTCCTTGATAGTTAATGAAATTTTTCTGTGCGGATTGTGTAGATGCTACTAAGGAGATCAGTAGAAAAATGAATGTTATATAGTAATTATTAGGTGCTTTTTTCATGAGTTCTTAAATTTATTATGACGTTTGATTATTTTTTTACTACTTTAAATGTTCTGCTACGATTCAATGTTGGAATTGATATTGACAATACATAAAAACCTGGAGATAAAGAGCTGATATTAATTTGGTTTCCGAGCGTAGAACTATTCATTTCTTTGGTCATTACTCTTTGTCCATTACTGTTGAATAATGTTATGTTGTAAGTTGTTTTTATTGTGAATTTTATGTTTAAAAAATTGGCTGTGGGATTCGGATATAATGCAATAATATTGTCATCAGTTTCTATGTCTTCTATCGATAATATATTTTCTGATACTATTCCTGACCAAAATCCCTGATCTATCATGGATACATTAGAAAGTGTACCAATAAATGTTTCGCCAATAGTAAAAGAAAGAATATTAGAGGTGTTACTAAGGGTATTACCAGAATTAGCAAATACGCTGGTTTCTATCGATTGTGCGGGGCAATACATTGATAAACATAGTAATATAGATGCTAGAGTTGTTTTCATAATGTTTTTTTAGGATTAAGTTTTAATAAATCGCATACAATATGATCTGTGTATTTACAGATATGTAAATAGAAGGATGCGAGAAATCTAAAGGCTGTATTGAATGGCTAGTTTCTGAAAAGGTCATTAATATCAGACCCACTTACTGTTAGCTCATTATTTGCTGGATTTTCATCGTTATTAGCATCGTTGCCATCCGTTAAAATATCAGGATCATAGCTAATAATAATTTGGTAATCAGGAGGGAATTCACCTTCTCCAGGAGAAGCAGAAGACCAATTTCTGGTAAATGTTACTGTTTCTGTAGCTCCACTATTAAGGGTGGTGAAGTTTTTCTGACTTACTAAATCTCCAGGATTCCCTGAAGGTGTTCCCAGGTTTCTTTGATATAACAATATACTTTGTTGACCATCAGAAGAGGTAAACTCACGATCACCAATATTAGTGATTATTCCGGTGATGGTGGCAGTTCCTCTAAATTCATTAATACTATCTCTTTTGATCGAAAAATTTATAGAGGTAGCCTCAAGGTCAATAGTTCCCAGATTTATAACGTCATCAGATGGACATCCTGATACTATAAGTGCTAAAAGTAATAGAGGTAAAAATTGTAATGTTTTCATAATAATTTATATACGTTATTTCACATTAGTGAGATGTGTATATAAAAGGTCAACATTAAAAAGAAATAAAACTTCTGATGCTTCGTAATATGACTAATTGATTTGATAAATAAGAATACTATTGTCTTCTCCCTGAACCGTGAATTCCAGATTTGGATCTTTATCCATATTACCAAGACTTATTTTAGAATTACCATATACCGGGAAATTAGGGAATAGTTCTGCATTACTATCATATAAATAGACCTTGTTTGCTTGTATATCTGTGATTGAGACATATATTTTATTTTGGATATAAAATAATTGCGGTTTTGTATATACTCCAAAATCTAGTTCCAGTGTTTTTCCTTTTATGGATAATTTATTTTCGGATAAGGTGACTAATGTTTTATTAGTAGCTACCAGTGAGCTGTTTTCTTTTAAATCAATGTCTTGTAGCAAGATAGAACCATCAGAAGGGATCTGTATAAATTTACCATCTTTGGTGATGGATGTAAACTTATTCTGATATTGATTCCATTGATTTTGAGAGAAATTTATCTTTTCTTTGACACTTACGCGCTTTCTTCCTAACCGATCTAATATATTCAGTTTTCCATTTTCTTCTGATATCAGAATATAATCTTTACTTCCTATACGAATATGTTTTGGAGGAAGAATTATAGTAGTCTCAGTTCCTCTAAAACCAAAACCAGATACTATTTTTCCTTCTGCATCCAGCATGGTAAGTTCATTACCTTGCGTGATGACAATACGATAGCGTTTATTTTTGTCATAATCGAATAATGAAATTGGTTGCGTAATTGTTTTTTCGAACTTTTTAGGATATGAAGCAACATCTTTCCCGTTACGATCCAGAAGATATAATGTACTTTCTGTATTGAACAATAACTGATATCTTCCATTTTTATAAATATCAATTTGTTGGATATCACCTATAATAGCTCCGTTAATTTGTTTTTTCCAGAAGATCACACCTTTATCAGAGATTAAATAGAGGTTATTATCTGCGTCTTGTACTGCAACATCCATTCCTTTGGTTCTGTGGTTTTTTACCAGAGTAGGAGTAGTAAGCACCTTATTTTCTAATGTAGTCGCTGTTGTCTGCGTGACAGAAGTGGCAGCTCCTTTGGTAATGTTTTTCTGTAAAATCGAATGGATATGTGCAAAATTATTTTCCTTGATCACCTGCAAGGCGGCAATCTGATAACCTTTATCTTTAATTTCATCCCATTCTTTTTTATAAGACTCCTCTGTATTAGTATGTATATATTCTTTGAGGTTTTTAACAGTGCTGATCATCAGAATTGATGATTCATCTGATAACTTCTTTATGGTATTTGTATAATATTCCTGTTCTTGTAGTAATGTTTTATTTAGGATATTAGCTATCATTGTTTGCAATCCATTTCTAGAAGGAGAGAAAATTATTGCATCTTCATAAAGGATATAAAAATTAGTCTCCAGATCAGGTATAAGCGGAGTTAGGATCTTAGAAAAAGAATCAGAATTATCATAATTATAAATAGTAATTCCTCTAAAACTCTCTGATGTGGTGCCTGCCAATAATTCTGAAGTATTTTCTGGTTCTAGAGATGTCAATGAGAGCATAGTTTCATTTTCGAGAAAAATCATTCCTATTTCTGATACACCAGATAGAATCTCGTCTAAATCAGTAGGGATCGCTTCTATTTCTCTGTCCTGTGCTAGCGCCAGGTTTTTTTTGAAAATATCAAAATCATCGTAGGTATAAGATATAAAACCTTTAGCAGTAATAGGGGTTAATTTTGCTACTTGATTTTCTTGAGCCACCGTATTATCAAAAATACCGATGGTAGTTGATAATGAATCTTTTTCTATAGCAATTCCGTCTAGAAGTATCGAATTTTGTGTTATAGTTGCATCAGTAGAAATCCAACCACTAAAATTATCAATTCCTTTTGTAGAAGCATTAGGTAACAAAGAACTATGGATGTTCTTTAACTCTTTTCCATTAAGTAGGATTGAAACTGGATTTTCAGTATCAGAAACCTCATACGCTTTTTGTAAATCCGCACTGATCGAAACCTTGTTTTCCTGATTTCGTATCGCATTTTCAATCAATAGCTGAGAAGAAGATGCAATCAGTATACTGTCCTGCTGAGTAGCAAAAAACGTATTGTCATCTATTATTACTTTGTGAATTGTTTTATTAGAATAATTAATAGCTTCAATAGTTTTTTGATGTAAAGAATCTTTTTTGATGATAGAAGGGTCAAATTTTGAAATATATGTGAACTCAAAATCACTTTTACCAATTGGAGAGAAACACAACAAACCACTAGGTTGATGAATCTGATCTAATACAGGAAGGTTTTTGAAGTATTTGAAAAAAGCTACATTCCCATTGTTTTTTATGAAACTATTGTCTCTTAATAAATTTTTTGTTTGCTCCAGATTATTGATTTTCATTATTACTTGTGCATCCCGAGGGATGTAATCAATAAGAGTGGATGGTTTTTTAGTAGTAGTATTACAAGCTAAAACAATTGCGAATATGAGAAGTACAACTATTTTTTTCATGTGTTTCTTTTCCTTTTGATTCTTATTTTTATGAATATTATTAATTGGATAACTTTTTATTTGGGATACAATTGTTTTTATTAAAAATTCTTTTGAGGTCAAAGATAATTAATTGAACTCTAGCGAGTACTGTTCTGGTAATAATCTAAAACTTTTTCTGTGATATTTAGTAATTCCGTATTTACGAATAGCCTCTCTATGTTCTGCAGTAGGGTATCCTTTGTTTTTTTTCCAGTTATACATCGGAAATTCTTCATGAATTTTTTCCATAAACTCGTCTCTGTACGTTTTTGCTAATATCGACGCTGCTGCGATATTAAGATATTTACCATCTCCTTTAATAACACAGGTATATGGGATATCACGATAGGGCTTAAACCTATTCCCATCTACAGAAATATGTTCTGGTTGTGGGTCGAGTTGTTCAATAGATTGTTGCATTGCCAGTATAGATGCGTTGAGAATATTAATTTTATCAATCGCTTCCATGAAAATGTGTGTCACACCATAGGTGATACAACAGTCTTCTATAAGAGGGCGTAATGATTTTCTTTTGGCTTCGCTGAGTTTTTTAGAGTCGTTTAAGGTATTATTGCTAAAATTATCAGGAAGAATAATAGCTGCTGCAGTAACAGGTCCGGCCAAACAGCCACGACCAGCTTCATCAGTTCCGCATTCAATGAGATCTGGGTTTAATTTCAATTTGAGCATAATACGAAGATACTATATGAATATATTACGAGAAAACTATTTATAGAAATCAGTAAAAAAAAGTTATTATCAAACAAGCAATGCATATCATTTACTTTCGTTAAAAAAGTATATTTTTGCCACAGTTTATTATTTAGATGAGAAAGTACTTAGTATTTACAATTATACTTCTGATAGGATTCATGGTTTCTGCTCAGGAAGAGAATGAAGAAGGTCTGGAAGAAATACCTGAATTTAGTAAAAAAACACCTGAGCCCGCTCGAGAATTTACTAAAAAGAAAGGAAAAGAAAAACCTCCAATTTCGGATTATAAAATTATCAATATACATAATGATACTACTTTTGTAGATACTACCTTAACCATCCGAAGGGATTATAATTTTAATTATCTGCGTAAAGATGATTTTGGGTTACAGCCTATAAATAATGTAGGGCAAACCTATAACAGTTTGGTGAAGGTAGAGGAATATGATCACCTGCTTCCACTTTTTGGAGCCAGAGCCAGACATTTTAATTTTATGGAGGCAGAAGATATTAATTATTATCAGGTTCCTACACCATTAACAGAATTATATTTCAAAACAACTTTTGAGCAAGGACAGCAACTAGACGCTTTTATTACTATAAATACGTCTCCCAGATTTAATCTTTCTGTTGCCTATAAAGGAGTTCGCTCTCTTGGGAAATATCAGAATGCACTTACCAGTACGGGTAATTTTAGATCTACAGCAAGCTATTTCACAAAAAATGATAGATATAAAATCAAAGCACATTTTGTGACTCAGGATTTGTTAAATGAAGAAAACGGTGGTTTGTCTTTTGTCCCGCCCACAGATGTAATTGGTGGTTTATCAGGTATTGAGCAATATCTGACATTGGATCCGGAAGAACAAGATGATTTTAAAGATAGAGGATCGATTACCGTAAATTTTGAAGATGCAGAAAGTATTCTATTAGGGAAAAGATTTTACCTACATCATCAATATGCTATTATTAATAAAAAAGATAGTAGTACAACAGCGTTGTCTGTTGGTCATATATTGGATATCACTGATAAATCGTTTCAATTTGATCAAGCAACTGCCAATGCTCTTTTTGGAGAATCTTTTCAGGCAAGTGCATTAAGTGATAAAGTTTCTTTAGAAGATTTTACCAATCAGGTTTTTATAGATTTTCATAATCCCTGGGTAGGTAATCTTAACATTAATGTTGGTACATCAAACTATAATTATGGATATAATTCGATTCTTAGACAGATCGATGATCTTTCTGGAGAAGAAACAAATATTACGAATAGAATTAAAGGAGATATTTATTCTGTAGGAGCCTCTTATAATAAAAATTATAAAGGATTTCAATTGTCAGCGAATGCTAGGTCTATACTATCTGGGGGTTTTGGAGGTAATTATTTAAACGCTGCCGCAGGGTATCATCTTAATAGCAAGTACGGAGCAAGTGTAAGTATACATAGCAATTCTGTAGCACCTAATTATAATTTTTTATTGTATCAGAGTAATTATGAAAATTATAATTGGCAAAATTTTAATAACGAAAATGAAGAGGATAATTTTAAAAACATAGAAACTCAGAAAATACAGTTTAATATCAACGCCAAAAAGTTTGCAAATCTCGAAGCGAGTTATACTAAAATTGATAATTATACGTACTTCACAAAAAATACGGACTCAATAACAGTGCCATTACAATTTGATAGAAATGTTGATTTGTTGAAACTCAAATTGTCACAGACATTAAATTTTGGGTGGATAGGTATAGATAATACAGTACTTTACCAGGATGTGTCCAAAGGCGATGAAGTATATAATGTACCCAAAATTGTAACAAGAAACAGTATCTATTATCAGGATCATTGGTTTAAGAAGGCATTGTTTTTGCAAACCGGAGTTACTTTCAAATACTATTCGCAGTATACAGCCGATGGTTATGATCCAGTGTTATCAGAATTTTATGTTCAGAGTGAAGCTGAGTCTGCATTTTTTGAACAAGAAAATCATACTTTTGGAGGTTTCCCCCAATTCGATATTTTTATCAATGCCAAAATCAGGCAAACCCGCCTTTATTTTAAGGTAGAGAACTTTGGAGAAGCTTTTCATCAAAACAACGAATTTTCTGCCCCTGGATATGCACCAAGAGATGCTGTAATTCGTTTTGGTCTTGTTTGGAATTTCTTTTTATAAATTTACGATATAAAGAACAAATTTTATGGTTAGGATATTTAGGGTGTATTGTTGATTATGTGCTCATTAGATCCCGAATAATGAAAAGCTTCTTAATTTTTTTGATGATTTATTACTTTCTTCCATGTGCGCTCGTTAGGGTAATTTTGAATTAGAAATTGTATAAAGTGTTTAATTTATATTGATGATTAACTGCTACCTTTGGCTCAATTTTGATTATTTATTAGTTTTTATAATAAGAACTACTCAAGATGAGTTCTAAGTGAAAAAGAAGTTGTGTATACAATTTAGCGTTACTATAGTTGTTTTTATAAAATATAATGTTGTTAGTATGTTGAGAAACAATTTTTAGCTGTATTAGGTTTTCTAATGAATAATTATGTTTAATATTCTCCAATGATATAAGATAATGAGTGATACTAAAAAGCGAAACATTTCTGTTTTAGGCCCTGATGAATTTACAGGAATCAAATTGCAAAAACCAGCAGAATATGCCGCAGGACTTCCTGCGGTGAAGGTTGCACTTCAACACGCATTTAAAGAAATGGGAGTAGTAAAATCCTTGACTACCTTATCTCATATGAATCAAAAAGATGGTTTTGATTGCCCTGGATGTGCTTGGCCAGATCCAGAAAAGCCTTCAAAATTAGGAGAATATTGTGAAAATGGAGCAAAAGCATTGGCAGAAGAAGCTACCAATAAAAGAGTAAACAGAGACTTTTTTGCTAGATATTCTGTAGAAGAACTTTCGAATTGGTCAGATTATCAGATCGGAAAAAGCGGAAGATTAACAGAGCCTATGGTGTTAAGACCAGATAGTATCCATTATGAAAACATCTCGTGGGAAGAAGCTTACGAATTAATAGCCGAAGAATTGCATAAATTAGAGAATCCGGATCAGGGAGTGTTTTATACTTCAGGAAGATCTAGTAATGAAGCAGCTTTTTTATACGGCTTATTTGTTCGGGCATTCGGGACCAATAATATGCCAGATTGTTCTAATATGTGCCATGAATCTAGTGGTGTAGCTTTGAATGAAACACTTGGTATTGGTAAAGGGTCAGTAAAACTAGAAGATTTTGATGAATCAGAACTAGTGATGGTTATTGGGCAGAACCCAGGAACAAACCACCCCAGAATGTTATCTGCTTTACAAAAATGTAAAGAAAATGGAGGAAAAGTAGTCAGTATTAATCCTTTGGAAGAAGCTGGATTGATAAGATTTAAAAATCCTCAGGAGATAAAAGGAGTGCTGGCAGGAGGAGAATCACTAACAGATATTCACCTACAAGTAAAAATAAATCAAGACGTTTCATTACTAAAAGTGATTTTAAAAAAACTATCTGTTTTAGATAGAGAAAAAGGAAATGTTTTTGATCATGAATTTATACAAACGTATACAGATGGGCTTGAGAATCTTTTAGAGGATTTAGAAAAGTATTCAGAACAGGAATTGTTACAACTATGCGGGGTAGAAGAACACTTGGTAAATCAGGTAGTTGAACTTCTGGAAAAACGTAATAAAATAATTATATGTTGGGCAATGGGATTAACTCAGCATAAAAATGGAGTAGATAATATCAAAGAATGTGTAAACCTACTGTTATTAAAAGGTAGTTTGGGAAAACCTGGGGCAGGCACCTGTCCAGTACGTGGGCATAGTAATGTACAAGGAGATCGAACTGTTGGGATTATGCACCATGTTTCTAAAGAATTGAATGCCTCTATAAAAGAAACTTTTGGCTTTTCACCTCCAGATAAAGAAGGGTTGGATACGGTGCATTCAATACAAGCGATGTATGAAAAAAAAGCAAAGGTTTTTATAGCTTTAGGAGGAAATTTTTTATGCGCTGCTTCTGATACAGAATATACAGCTCAGGGATTACAGAATTGTGAACTAACAGTAAATATAAGTACTAAGTTAAATAGAACACATTTAGTTACTGGCAAAACAGCCTTAATATTGCCTACACTCGGACGCTCTGAACTGGATAAGAAAGATGGAAAACCTAGATATTTTACTGTAGAAAATAGTATGGGAAAAGTACATCAATCAAAAGGGTTGCTACAACCCGCTTCTGGGAATCTTGTGAGTGAACCAGAAATTATCGGTGGTATTGCAAATGCATATTTTAAAGGAGGGCACCCTGTAGATTGGAAAAATTTAAGTGCAGATTATAATTTAATCAGAAAAAAGCTGGAGCAAGTTATTAATGGTTTTAAAGGGGTTAATGACAAATCAAAAGGATCGGGGTTTTATCTGCCTAATAATGTGAGAGATCTTGATTTTAGCAAATTACCAAATGGGAAAGCACAGTTTAGTATCTGTAATCTTCCAGAACATAAGATAAGCGAACATGAGTTTATATTAATGACTATTCGTTCCCATGATCAATTTAATACTACTATTTACGGATTGAATGATCGGTATCGTGGGATTTATAACGAAAGAAGAGTTGTATTAATGAATATTCAGGATATGAATAAACTTGGGTTGAAGAAATTAGACGTTATTAATATGATTAGTAACTATGAAGGAATCGAAAGAAAAGCTGTAAACTTTTTAGTCATTGATTATAATATACCCAAAGGGAATATGGCGGCCTATTTTCCTGAGACAAATGTATTAGTGCCATATAATCATTTTGCAGATAAAAGCAATACGCCAATTAGTAAATCTATTATTGTCAGGGTGAAAAAGAGAGAATAAAAAATTGAGTAGTGATTATAAATTTTTAGATACAATTTGCTTAGGAATTGATGATTGATTCGATACAGTCATTTAGACCGGGATGAGCAATAAATTCTTACAAAAAAGCATACTTTAGTATAGGTTTCTACCTATTACCAGTCTCTTTTTTGTAAAAGATAAATCAAGCATAGCTGAACTACGGTTTATTTTTATTCTGAAACTAAAGTTAAGAAGACATTTTATTCTAGTAAACTACTTTGAGGCAAGTCTCTTTAGTATTTAAATCTCGATTATCGAGTAGGTTCAGAGGATAAAAGTGTTATTTATACTATTTGGTAGTACTTGCCTAAAACTAACAAGTTTTTGTGTTTAAAGATGCTTTAATAATATAATAATCAGATCAAGTACTATTTTTAGAATATAAATCATTGACTTTTAGTTTTTTTTAATAATAAAAGGGGTTCTTAAATTGAATTTTGAAAATCGGACTCATTTCCGTTTATATCATTTGATTTTAATTCGAGTTTTTTTATGTCAGAAATGGCAGTATAACCGTAAAATTCATTTTTAGGATAAGCTTTACAAGATTGTTTATGAAGCTAAGATGAAAAAAGTATATTTCATTTCAATCAATTCATAGAATAATTGAATAAACAGTATCAAGGTATTTGATTGTCAAAATGAGACAGATTAGTTTTTATAGTATCCTTCACTAAAATATTGATGATCGGTCTTAAAAAAGCTAAACGCATTGATATCTAATTTTTCATTAATAAGACTATTTTCTTTTATTGTAACTAAGACATCATATTGAAAATAAGCAGAGCTGTCCTCATAAGGTGTGATGGTGTAGGTTATGATTTCTCCTATACTAATGTTTTGCTCACCGATCGTTGGAGAAATATAAAATTCAGAAAGGTCGAATTCAACTTTTTTGAGGCTAAATCTGGAAATGCTGGTATTGGGAAGCTGTATTTTGATTTCTCCCTTGTCTTGAGGTACTCCGTCGAGAATATGAGGTTGTGTAATAGAGATAGAAAAGTTGCCCGAGAGGTCATAGTCAATTTCAGATAATGGAAATTTTGTAAGTAAAGCATTTTCTAAATTGATAGTTTCGTTTGATGGAGAATCATCATTGCTGCAAGATATATTCAATAAAATTATTATAAGGAATATGGCAAAGGTGATAAGAGTATTGGTTTTCATTGTGATATTGGTTTTATGTAAGGGCAAATGTAAAATTATAGTAGCTTATTGAGTACCCTGTTTTCAGGGAGAAAATGATTTTTTTTAATCTGTTTTTTTAGGGAGACACGGTTTTTTTGGTAAATACCTAGCGTTCAGACTTTTGTAAAATCTCAGAAAAAAGAGGCACTTCTTGCAGATTGAATCTTTAGTAAAAAGAATAGAATTATCAATTGAATAAAATTGATATCATGATTTTTTTTAAAGAAACTTTATGCTTTTACTCATTGGTATATATAATAAGGTGGTATTTTTTAAAAACAAATCCATGTTATTCTGAATACTCAATTAACTCAATACAATGTATACTTAATTTATGTAGTTTTTCAGGAGTGTTGAATTATAAGTAGTTTACTTTCAGGTGTTTATAATTATTTCAAAAAAAGGGTTTTAATTATGCTTGTTTAGTTGTAAAAAGGTTGTAGTTTTGCGGACTCAAAAAAACGGTTATTATATTTTTTTGTTACGTTCATTGTTTTGTTGTGCTTAGTTTAAGA
>NZ_VTZU01000009.1 GCF_008370685.1 Aquimarina sp. RZ0
TTATTTTTTCTTTATGCAAGGCAAAAAAATCAAGCATAGCTATAGCTACGGTTTATTTTTTAAACGAAGTAGAAAGGAAAAAGAAACGATGAATATGCGAAATTTTTAGTTATAAATCGTATTATACTTTTTTTAGGATGCTAAGACTTGTGTAGAAATTGATAATCCAATTGATCGGTGATACCTGTACTAAAAAAGCGAGTAGTTCCCTACTCGCTTTCTTTAATATAAAATAAAATTGATATTACTTATGCACTAAAAATCGTCTCGTACTTATACTTTTTCCTGTATTAATCGATAAGAAATAGATTCCGTTACTTAATTTTGAAACATTGATTTTATTATTCTCTAGTATATCCTCTGCAATAACCTGCCCTTGATAGTTAAACAAGGTAAAAGAGCTATTTTTAGAATATATTCCTCTCACAAAAATTTCTCCATATTTCACTGGGTTTGGATAAATTATAATTGAGTTAGCAGGATCATTCGTTATCAATGTATTTTCTGACATTGCAGAAATTCCTGAATCAAATCTGGCAGATCGTATATTGACATTATCAATTGCCATATCACTTCTCCAGCTAGTTCCTGTAGTTCCTTTAAATTGTAATTGAATAACTGAGCCTGTATAGGACGAAATATTAACAGATGCCTGATTCCATTGATTACCTATATTACCACTTTTTGTCCAAACAGAGGTAAACGTAGCACCATCATCGCTACTTACCAAAACCTCCAGACTTCCCATACTTGATCCAAACATATGATATCCAAATTCTAAAGTAGCACCTGATATGGATGTCAAATCAATACAAGGACTATTCAATATTGCTACCTTGTTTGGATATCCTCTGGAATTGGTTGATGATTCTGTATATAAATAATAAGTTCCGTCCTGAGCCGTTGATGGTCCCGTGGCATTAGAAGGTGTTCCTTGAGAATCCCTTGTCCAGTCAATATTATCAGTTGTCTGATTAGTCCAGCCACCGAAATCAGATTCAAAACTTTCTGAATACGGGAAACTATTGATTCCAGCACAGGCAGGAACTGCTGTAGTCGTAAAATTAACAAGATCACTATAATCAGAATTAATAGAATTGCAATTACCTCTCACTTGTACCTCATACGTAGTAGCAGGGCTTAAACCAGAAATAGTGATGCTATTAGAATTAGACGAGGATGTTATCCAGATTGAACTCCCAACAGCTCTGTATCGCAGATCATAATTCGCTGCTGTTGCTCCGTTCCAATTCAAACCAACAGCTGAAGATTGGATATTCGTAACAGCTAAGCCTGTTGGTGGTGTTACTCCTATTGGTGTTAATTGAACATTTCTTATTACAGCGGTCTTATCAGCAACAGAAACTCCGGTTAATGTAAGTGGTTCATAACATTCTGCCTCATACAACACACTATAGGTTCCTGCCTTAATAGGTCTGTAATAATCCCCTTCTGGTAATTCTGTGGGAACCCAGGACTCATATCTCTCTTTACCTATAACGGTAATTTTGGCATCAATTGGCTGATTTGTAACGGCATCGGTAACTACTCCACGAATTCCATAATTTACCTGACTTAGAAAAGAAACTAATGCGTCTTTATTATAATTCCAATAATTTACTAATTGATTTGCTCGAGGTGTTTTATTATTAGATAATTCTATAGTTACTTCTCTTCCTTTTTTAAAATAGATTTGATAATCCTGTCTTCCTCCCTGTACTTCATACCAGTTATACCCATTGGTTATTCCATTATTACGGCCATCAAAATATCCAGAAGGGCTATTTGACTGGCAGAAATCTCTATATTCTGATGATATCTGTACAAAATAATCTTCATCAGGATGGGCTCCTGCATACGTATCCCAGGGATAGTTTACGAGCTCGATTCCACCATGAAAATTGGCAGAAAGCACAAAATGTTTTGAATCGGCAAAAGCCATAAAGGCAAGGGTTTCTTTTTGGTAGGAATTACCATCTGGATTTGCTCCATCATCAGGGTCAGGGTAATTACGGTTTAGATCTACATTGTTTGCGTTGCCTCGAGTAGCATTTGCAACTGAGGTATTATTAGCACTATTTCTAAAAGTACCATCTGGATTTGCCAAGGGATTTATCCATACTTCATTCGTATCTAATAATTGTTTTATTTCTGCATGTTTTGGGTCGTTTGGATTCGTATATGTCGTAAGTAAATAATCAATTAAATCGAGCATCATTGGGTATCCAGCTATTTCATCACCATGCATAGAAGAAGTATACATAACTCTTGGTTCCTGCTCATCCTGCCCTACATTATCAGATAATTTGACAAATAACAAAGATTTATCCCCTTCTGTGGTAGCACCTATATTTTCTAATTTACACAAGGAAGGATAGGTCGCAGCAAAATTATTCATCATGGATTCATAATCATTATAAGTAGGATAAGCTGTTAGAGGAAATGTTGCAACCTTACTATCCAGATCAGTTGTCATTTTCCTATCTCCTATTATATTATCTTCTGGCCGTACCTGAAACGGTATACCTTTTTCTATAAATGATGAGAATTGTTTTTTGTCAGCCATTACCTTGACGATTTTTGTATCATTGTCATAATGAACAATTGCTAATTCTTTTGTGATAACATTAAGTTGAGCTTTTTCCTTTACAGTAAAACTAAAGATGACTTCACCTTTTGTTATAAGATATTCATTTGCTAGTTCTGTTGCATTCTTTTGCGCCACGACTTTGCTACTAATAATAACTATCATTACCAGCAACATAATAATTTTGGTTTTCATGAGTTTTAAGAGAAATTAATTGGTTAAATAAAAATAATTAAGTAGTCAAGCCATTACTGATTGCTACTATTTTTCATCTCTAAAATTAAATGAATTAAATTGGATTTCATAGGGAATTTTCACCATACTTAAAATCATGGATTCTTATGTAATAAAATTAACATCTGAGTTTATTCGTATATTGCACAAACATCAAATCCTCTATGAAAATCATATTTTCTTTTTTACTCTTACTTTTACATATCTCAGATAATGCTCCAAGAAGTTTTATTGGTCAATGGCAAATAGAAGGAGGCTCAATAATAGAAATTTATAAAAAAAGAGAAGTTTTTTATGGCAAAATCCTTAAACGTGCCCAAAACCCTATTTCTAATCTAAATGGTTTAGATAACAAAAATCCGGCTGCAAAACTCAGAAACAGACCACTACTTGGTTTAGTGATTTTGGATAAACTCATGTTTATAGATGGAGAATTATCAGGAGGAACTATTTACAATGCTGATAGCGGAAAAACCTATGCTGTAAAATTATGGATTGATGATGATGATCCTGATTTATGTTATATACGAGCATATAAAGGGATTTTATTTAAAACGTTTGAAGCTCATAGGGTTCGATAAATAATTTGACGGTTCTAAAAAGTATTTTTTATACAAACCAAACCCAGATCTTTTTAGAACTGGGTTTGATGAATTTAGGGTTGTAATTAATAGGGCAATCTTTATTTTATCAGTTTTGCTTATTTATTAATTAGTCAGAAGTTGATTGTATTTGAGTAATTTTTTCTTGCATCATAGCCATTTGATTCTCTGTGAATTTTTTTCTTAAATGAGGTCTTATTTCACTCATTATATTTCCTTCTTCAGGATAATGACCTAGTCCAAGAGCGTGGCCAATCTCGTGAGGTGCCGTAGAATTGTATAAGAATTCATCCGTGATTAGAGCACGTTGATTACTACCCATTCCTGCTATTGCGACCGTATGAGATCTTTTTATTACATAAATATTAATTCTATCTCTGTTATAATCATTTTCGGTTTCTGTCATGAAAACAATATTCTCATTATTTCTATCATCTCTAAGATCATATAATTCATCATTATACATCGTTTTAACATCTCCAAGCTCCAAACCAATACTGCATCTATTAAAAAAACTACCATTCAGGTCATTTATAAAATGCTTTACATCCAGATTGTAGGATGATTTATTAGCTTTGTTTGTTGGTTGTACATATATTATATCCACTTTAATAACTTTTTGTAAGTCTTCATAAAACATATGCTCTACTTCATAAGGAACATAATCATCTTCTACAGCACAAGAGACAAACAACGATAGGAAAAATATAATTTTCAACAACTTCATGACTTCAATTCTAATTTTTAAGGTTATACACTTTATTACTTTTGTAAAAGCTGAGTTTTAATAAACTTTTAAATAGAATTTCACTTTCTGGTATACACAAAACCGGGGAAGTAAATACAGTATTCTTCTGTTATTGAATAGAATAAAACAATTAAACTTTTAATTTCTGAGTATTGAAATTAATATGATTAGTGTGACTTATTTGTTCCGATCGTACAGTTCAAATATAGAAAATATAGCGACACTAATTAAGGGGTATTTCCCCTTATTAGTTTTATTACTATGCTTACATAATAAATTAGAAAACAATTAACTATTCTATAAATGTTAAAGAAATTTTCTGAATTTCAGACCAAATAATCTCATAGCCATACTGTTTAGTATTAGTAGGCTATAAATAGCATAAAAGAGTGAAAATTCCCCAATTATGGTTAAACCACATTTTTATTACTTTAAAAACAAACCTTGTAAAGCGATAAAAAAAGAAGTAATCAAGTTTTTTTAACATAATTTTAACTTTTTAAAATGTATTTTATCCTTTAAAAACAACTATTCGTCATAAAAAAATGGTGTTTCGTCGAATTCATAAAGTGAATTCCTACCAAAAAATTGATTTTTGAACCTTTTTTAAAAAAATTTGAATGGCTATTGAGTATATGCAGTACTAGATAAAAAAGAATACTAATGTATTCATCAAACTCTGATACTGCTATACAGACCAGAAATACTATTGTATATTTGTTTAATCCATAAATACACTTCTTTTGCATAAAAAAAATGCGCATAATACGCCTTATGATTATACCAAATTGTGTCACTATCATAATAAACTATCTGATTTTGTTATCGTAAATACTAATGGAAAAAAGACGATAGATTTTTCTAACAGTGAATCTATATTTCATCTAAACAAGGCTATTTTAAAGTCTGATTATCTGCTTATAGATTGGAATATCCCTCCTGGACATCTATGCCCGCCTATTCCCGGAAGAGCCGATTATATTCACTATATATCTGATTTATTAGATAGTAATGATCACAGAACAACAATAAGAGGATTAGATATTGGAACAGGCGCTAATTGCATATATCCAATTCTGGGATCTCAAATTTATAATTGGGAAATGGTAGGTACTGATATCAATGCTATGGCAGTTGACCTGGCAAAAAAAAATGTACGAGCGACCAAAAGATTACAGAAAAATATAGAAATAAGGCATCAAAACAATCACGCTAACATTTTTGAAGGAATCATTAACCAAGGAGAATATTTTCATTTTTCTATGTGCAATCCACCCTTTTATTCATCAAAAGAAGATGCTGATAAAGCGAACCTAAAAAAATTGAATAATCTCAAAAGTACTGATTATAAAACTCAAGATATTAAATTACCAGAATTTAACTTTGGAGGACAAGCTAATGAATTATGGTGTAATGGCGGAGAATCTTTATTTATTAAGCGAATGATCAAACAAAGTGTACAGTATAAAACTCAGGTGGGATGGTTTACTTCATTAGTTTCTAAAAAAGAAAACGTTCCCAAAATATATAAGCAGCTTACCAAATTAAAAGCAACATATACCACAATTGAAATGAGTCAAGGTCAAAAACAAAGTCGTTTTATTGCCTGGAAATTTTGAAAACTAACGATCTTACCAAACGCTATTCCGGAGGTCTTCCGTGAATTTGTTCGAACAGCGTATCAAAATTATCCCGCAAATATGAGTTAAGCTTCTTTCTATAATCATCCTTTAACCAGGTTAAAAAATTATGGGTGCTCTTACTAATACATTTAGCATAACTATGGATTCTATGGTCAATGTCTTCTCCTAACATTTTAGCTAATGCCAGAGCATCATAAACGTCTTCACTATTTTCTATGCATATTTTGGCGTGCTGTTCTATAGAACGCTCTAAAACAACTTTAGAAGACTCTCCTTTTCTTACAGATTCTATATATGTTTCCTTGATATCAAAATATACTTCTTCAGAATTAGAAAACTCTACCCGTAACTCTTCTGACATCTCATGTTTAAATCTGCTCTCTAGTTCTTCATCACTTGCAAGTCTATCTCGATAATAATCAGGAGAACCAAATATTTTTTGCCAATCCAGATCTGCTCCCCATGGACCAAATCGGTGGTGATTATTTCCTAGATCTATGACCTTAAATATTGATTTATTGTTTAGAATACGTGAACCACGACCAATCATCTGGTAATATAATGTCAAAGATTTTGTCGCCCTATTAAGAATAATAGTATCGATGGTAGGTTCATCAAAACCTGTTGTTAAAATACTAACAGAAGTCAAAATAGCATTCGGAGTTTCTTTAAACCACGCTAATATCTGCTTTCTTTGTTTCTTGGTTGCTGTATTATCTAGATGAGCAATAGGATACCCTGCTGATCTAAATGTATCATATACGTGTAGTGAGGTATTAATCCCATTATTAAAAATCAGTGTTTTCTTCCCTTTAGAATGTTTCTCATATGCTTGTAACAATTGCCCTAGCATAGTACTATTTGTATACAAATCTTCAGAAGATTTTACTGTATAATCTCCATTAGATCCAACTTCCAGCGATGTTAATCCCATATTATAGGCATATACTTCTGCACGTGCCAAAAACTCGTTTTCGATTAAAGAAGTAATACTTTCTCCTACTATTAGCTCGTCATAATTATCCTTCATAGGAAGTTTTATATTAGAACTTAATGGTGTTGCAGTTACTCCTAAAACAAAAGATTTTTCGAAAAACTTAAATAACTTAGTAAATGAATTATAGTGAGCTTCATCAATAATTACGAGTCCTATATCAGAAATATCCAGTTGGTTCTCATTCAGCCTGTTGTTAAGAGTTTCTACCATCGCCACAAAACAACTATACTTATGTTGATCATCCAGTCTTGCTTTGCTATCAACTACTTTGTTATCAACACCAAAACCTGTAAGCATTTTGGAAGTCTGTTTGCATAACTCTATACGATGTGTCATCACCAATACTTTTTTCTGATGATGCTTAAGGTATTGTCTTACTATTTCAGAAAAAATAACTGTTTTACCACCACCCGTTGGTAATTGATATAATAAGTGATAATCTTCTCGTGCATCCTCAAAGCACTTAAAAATTTTATTAATAGCTCCTTTTTGATAACTATATAGGTCTTTTCCTGATTTTTTTTCTTCTAATTCTGTGGCTGATTCAGACATAAACTCAAATTTCTAGGGATGCAAAATTAAGATCTTTCAGGGGTTTTTCGCGAATATTTAGTCTTAAAAAAAAATCTTTTTATTTCAATTTGCTACAATAGGTAAATAAATATGATTATTATCCCTTTTATAATACTGGTTTCAGAGCTTTTTATGATTTATAAAATATTATATTAGAACACTTTAAATAATACATTAATCGTTACATTAAGAAGAAATACGAGACTAACTTACTATTTACCGCTATACACTAATATACGAAAAAAGAACTCTCTACTATTCTAAAAGCATATGCCTTTTCCTGGTTTATTACCTGAGTACTCTTCTTGAATGCTAGGAGTCATACGATTTATAACTAAAAATTTCGCATATTCATCGTTTCTTTTTCCTTTCTACTTCGTTTAAAAAATAAACCGTAGCTATAGCTATGCTTGATTTTTTTGCCTTGCATAAAGAAAAAATAATTCAATGAATTTATACGAATTTTTTAATCACAAATCGTATCAATCCTGCCATAGGGTTCTCTAGAATTTATGAATTATTTTATAGAAGCACATATAAAATTAAATTTTATACATGCCTTTAATACGATTTATAACTAAAAATTTCGCATATTCATCGTTTCTTTTTCCTTTCTACTTCGTTTAAAAAATAAACCGTAGCTATAGCTATGCTTGATTTTTTTGCCTTGCATAAAGAAAAAATAATTCAATGAATTTATACGAATTTTTTAATCACAAATCGTATAATACCTTCTTTTTGATAGTTTATTCCCTTTTTTTGACCGTTAGATATTTTCTGATACTTTATAAAAAAAGAGGTTTCAGAATTTTACTAAAGCAATCATTCGGTATAGCTTATTATAACGCTCCACAATTAATTATACTCGCTGACGATAGTTTTTAATTTTTTAACCACAATTTTTTCCTAGATGAAGAAAGGGTCTGTATGCATAAAATTGCAAAACTTCTTCTAAAGCCATCTTAAGTGCTTTGTTTATAGGCAAAATAATATTTCCTAATTTAAAATCTATCTGATTTAATTGCATATAGTATTCTGTAAATACAGGTACATAAAGGCCTTTAGTTATCGCTTGGGCAGTAGAACTATAGTTGTCTGCTTGACCTTCTTTGATAATTTTACAAGTAGCTAATCTTAAATTCCCGTATTTATCTGTATTGGCTGCAAATCCAAACAATCTACAAATTAACCCTCGGTATTTGTAATTGCTACAACGACCTTGATTAATAATAGATAAAGGTTTGTAGATTAAACAAGTTAAACTTTTGGTTTTATTAAGCTTAATGATCGTCTTTTCTGCTTCTCCATTTAAAAATAAGTGAAATGCCCACGGCAAAAATTCTATAGGAGAAGCTTCTACATTTGGGTAAGTACAACATTTTCCGCAGCCAGAAACACAACTAAGTCCTGATGCTTGCCCAAACTGAGCGGTTTCTTGTTCTAATTTAGAAAAAAGGTTTTCTACTAATCGAACTTTTCGCTCTATCGACATTATTTTTTATCGAAGGTAGTCTATTATTTCTATGAAGTTTGATTTATTCTTGAAAAGAAATAATTACTGTTTTATTAGTAATAGGAAAATTTGATTTGTGAAATTATTTCCAACGTACAAATTATGATTTACTATGCTAAGAGTATGTTTAAAAAGAATACAAATTGAAAATCAATAGTTTAAGGTTCTGAGGACACTTCAAATGATGAGAATATCGAGATATTTTAATTATTTGAAGTAAGCTCACGGTTCTTAAAATATTTGTTTTCAGGAAGTAAGGTTTTTAAACAAGCTCTTAGCTTGCAACCTTACTCGATGCACAAATCTTATATATTGACAGTACTAAAAAGTTCTTTATACACAACACAAACCATAAGCATAGAAATCCCTTCTCAAAGAAATAAAAACAAACTATAAAGGTAAACCATCTGCTACAAGCTGAAGATGGAGAATATGACCTTATAGATTTTTGGGAGCAATTAGACTATATTAGTATACAGGCATACTTTCCATTTCCTTACAAGTTATCAACGAAATGAAAAAATAAGCAACCAAAAAGTTGCGTATTAAGTATTGTTTCTTAAATTTGCAACCATATAGTTGCATTTAATAATTATTTCAAAATTTTAATCATGAAAGACTCTATCAAAAAAGAACAGGTATTTAAGCATTCTATCGATAAAGTATGGAAAGCTATCACCATAGGCGAAGAAATATCCACTTGGTTTATTTCGGCAGATTTTAAAGCAGAAGAAGGCTATCGTTATACCTTTATTGCTCCAAAAGAGGAAAACTGCACTCCGATTACTGGGATTGTTCAGAAAGCAACTCCTTATACGCTAATTTACACTTGGATTGTTGAAGGTACTGATGTAGAAACGAAAGTAACCTGGAGGTTAGAAAAAATTGATGAGGGTACTAAGCTTTATCTCGAACATTCTGGAATCTCCAATTATTCCGCAGAAACTGCTATACACATGTTTACTAGTTTTAATGGTGGCTGGGACAATTGTATTAGTAAGCTTTCTCAATATCTTATTCAGGAAGTGCATGCAGGATAAAATCACAAAAACCCTAAAAGCAATAGCGGATCCAACAAGGCGCGAAATTTTTCATGCCTTAGTACTGGCGGCTACTGCCCTGCCCATTACTCAAATATCAAATCAATTTGATATAAGCCGACAAGGAATTACCAAACACCTTAAAACACTCGAAGATGCTGGTTTGATCTTTATGGATACCAAAGGGCGTGAACGCTTTTGCTATGCCAATGCCAAACCTCTCATAGAAGTAAATAAATGGCTACAATTCTATGAACAGTTTTGGGATGATACACTGGGGAATTTGGGCGATTATTTAGACCAGGTTTAAAAAATCGACTTCGGTTTCGCAGTTAACCTCCAAGTAATACGATTTGTGATTAAAAAATTCGTATAAATTCATTGAATTATTTTTTCTTTATGCAAGGCAAAAAAATCAAGCATAGCTATAGCTACGGTTTATTTTTTAAACGAAGTAGAAAGGAAAAAGAAACGATGAATATGCGAAATTTTTAGTTATAAATCGTATAAATCTCGATTATCGAGTAAACGGATAAAGATTTAAAAAAATACCCACAATAAAAAAAGAGGATGTTTGAAAAGTCAGACACCCTCTTTTTTTATATAGTAAAACACTACTTCTTTTATAGTAACCCGTTGTGCATTTATCCAGTATTTAAACTGACGAGTTAAAGAATACGTCAATGGCAGTACTTCGACTTTAGGAGAAGTATATCGAGAATAGAATTTAAATCCAAAAAAAGCTGTTCTTGATACATTTTGTCTTCATTTCATGTGGACAAAATACTCGAATTGATGCTTTTCTAACATAATTATTTCTAAATCCACAACAGATTATGGTACTAAATATATAGTATTTCCTTCAAGCTATTTACAGTAAGTCTATTAATAAAAGAGAACATCACCACGATGAATAACATTGGTTTCATTCCTAAATAGTATAGCTTACCAGATCAGATATTAATCAATAGTAACAGAATCATAGACCTGTACTTTTTTCCATAAAGAAGAGGACTCCTTGATAAAGAGAAGGTGGGCTTCTTCTTTCTGGTATAAATCCTGTTCTTCTTTTGACGAAAAAGTGACTATCAGAGAATACGTATACGATCCATCCACTACATCTCTATCAGTACCCGCAGGAACTCCGATAAAATTAGTTTTCGCATATTTTGATGTCTTCAAAAACTTCTGTAATGATTTTTCAAAAGCTTTCCTGTCTTCTTCGTTTTCTGGTTGATTCAGCCAAAAATATACTGAATGCACAAAATTATTAGCAAACTCCATATTATTTGTGTTTTTGCATGAAAAAATGGTGAACAATACTCCTACGATGATACATAACGATGAGACTTTCTTTTTAATATTCATTAGTAAATAAATTGGTTCATTAAAACTACAAAAAGAAAGCCTAAATAGCGGTTATTTACGTAAAAATGACGAATGGGTTTTATAAAAAAATTGCTCTATTTAAGATCATTATAAACCATATACTGTTAACTTATTAATTTTCATGGTTTTAGCAGTGTACAATCTTATTCCAGATTTAGGGCTAAAAATCTTATCTCCTCTTCAATACGTTAAAACAAGGTTAAAATAAACGGAGATGCTATGAGATGGCTTTCTAATAAAACATCTTTGTCACCTTTATACAAACAACCATTTTTTGATGAAAAATGATCCTTACGCGTCACTAAGATATAGAGAATTTAATATTTTTTTGATTGTACGTTTTGCAATGGTATTAGCATGGAGCATGCAATTTATTATTATAGAATGGGAAGTATATAGTTTAACAAAAAATCCACTATCGTTAGGAATTATTGGTTTAATGGAGGTTATCCCAGCGGTTTCATTAGCCTTATTTGCAGGGCATATTGTAGATCAAAAAGAAAAGAAAAGCTTACTTATAAAATGTATTCTGGGATTTTCTATTATTAGTTTTGGATTATTTTATCTTACCTGGCCAGAAGCCACAGCTTCTATGCCTAAGAAGATAGTATTATACGGTATTTATTTTCTGGTTTTTCTGGGAGGAATCATACGAGCATTTTTAGGGCCGACAATTTTTTCTTTATTTGCGTTGATTGTACCAAAAAATATTTATCACAATGCTGCTACCTGGAGTAGCTCAGTCTGGCAAATTGGTGGTGTATTAGGTCCAGCAATTGCAGGATTTGCTATTAACTGGATTGATGTTCATTGGTCCATGCTTATGATTTTTGGATGTTCGCTTATCGCTTTATTGAGTTTGACCCAGATCACTAAGAAACCTATCTTGAATCCCAAAATAGGAGAACCTATACTGAAAAGCCTGAAAGAAGGTATAAAATTTGTTTTTACTACAAAAGCAATTTTGGGTGCTATCACACTTGATATGGTCGCAGTACTTTTTGGGGGAGCAATTGCCTTATTGCCGATTTTTGCACAGGATATTCTAAAAGTAGGTCCGGAAGGTTTTGGAATCCTAAGAGCTGCTCCGGCAGTAGGAGCTTTTATAATCATGTTTACTACAGCCTATTTTCCAATTAATAAAAATGCCGGAATGAAATTACTAATAGCTATTTTTGGATTTGGGGTTTGTATCATTGTTTTTGGACTTTCTTCTATATTCTGGGTATCTGTAATGGCTTTGTTTTTGAGCGGTGTAACCGATGGTATCTCTATGGTAATCAGGCAAACTATATTACAACTTAAAACACCTGATCATATGCGCGGTCGTGTATCTTCAGTAAATTCAATGTTTGTAGGATCATCAAATGAACTAGGAGCTTTTGAAAGTGGGATTACTGCAAGATTTATGGGAACTGTTACTGCTGTAGTATTTGGAGGAAGTATGACGTTACTAACAGTAATAATTACTGGATTAATTTCTCCAGTATTTAGAAAACTTGATCTTACTAAAGAGCTTGAAATAGATCCTAAAGAAAAGAAATCTGTTTAATAATATATAATATCCTGCAAACAACTACTCTTTTACAACAATAAGAGTTGCTTTTACTCCTGTTGTTAGGTTCCACTCATTAGATGTAATTAGATTACCTAAATCATCATATAGTTGGAACTGCGCTGTATTAGGACCAGAAGCTCCCTGATTGAGCGCCTGAATATCAATTTTATTAAAACCTTTAATAAGATTGATCGGAAATCCTCTAAAAGTACCATCAAGGGCTACACTGGATCTAACAACATCATCATTTACAAAAATTCTAACAATGTCTCCATCCACCGACTGATGGTCTCTATATATAAGTTGTACAAATTCTGAGGTGCTTTTAAAATCTCCCAAATATTGATCACTTTTAAACTCTTCTTTTATTTCATTATCTTTCTTAAACCATTTAGGAGTTAATTTTTGACCAGGTTTTAACAATCCAATATCCTCGTTCATATCAAATGGTTTATGCATTCGATTAAAAGGTATAGAAGGATCTTTAAGTTTTGTTTCTTTATTTAGAGTAAAATTATTCACGGGTTTGGATAACCCTGTAGAAAGACTGTATTTGTTATCTGTTTTTAGAGTACTCTCATCATCTATTTTCAATGTAGATATTGGTTTTTCTATCTGACCATAAATAGAAACACCAAAGGATAAGAATAGTATAAAAACAAGTTTAATCTTCATGTACTCACTCTTTTTGTGATATCTGTCGTTAAATATAACCAATACCTTACTTTTTCTTTGTTAATAAGATCAAAAACTCTACCAAACTGGTGTATTTATAGAACTGATGTAAACTTTTTTGATTCTGGCAAAAAAAGGTCACATGATGTCATACCTATAAATATACACAAAAAAGTGTCTAATAATAAAAAAATATAGCTCTAAACTTGTAAGATAAATCTGGTATTTCTATTTTTCTATAAAATTTAGAGATATGCTATATTATATCATTGGAATCGTTGTGTTGGGAATACTATTTTTTCTGGGTTTTAGCTATTATAAAATCTCCCTAAGGCTAAAAATTAGGGATAAAGAACTGGAATCATTACAAGAAAAGACAGAGCAACAATCTCAAATAAATAAACAGTTTATCACCTCACTTAGTCAGGAACTAAGAACACCTTTATATGGTATTATGGGGTTGACCAACCTATTGGCACAAGAATATCCCAAACTTGAAGAAAATAAAAATCTAAAATCTCTAAAGTTTTCTGGAGATTATCTCTTAACGCTCATCAATAATATAATACAGGTAAATCATATCAGCAATGAGGAAATTAAACTGCAAGAAAGCATATTTGATTTAAAAGAAATTACTCAAAATATTGTTCAATCGTTCAGCTATGCTACAGCAAATAGCGATAATAAACTTCATTTTGATTTTGATGCGGCTATCCCTAACGAATTACAAGGAAGTCCATCAGTTTTATCTCAGGTATTGATGAATCTTATTAGTAACGCATTAAGGTTTACCAAAAATGGGAATATATTTTTATCTGTGAGTCTGATTACTCAAAAAGAAAGTACTAGCAACATTGTTTTTAAAGTTAAACATGATGGACATGAGGTTTCTAAAGAAGATGAAAAATCCATATATCAGGAATTTATAAATATTGAAAGTATCAAAAAATCATATTTAGGTATAGGACTGAATACTACCATAGTAAAAAGACTTGCAAAATCAATAGATGGCGAGATCATAGTAAACGATACCAATGGTCAAGGTTCTGAATATGCATTCGTCTTAAATCTTGAAGTTCCAAAAAAAAATGGAAAAGAATTTAAAGCTGATAATACTACAAAACAAAAAGCACTAATAGTTGATGATAATAAACTAAATCTTCTTGTTGCCGATAAAATTTTATCAAAAGAGAATTTTGAATGTACAACTATTGATAATGGTTTTGATGCTATAAAACTTGCAAATGATAATTCTTATGATATCATTTTAATGGATATTAATATGCCAAAACTTAATGGGATTGGGACAACAAAAAGAATTCGAGAATTTGATGACGAAACTCCAATTATTGCGCTAACAGCGGTTGATGTAACACAGTTAAACAAACAGATCTTGCAGGCGGGTTTAAGTGACTATATACTAAAACCTTATGACAAAAATATATTACTAGACATGATCTACAAACATATTCATCATAGTTAACTATATCGTACATTGGACTGTCGAATTTCGGGATTTGAGTACTTGTGTTTTTTAGTACTTACAAATTTTTAATTGAGTAAAATTTCTTGTCCGATATTAAGTACCGAATTGTATTGAATAGAATTAATTTTACAAATTTCGGAGACCTCAATATCATTCTTAATAGCAATACCATACAAAGTGTCTCCCCTTTTTACAACATATACCTTTTTTACTGCGTCATCCTCAACGACATCCTGCGCTTTCTTATATACTAAAATCTTACTCTTACGTGTTGATTTATGTGATCTCGGAGTTATCCATTTTCTAGTTACTGCAATATCCTTGGATCTAATTTTTGTTTCCTCAGCAAAATCAAAAAGATATTCGGGGTGTATACTTTTCCCCATATAACGTACCTCCAGATGTAAATGACTGCCTCTTGCATTGCCAGAAACTCCCCCTTCTCCTATTACTTGTCCTTTCTTTACCACATCATTTTCTTTAACAAGGTATTTAGACAAATGTGCATACACAGTCTCTAATCCATTATTATGACGTATTACAACTGTTTTTCCATGACCTCTATGATTCCGTGCATATCGTACCTTTCCATCTAGTAATGATTTTACATTATCTCCTGTATTAAGATCAATATCTATCCCTCGATGCGGTCTTCCTCTTCTCCACCCATATCTGGAGGTTACTACCATTTTGTGCTCAACAGGAGCAGCAAAGGCTTCATCTTCAAAATGTAATTCCAGTGGGTATGTTGGCTGTTTTTTCCAATATGGATTAAATACAGTATTACTCCAATCTTCATCAAAAACAGGAGTTGTATTCTCTTTTTTTAATTCAATTAAATTTACGGTATGTTTAGGATGATTTTTATAAATGGGCAATCTCACCATCCTACCATTCAGTACTAATACTTTGTGATCTACAATATCTTCTTGTACTTTTATTTCTTGAGCTATAGTACCAGACAGAAATACACATGATAAAACAAGTGTTAACGCCAGTTTTCTTTTATTCAAAAACATTTATATTCAAAATTTTTAAAACTTTAAGTAAATCTTATCCAGATAGCTAATTTTAGTATTATAAGACGGCAATATAATAAAACATGTTACAACTGAAAAAAAACTCATTTTGATACAATAGTAAACTTTAATACATAATTTTTTGCAATTCAATAAGTTAGCAATATCTACTAAACAATTTTGCCGTAGATTTATTATGTTATAACAGTTTTTGTGTTTTTTTTTAACATTTTTTAAGAATTCCATATGAAAAGTTTAGTAGGTAAGATTGCAATAAATGTGTCAACTTGTAGTTTTCCAATGATATAAAAGATTAATTAAATAACCATGAAAAAAGTATTGACACTAGTTGCACTATCTGGGGCTTTGATAACTACGTCTTGTGTTTCTAAAAAGAAATTTTTAGCGGTGGAAGCTGATTTACAAAACACCAAAAGTACATTACAAAAGACCACAGTAGAGAAAGAAGAATTAGAAACTAAATTTGCAAAGATAGAAGCACGTGTTGCTGATTACAATGCAAAAATTAATTCTTTGACAGACTCTAACAATGAAAAAATGGTAATGGTTGATGACCTTGCTGTTATTTCTAACAAAACTAAAGAAAAGATGAAGGAAACTTTGTCTAAAGTTAATTCTGAAAAACTTCAGGGAGCCAAAACCTTAAAGGATTCTATGAATCTTGCAGTTTCTCATAACTTAAAAAACTCTTTAGATGATAATCTTCAAGAAGATGAAGATATTTCTATCGACATTGACAACACGGTAGTAATGATATCTATCTCTGATAAAATGTTATTTAACAGTGGTAGTTACAGAATAAGCAATAAAGCAAATGATATTTTGGAAAAGCTTGCAGGTGTTATTAATTCTGAACCTAGTCTGGAAGTAATGATAGAAGGACACACAGATCCTAAAACTATTAATACTCCTGCATTAGAAGACAATTGGGATTTAAGTGTAAAAAGAGCGACCTCAATAACTAGAAGGTTACAAAATAAATACAATGTAGATCCTGCTAAGTTAATCGCCTCAGGAAGAAGTAGCTACAAACCTCTAGTAGAAAATGATTCTGAAGAAAATATGGCAAAAAACAGAAGAACCAGAATTGTATTATTACCAAATCTGGACAAATTCTTTGCGATGCTTTCTTCTAATTAAGAAAGAAAACAACAACCTTAATCAAAAAAATTGAGATGTATTTAATACTAAATACATCTCAATTTTTTTATTTACAAATACAATATCATTCCTTTTTGTACCATACTTGGAGATACAAAACCGTTATAGTACCGCTATCCATAAATTTTCTTGCTCCTCCGAATTAAAAAATAATTCGATTCAGTTTATGATGATTTCATCTAAGAACTGGTGTTTATTTATTTTTGGTATATTTTTCAGCGTCCTAATATTTCTTAATAAAACCTAATTTTGTCCATCTCTTTAATCAATATATGTATTGACACTTGTGGTTAGCCTACAAGAAGAATGTAGCATTTTTTTAAATTTTAAAGCAAGGTGCTCATCATTAAACTTCATGGCTTCGCTAATACTTTTTGATAAAACTAATTCTCCAATAAGATATTCAACAAAGTAGGTTTGATCATCTGTTAATAATACATATTCAGTCTCAGTCATAAACTTATTATTACATGTAGCTTACATAAAATGTACGTAACTTTATGTTTAAACGCTACACTTACTAAATACAAATGTAATTGCTGATATAGTAACTTTTTAAAAAATAAATACAGGTTATCAAATTCTTATTCACAATCCAGGATCTAAAGCCAGATTATTTTATTAAGTAGATTATTGCGATGAGATTTGAATTCGATTTTAAAAACGGATACTTCTTAATAATCAATAGCCTGATAAATGACTCTTTGAATTTCGGATCGAATATCATTGGATATTAATTTACGATTTGCAGGATCAGGAAATGTTCTGTTACTAAGAAATACATAAATTATTTCTTCTTCCGGATCAGCCCAAGTGAATGTTCCTGTAAAACCACTATGTCCAAAACTATTCATCGAAATACAACCACAGGTAGGGCCTACACGTCCTAATTGAGGCTTATCAAAACCTACGCCTCTTCTTACACTTTTTTTACAATAAGAACAGGTGTTAAATTCATCTATAGTCTGAGTTTTTATATATTCCTTACCGCCGTAATATCCGCCATTAAGATACATTTGCATAATTTTGGCTACGTCATTGGCATTAGAAAACAACCCGGCATGACCTCCTATCCCACCAAACATAGCTGCTCCTTGATCATGTACATGCCCATGTACAATCTCCCTCCTGAACGCCTGATCATTTTCTGTGGGTACAATTCTTTTTTTATCAAATTTATTTAGCGGTAAATATCCTGTATTACTAGCTCCCAGGCTTTTATAAAAATGTTGTTGTGTTAATGCGTCTAATGTATTATCATAATGCTTCTCAATAAAAGATTTCATTAGGTAATATGGCAAATCACTATATTTATAACTAAGCCTATTGCGTAATTTACTATCCTTGATTCTAAGCATTAAAGAATCTTTCATATCACTTCTCAAATACAACCTATCGGTCACCCTAATATTAAAATCATCAGACAGACTGTTTCTATAATATTTTTTATCAGGCTTTGATGTTGCAGTATCCAGTGTTTTGAGATAAAAAGGAATCCAGGCTCTTAATCTGGCATAATGAGATAGCATGGACCTAATGGTAATATCTTTTTTATTAGAATCACTAAACGAAGGTAGCATCTCACCTACTCTGGTGTCCAAAGTGATAATCCCTTTATCCTTAAGCTCCATAGTCAACGGAAGCGTAGATAATATTTTTGTCAATGATGCGAGATCATAAATATCAGAACCTTTGACTTTTCTCATTCTATCATAGGTATGATATCCGTAGTTCTTATCAAAAATCACTTTTCCTTTTCTGGCAACTACTATTTGTAGACCAGGCGTCATGTCTTCTCTTAAAGCAATAGTAACTATAGAATCAATACGCTCTAATTTATGCGAATTCATCCCCACGGTCTCAGGAAGTCCATATGCTAAACGATTCAATGACTTAGTCTCAATTCCTGTCCCTTCAGAAAAATCATCGCCTAGACTAACAGGAAGTTTCCCTTTTGCTTCTACAGCTCCAAAAAGCAGTTGTGCAGCTTTCTGTTGTGCTGTATGACTGTTTTGATATGCCATCAAAATTCCTTCAAAATTGGTCGTAGTCTTCATATCCAGCATTGCATATGGTCTGGAAAAAACATTTAAAACTGCGTTATTAAGTCTGGCTATCTCATATAACCAAACTAATTCTTTATCTTTAAACTTATAATCTTTCCAAGGTGATGCATTAGACTTATGTAACCCGACAATTACAAAATTATAGTTCTTTAATTGATCTAAAATATCTGGTAACTGGTTTCCTTTTACCCAATCAACTTTTGTATATTTATTAAGCTCCTTAAAAAACTCTTCGCCAGAATCATCTCCCAACGAGACATATGCTATTTTTTTAAGTTCTAAATTTTTAATTGGTACAATAGCCCTGTCATTTTTAATTAATGTCAATGAATGTTCTACCAATTTATGATGCAACACTTCGTTAGCAACACTATTTAATTCTTCAGTAAGATATTTTTTTTCTACAGGTTTATATTTGTGAAGACCTGCTTTATATTTTGCCATTAAAATTTTGCGAACAGAATGTGATAAACGTTCTTCTGTGATGACTCCAGAATAGTATGCTGACACAATCTTCTGAGACGCTAACGGAACATCTTCTGAGATTAACAGAATATCATTTCCTGCCAGAAAAGCTGCCAGGTCTATATCTCCGGGAGCTTTAAAATCAGATGCTCCTTTCATATTTAATGCATCAGTAATGATCAAACCATCAAACCCTAAATCTTGTTTAAGAATATTGGTCACAACATTTCCTGAAATAGAAGAAGGATATCCGGATCTTGATTCAAGACTAGGGATATTAAGATGAGCAACCATAACACTAGATAAGCCTTCCTGAATTAGTCTGCGATAAGGATATAACTCAATACTATCAATTCTTTCTTTATCAAAATTTATGGTTGGAAGTGTTTTGTGAGAATCGCTATCCGTATCTCCATGACCAGGAAAATGCTTTGCACTTGCAAGAATACCTTCTTGTTGCATTCCTCGCATAAATGCTAATGATTTTTCAGTTACATTATCTTTGTCTTCTCCAAAAGACCTGTTACCTATAATTGGGTTTTTTGGATTTGTATTAATATCCACTACTGGAGCAAAATTAATATGCACTCCAAGGCGTTTACAGTGTTTTGCTATCTGTCTGCCCGTATCCTCAATCAAACTATTATCTTGTATTGCTCCCAGTGTCATATTCCACGGAAATGCTTTGGTAGAGTCCAATCGCATCGCTAATCCCCATTCTGCATCCATCCCTATTAACAACGGAATCTTAGAAAGTTCTTGATATTCATTATTCAATTTGGCCTGACGTTGCGGAGTTCCTTTAGAAAAAATAATACCTCCTATATGATATTCTTCAATAAGTTTTTTAATCTTATCTGTTTCTTTTTTAGATTTTGAGGAGAATACATCTACCATAAACAACTGCCCTATTTTTTCTTTAAGGGTCATTTTCTTGTAGATATTATCCACCCATTGAAGTTGAGCTTTACGCTCTTTTGCAACTATCAGAGGGTTTTGTCGTACTACATCTTTTTTTTCTGCTATGACAATTGAATCCGACAGATTTTCATTATTATCACTTATCTCTTCTAACTTTAGAAAACCCGGTTCTTGAGAAAAACCAGACCACACAAAAATAAAAAGTATACAAGGAAAGTATTTTTTAAGCATATATTACAAAAATCTAGTTTAAAAAACGATTATGCCAGCTATCCTTTGCCGGTACTTCCCAATCAGTACGATATTCAGCAATATTTGTAACTAAGTTATTAAATACAATAGTATTAGGAGAAACAGCTCGATTTTTTGCCATTTTTCTAAAATCAGTAAGGGATTTGTAGGCAACAAATTCTCCTTGTTTATAAGACACATTCATTTTATCCATTAAATCTACACTATATTCTTTTTCCAGCTTTTGTATAAAATGTACTGATGCATCTATGGAGCATCCTGTTGCCTGATTTACATTTTGATCCAATGCAATAGTAATAAATCTTTTGTACTTGATCTCATATCCGGCTTTAAGATCTGCTCCGTGTGCTGTCCATTGCACTATAAATACATTCAATTGTTCTTTTATCTTATCTATCTCTTCTTGTGTAAAGGATCTATTTGCCTGATATATCCATACTCTGGATGTTTCTGAAAGGTCATTAAAATCTACTAACATCAGCTTACTTTTTATTCTATAAAATAACAAAAACTATTCTTAATTGTTGCAACAAAAAGGAGTTAATATGAAAAACATATTAACTCCTTTTAATTTTACGATATCAAAAAATAATACTTACAAATCTTGTGCATTAGCAATTAATTCTGCAACATCAAGAACTTCAATACTATCTTCTTTCTCTTTATTTTTAACACCATCGGTCATCATGGTATTACAAAAAGGGCATCCTGCAGCAATGATATTTGGTTTTGTTTCCAGAGCATCTTCAGTTCTCTCGACGTTCACATCTTTTTTACCTGATTCAGGTTCTTTAAACATCTGTGCCCCTCCGGCTCCACAGCAAAACCCATCCCGTTTGCATCGCTTCATTTCTACCAGTTCTACTTCTAGCTTTCTAAGTAAATCTCTGGGAGCTTCATACTCATTATTAGCTCTGCCTAGATAGCAAGGGTCATGAAAAGTAATTCTCTTTCCTTTAAATTTACCTCCTTCTACCTTCAATCTACCTTCATCGAGCAGAGATTTAAGAAATTGCGTATGATGCATTACCTCATAATCCCCTCCGAGTGCAGGATATTCATTTTTTAATGTATTAAAACAGTGAGGACAGGCAGTAACTACTTTCTTTATTTCGTATGCATTCATTACCTCTATATTGGTAACTGCTTGCATCTGGAATAAGAATTCATTCCCAGATCTCTTTGCAGGATCACCAGTACAACTTTCTTCGGTCCCTAAAACAGCAAAGTCTACATTGGCATTATGAAGTAGTTTTACAAAAGCTTTGGTTATTTTTTTTGCTCTATCATCAAAACTACCTGCGCAACCAACCCAAAATAAAACTTCGGGCTTCTTTCCTGCTGCCATATATTCTGCCATAGTTGGCACCTTTACTGTCTCGCTCATATGTTATTAATATTTAAATATGAATGATTTTATTTTGATATATATCAAAATAAAATCATATTAATCGTGTTTACCATCATCAAAAACTTCGATAGTAACTACTCTTTCTACTAGTTCTGTAAATTTTCCTGTATAACGAGTTGCTTTTACCAGATGATTATCAATCCAATGATAGTTTCCTCCTCTTGGTTTACCCATTAAAAGGCTGTGATAATTAAACCCATGTGTTTTTAACCATGTTTCAGTTACTTCCCTATGTTCCTCTGTTCTAGATGTAAAAAAACAGATAATATGCCCTTCGTCGTACCATTTATTCAATGTTACTAATGCATCCGGAAATGGCTTACAAGTAGCCATTCGCTCTGGTTCTTCATTAGGTACATCTTCTGTAATTGTTCCATCGATATCAATTAAATAATTTTTGATACCTTCTGGTAGCACCGGACTGATATGCTCTCCTTCCTCTACCTTATCGTGCAATAATTTTGCGACTTCTTCCTTCTTCATAATGTTTGTTTCTCCCTAATTTTAGGTTTTTTTTAGATTAATAGTTGTGGTTAATAGTATATTTACTCTTCGTTACTCCAGTTTAATCTGTCCATCTGGTTAAATGGCCATGGAGCTCCGTTATTCTCTATATTTGACATCATATTATTAAGATCTGATGGTGCAGCACTTTGTTCCATTACCAAATATCTTCTCATATCCAGAATAATAGATAATGGACTTATACTTACCGGACAAGCTTCTACGCAGGCATTACAACTGGTACAGGCCCATAACTCTTCTGGAGTAATGTATTCATTTAATAATTGTTTTCCATCATCAACAAAACTACCATTCTTATCAATATTATCACCTACCTCCTGGAGACGATCTCTGGTATCCATCATAATTTTTCTGGGAGAAAGCTTTTTACCCGTCTGGTTTGCGGGGCATTCACTGGTACAACGCCCACATTCTGTACAGGTGTAAGAATTAAGTAATTGCACCCAATCAAGATCCATAACATCTGATGCTCCAAATTTCTCTGGTTCTCCTTCTGGTTCATCTGATGCAGGAGCAGCAAAAGGATCTGCATTAGGATCCATCATTAACATTACTTCTTTTGTAACAGATTCCAGATTATCCATCTGCCCTTTGGGTCTCAGATCTCCATAATACGTATTCGGAAAAGCTAATAATATATGTAAATGCTTAGAAAAATATAAGTAGTTCAAAAACACTAATATTCCAAGAATATGCAACCACCAGGCGCCTCGTTCTATAAAAACCAGAGTCCCTTCATTCATTCCATTAAATAAAGGGGTGATAAATTGACTTATGGGGTATGATCCTGCTTTGACATAATGTGCTGCATCTAAGTTCTGCAATTGCAAATCTACGGCATTCATTACCAAGAATAAGGTCATCAAAACCATCTCAAAGTAGAGAATCAGGTTTCCATCATTCTTAGGCCATCCTTTCATCTCCGGATTCCAAAAACGTTTTATTCTCATCACATTACGACGAATCCAGAATACAATGACACCTACAAAAACCAAAAATGCTAAAATCTCAAAAGAACCAATTAAAAAATTATAAAAACTTCCTAAAAAGGCAAAAATTCTATGTGTTCCAAAAATACCATCGATTATAATTTCGAGCACCTCTATATTGATAATAATAAATCCTATATATACTATTATATGCAATATTCCAGCTATTGGTCTGCGTACCATTTTGGATTGCCCCAAAGCAATGCGCGCCATGTTTCTAAAACGTTCTCCTTTATTATCGGTTCGATCTACATCTTTACCTAATCTAATATTTCGTATCACTTTTCGAATATTCTTAGTAAAATATCCAATTCCAATTATTAAAGCTATTGCAAATATGATATTAGGAATGTATTGCATAATCTGATATTAGTTTATTGAATCCGTTGGTTGTTCATACGGTTTATTTTTTTTACCAAAAAGAGAGATATTCACATATCGTGTCGGGTTTAATCGTAAATCCTGAAGTAATAGTTCTAATTGTTTACTTGTTTCCTGTAGGTTATCATAAAGTTTTTCATCTTTTAATAGTTTTCCGGCAGTACCTTTTCCAGTTTCTAGGTCTTTAGATATTTTATCAAAATTTACGAGTACCTTATCAAGATCATTCGCTAATTTACCTACGTTTATTTTTGATAAAGAGTCAGAGAATTTAGACAGGTTACCAGACATTTGGTCAAGATTTCCTAAGGTTCTATTTAATGAGTTTTGATTACCAGAAAGCACATTGTCCAACGTTACAGATGCCCTTTTAAAACTTTTTACTGTAGTGCTTAAATCTTTAAAAATAGAGTTTAAGTTATTTTGATTATCCACAGAAAGTATACCGTTTACGGAGGTTAAGAGTGTATCTGCATCAGAAATAGCAGATTCTAATTTTTCTTGTAACGGAGTGAGTTTCTCGTTGACCAATTCAAGAAGTCCTGCTTCTACTTTTCCTGGTAATGTGTCTTGATCTTTTGCCTCAAGGCCTTGTTGATATGTAGGTTCGATAGCTAGAGACTTACCTCCTATTAAACCACCGCCATATACTTTTGCCAAGCTATTTTTAGAAAAAGAAAATTTATTATTTATAGTAAATTCTACAACTAAGTTTCCTTTTGTATCTGCAAAATTTATAGAAATAACTTTACCAACTACCAAACCATTTATAGTAACGGGAGATGAGGGAATCAAACCTTCTACATTATCATAGACAGCATAAAAAGTTCTATCATTATCCAGAAGATTCTTACCTTTTAAGAAACTGTATCCAAAAATCAAGAGTGCAATTGCACATAATGCCAGAATACCTGTTTTAACTTCGCGAGTAAATTTCAAAATAGCATATATTTAGAAAACAAATTTAGAATAAAAAATATATTTCTACTGATTATTAGCAAAGGAATTCTTACTATTTATTAAGATTAATTTGATGAAGTATTGACTTTCAAGGCTTCAGTAAGTGGAATTAGCTCATTATTCCGAAATGCTACTATAAAACAAGAGTCATATCCTTTCTGAACTGCTACTTCTCTTAATTGTTTTATATGTGTATAGCTGGAAGTACTCCCAAAATAGTATTTGTACAACTCACCAAACCGAACTTTAGAAAGCTTATCTAGTCCTCTAAAATTCTTGGCTACAAGCACTACATCATTTGATCCTGCTTCTATCTGAACCTTAAAAGTAATCCCCTCATAAACCTCTCCGGTAGCAGATGCTGCTATCGAATCTGTATCAGAAATTTTGGGCGTTTCTTTTTCGGGCATATAATATTCTGCATCCAAGCTTTCTTTATATCCAATAATTGAACTTATAATAGATTTGGCCATCTCATTCTGACCTTTTTTAGAATTCAGATACTTCCCTTCTTTATTATTAGTTAGAAAACCTAATTCTATAAGTACACTTGGCATATAGGTCTGATGTAATACTACAAAACCTGCTTGTTTTACGCCTCTACTTTTTCTTTTTAATTTTCTTGTAAAGTTATTTTGTACAAAACTTGCCAAAACAAGGCTTTGATCAAGGTATTCTTCCTGCATCAATGTTAGACCTATAATTGATTCTGGAGAATTGGGGTCAAACCCTTCATAATTCGCTTCATAGTTTTCTTCTAGTAAGATAACTGAATTTTCGTTCTTGGCTACATTAAAGTTTTCGTCATTAGCATGCAATCCCAGTACAAATGTCTCTGTGCCATACGCCTGAGAGCGGTGAGAATTACAATGTACAGACACAAATAGATCTGCTTTGGCTTTATTAGCAATCTTTCCTCTTTCGTGTAATTCTATAAATTCATCAGTACTGCGAGTGTAGACTACTTTGAACCTCTGATCTTTTTCGAGCGCTGCTCCTACTGCCAATACCACTTTTAATGCAATATCTTTCTCTTTATATCCATTACCTCGATTTCCCGGATCATGACCTCCATGTCCGGCATCCAAAACGACCACAAATTTTTCTCCATATGGTTCTACAATAGCAGGTTTAGAAAATGCTGATATAATTACGATCAGAATGATCATTAGCCCACTAATTAAAATTTTCTTACTCATAAATTTCTATAAATTATCCCTTAGCTTGAAACATTTACTATTAGTTTCAGTTTTTAATATACTAATTCGAAAATATCAAGGTTATCACACTTGAAATTACGATATAATTTTTATTTAAAATAACATTAGAGTACTGTAGTTTAATATAAATTTTTATTTTTTTATTAATTACAATCTCTACATAAAAAATAAATGTAATTTTGGCACTTCAAAAACTAAGCCATAGTTTTACAAAAATAGGATTTAAACCATTGCAAACAACGGTACGTAACATACTTTATTCACTAAGTTTTTCACTATTTTGTATTAGTTATACAACAGCACAAGAATTTGAAAAAACTACGAACAAACCTATCGAGGTAAAAAAAGATTCCACTTTTATTCAAAAAAATGAGGTTGATGATAAGTCAGTACTACGTTTAGATGAAAAAATACAGGATACTATAAAAAAGGATACGGCGGTAGAACCACCACAGTTACTTACCGATAAAGTGAAGTATAAGTCAACAGACTATATGCGACTGAGTCGTAAAGAGAATAAAATGTATCTCTATAATGAGGCTGAAATTATTTATGGAGAGATGCAAATTAATGCAGGGCTTATTATTGTAGATAATTTAAAAAACGAAGTCTACGCATATGGCATAAAAGATTCTCTTGGAGAATATAGCCAAACCCCTGTTTTCAAACAAGCGCAGAATGTTGTAGAGCCGGATTCTATCCGATTTAATTTTGATACAGAAAAAGCACTTATTTATAACTCCAGAACCCAACAGGGAGAAATGAATGTCAAGGGAGAAGTGTCTAAAAGAGTGAATGATTCTGTTATTTATATGAGTAATGTGAAATTTACAACCTCAGAAGATGTTGATAATGCTGATTACTATTTTTATGCAAGGCGAATCAAATTGGTTCCTAGAAAGAAGATTGTCACTGGATTAGTCAATATGTTTATTGCAGATGTACCTACACCTCTGGGATTACCTTTTGGGTATTTCCCCTTGGAAGAAGATCGTACCTCTGGTTTTATTATCCCCAGTTATGGAGAAGAAAACAATAGAGGGTATTTCCTCCAGAATGGAGGATATTATTTTGCGCTTAGTGACTATGCTGATTTGACGGTAACCGGAGATTATTATACTAATGGGAGTTATACCTTACGAACAGAATCAGCATATTCTTTGCGATACAGGTATAGAGGGAATCTTAATTTTAGATTTGAAAATAACCTGAATAGTGAAAGGGGTTTTCCTGATTTTTCTCAGCGAACAAGTTATAACATCCAATGGACGCATACTCAAGATCCTAAAGCTAATCCCAATTCGAGATTCTCTGCTTCTGTGAATTTTGGGAGTAGTGATTTCTTTCAGCTATCTACGAATCAAAGGAATTCTGCAAATTTTATAAATAATCAAATCAATTCTTCTATTTCGTATGCAAGAACTTTTACGGGTGACCCTCAGGTAAATGTCAATGTAGCAGCAACTCATAATTCTAATACAAATACGGGTATTGTGAATTTATCATTGCCTAATGTAACCACAAGTGTATCGAGGATATTCCCTTTTGCTCCAAAAGTGGGTGTAAAAAAAGGAATCATTCAGAACATTAACACACAATATAATTTTAGAGGAGAAAATAGAGTTGTCACCACAGATGAAGAGCTTTTTACGCCAGAAATGTTTAGAAATGCCAGAATAGGAATGCAGCATTCTATCCCCTTGAGTACTAATTTTAAGATTTTAAAATATCTAAGTGCTACTATGGGGACAAATTTTCAGGAAAACTGGGTTTTTGAAACTATTGAACAAAGTTTTGATGAAGATGCTAATGAAGGTGCCGGAGAAGTGGTAAGAGATACAATTACGGGTTTTGCAGCATACAGAACCTATAATTTCTCAGCCAGTTTGGGAACTACACTTTATGGAACCTTTAATTTTAAAAAAGATAAAAAAATACAAGCAATCCGGCATACTATGCGTCCTTCTGTTAGCTACAACGTCAATCCTGCTTTTAATCAATTTTATGATACCTACAGAAGAGAAGTAGAGGATGATCCTGCTACAACTGATATTATAGAAGAGTTTGAAGATGTTGAATTCTCTAGATTTGAAGGAACTTTTTTTGGCGCACCTAGCAATACTTTTTCGAGTAATATTGGTTTTTCTCTAAGTAATAATGTAGAGGCAAAAGTAGCAAGCAAAGATTCTACTGCGACTGAACCTAAGAAAATTAAATTAATTAACAATTTAAATTTTAGAACAGCCTACAATATTGCTGGAGACTCCTTACAATTAAGTCCGTTATCTATTAATGGGAATATACCGATAGTCCAAAACAAACTGGATATTAACTTTAGTGCAATTCTAGATCCGTATGCGCTGGATAATAATAATCGCAAAATAGATGTCTGGAATATTGATAATGGTGGAAGCCTTTTTAGATTAACCAGAGCAAGTGCCAATTTTGGATATTCATTCTCTAGTAAAGATTTTGAGAAAGGTAAGACGGATGAAGACCCTCTAAGTAATGAAACCTTCAGAAATGGTGGTAGACCTGATAATCTATTTGGAGAAGGAACAGATTTTAGAGAAGAACAATCTTTTGTAGATGATAAGGATGCCGATGAAAAAAAAGATATCAAAAATTACAACTATAAAATCCCCTGGTCATTGCGTCTTTCGTATACAGTTAATTATAGTAACAATGCAAGGCAAAATGAAATATCATCACACTCTATTATGTTTTCTGGCGATATAGAATTAGCACCCAAATGGACTGTTGGTGCTTCTTCGGGATATGATTTAAGAAATCCCGGGTTTACGTTTACCAATCTTAGATTTCAGAGAGATTTAGATAGTTGGCGACTGAGTTTTAATTGGATTCCTTTTAGTGAACGAACCTCCTGGAATTTCTTTGTTGGGATTAAATCTTCTGTTCTTAGTGATATCAAATATGATAAAAGACGTGAGCCAGATAGACAATTATAGATGTTGGAGCCTGATGACAGATAAAAATTATGTTTCTTTATATTGAAAATAACACATATTATTTCCTAAAAAATAAATTAACTCTTTTAATCACATGAAAAAAATAATAACAACCTCAAAAGCTCCTGCCCCTATTGGTCCTTATAACCAGGCAATTTTAACTGGAAATACCCTATACACCTCAGGTCAGATAGCGATAAATCCATCAACGGGCGAATTAGTATTAGATGATATCAAAACTGAATCCGAACAGGTGATGCAAAACCTAAAAGCTATACTTGACGAAGTAGATATGACTTTTGAAAATGTTATTAAAACTACTATTTTTCTGAGTGATATGAATAATTTCTCTTTGGTTAATGAAGTATATGGCAGTTACTTTAATGAAGACACAGCACCCGCCAGAGAAACCGTTGCGGTTGCTGCATTACCAAAATTTGTAAATGTTGAAATTTCTGTTATTGCTGTAAAATAACTAAAATTGTCAATAAATTTTCTCTATACAAGTTATAAAGTATTAGGCTTCACTTCTACTGATATAACTCTTACGTTTTTAAAGCTTTGTTGTTATATGAGCTAGATCTACGGAATTAAGACTAAAGAAATCAAAAAAGAAGTGTGGATCGGTATTTATGTTATACTGCCTAATTTTGAGCCAACCAGTTTATAGATTATCTTGAAACTTCCTCGTGAAGCTTTCAAAATAAAGGAAATTATGACAATACTCTATTTTTTTAGGCCTGAATTCTCTAATCAACGTTTTATTATAAAACCCCATACTTTATTTGTTCGGATTAGAGTAGGCATTTTTCCTTGTTTTAATTAAAAATAATATGAAAAAGACACTCTATGACCTGACAAAAGATGATTGGAATACTCTATTCCCGATACATCTTGTTGCTCATGATCGATCCTGGAAAAATCTATATAAAGATGAAAAATCACTTATTTTAGAAAAATTAGGTACAGACAACATTATACAAATTGAACATTTTGGGAGTACTTCAATTCCTAATATCAAAGCAAAGCCTTATATTGATATCCTGATCGAAATTCCCGAAGTCTTGCTTTTTGATACTCAACTTATCAAAAAGTTTGAAGAAATAGGCTATACGTATTTCCTGGTGCCTAAAAGAGACCATTTTGATGCTTATATGAGTTTTGGTAAAGGATATAATTTACAGGGCATAAGCGAGCAAATTTATCATATCCATATGTGCCCTAAGAACAATTTGATGTGGGAGCAAATAGCTTTTAGAGATTACCTGATTAACAATCCCAAAAGAGCAAAAGCTTATGAACAATTAAAAATGGGATTAGCCACTAAGCACAAAAATGACAGAGGTGGATATGTCCTCTCAAAAACCGATTTTGTTCACGAAACTTTAGCTATCATAAAAGCAAATGCTCATTGAATCCAAAAATTCTACATACAACGATACAGGAGTATATCTTTAATACATCAGAAAGCAACATTGATCTGACCCGGTTTATTCTTGCGGGAAGTGCTTTTGATCATATAACAATACAAGAATTAGCACAACAAATTAATGGACGGATCAAGGCAAAAAACAAATTACCAATCTGGTATGCTACTAAATATATATATTATCCGCCAAATCTAAATCTAGAGCAAACTTCTTCGGCAATAACAGCTTTCTATAAAAGCACATTGGTTTCTGGAGAAGTGCTTGTGGATCTTACAGGTGGTTTTGGAGTAGATGATTATTATTTTTCAAAAAAAATTACTACCGTAATTCATTGCGAAGTAAATTTCGAATTGAGTACTATCGCATCTCATAATTTTGAAGCATTAGCGGCAAAAAACATACAGACGTATACGGGAGATGGCTTAGAAATTCTGCAAGATTTTGATACTATAGACTGGATATATATTGACCCTTCCAGACGGAATGATAACAAAGGGAAAGTGTTTTTTCTAGAAGATTGTATCCCTGATGTACCTGCCAATAAAGAGCTATTGTTCAGAAAAAGTAGTCATATCTTACTTAAAACCTCTCCTCTACTCGATATTCATGCCGGAATACATTCGTTAGTAAATGTAAAAGAAATTCATATAGTAGCAGTAGATAATGAGGTAAAAGAATTGCTATGGGTTTTAGAGAAAGGGGTTAAGAATGATATTGTAATACACACAATAAACTTTACAAAAAATACCTCTGTGCAATTTTCCTTCATACTACCTGAAGAAAGTAAGATCTTACCAAAATATTCTTTGCCCAAAAAGTATTTGTATGAACCCAATGCTTCTATCTTGAAGAGTGGTGGATTTTCTAGTATTGCAAAAACATATGAGGTAGAGAAACTACACCCACATTCGCATATTTATACATCTGATCGTATTATTGATTTTCCAGGAAGACGTTTTATGATACAACAAATATTGCCTTATAAAAAGCAACTACTTAAAAAAGAAAATATTACAAAAGCCAATATCACCACACGTAACTTCCCTGAGTCTGTTGCAGAAATCAGAAAAAAGTATAAAATCAAAGACGGAGGTGATATGTATCTCTTTTTTACAACAAATTGTAATCAGGAAAAAGTAGTTTTAGTTTGTAAGAAGCTATGATCCTTAGAGTATGTTTAAAAAGAATACAAATTGAAAATCAATAGTTTGAGGTTCAGAGAACACTTCGAATGATGGGAATATCGAGATATTTTAATTATTTGAAGTAAGCTCACGGCTCTTAAAACATTTGTTTTCAAGAAGTAAGGTTTTTAAACAAGTACTTATACGATTTGTGATTAAAAAATTCGTATAAATTCATTGAATTATTTTTTCTTTATGCAAGGCAAAAAAATCAAGCATAGCTATAGCTACGGTTTATTTTTTAAACGAAGTAGAAAGGAAAAAGAAACGATGAATATGCGAAATTTTTAGTTATAAATCGTATTAGTTCAATTCATTCCAAGCAAGTCTGTTTGAGTGAAGTTACGTCATATCGTGATTTCTCGCAGCGTAGCGCAAAGAAATTGTATCTAGATCTAGATCTAGATCTAGATCAAAAGCATAGCATTACTTGCATCTCTATACACGCTCGTACCTCACGCACTCGATGAGATGGAAGTTTTTGTTAGTATATCGAGTGATGGGATGAGAAAATTAAATCCCAGCCTGAGCCGGGATACCGATTTATATATATGATAAAGAATTTTAATACTAAAACTCCGCACTTTTAACAAAAATCTGATTTTCGATTGCATGTATAACAAGTCCTGCGATATTCTTAGAACCCGTTTTTAGTAACAAATTATTACGATGTCCTTCTACGGTCCTGGGACTTATAAATAACTGCTCTCCTATCTCTATTGTAGTTTTTTGTTCACATATTAATTTTAATACTTCTCGTTCTCGTTTGGTCAGGTATTCTTCATCATTTTTAACAGGTTTATTCATTTTTAAAGAAGCTTCTTCCAGGATCTCCATTACACTCTCATCATAATAGAACCCTTTTACAGCCACCTGATTTATGGTATTTACTACCTGCATAGGAGTAGCATTTTTTGCCAGATAGGCTACAGACCCCTGTCGCATCATATTCGTAATAAATGGTTTGCTATAATAACTGGTGAGTGCAATAATCTTAATATCAGGATATTTTTTTTTGATAATCTTTGTCGTCTCTACCCCATTAAGATTCGGCATTTTAAGATCCATTAAAATTACCTCTGGTAATTCTCTACATTGATTTAACTGCTTGATCAGGTCATTCCCATTTTCTGCCTGGATACAGATTTCTATATTCTTTTCTTTATCGAGTATAAATGTAATCCCTTGTCTAAACAGCGTTTCATCATCAGCAATCGCTAATCGTATAATATCTTTTTTCATGTGGTTTAGGTTTTAGTAATATTAATAGTAAATGTGGTTCCCTTACCTAACTCACTACTATAAGAAAGCGCCCCATTGAGTATATCTACTCTACTTTCTATGTTTTTGAGTCCTATACCTTTCTTTTTGTCTATGGATCGTATATCAAAGCCTCTGCCATTGTCTGTAAATAAAATTTGTAATTTCTTATCATACTCCTGTATATTAAGCGTTATTTGTTCTGCCGCTCCGTGTCTCACAGCGTTGTTTAGTAATTCCTGTATAATTCTGAATATATGCAACTCATTAGCTTTTGACAATGAATCTTCATAATTGATATCATAAGATACAAATACTTTTTTACTACTCATAAATTCATCGCATAATTCTTCTACTGTTGCCTGTAACCCAAAATTTTCTAATATGGGTGGTAACAGGTTGTGCGCTAATCTCCTGGAGCTTTCTAAGGTATGCGTTGTGACAGATAATATATGTTGTAAGGTTTGTGCCTGCTCTTCTTTATCAAGTGTACCATCAATCAACACATGAGTGCTTAGACTTACCACATTCAATTTGGCACTGATCGCATCATGTAAATCCTGAGCAATCCTTTTGCGTTCTTCTTCCTGAGTTTCTATCGTACTATAAAGCAGCTCTTTTTGGTATGAAATAGCAAGGTTTGCTTTTTCTAATTCTGTAGCAATTATTTTCTTTCTGGAAAAGAAAAAAAAGACGACCAATGCCACCGCCATCAGTAGCAGAATCATAATTGCTATTAAAATAATTACGATGATTTGGGAATCTTCCTGTAATAATTCTTTCTCCATTCAATAAAGATTAGGATTTGGAAAACTATGTATAATGATGCGTTAACAATCCAAACAATTTTATTAATTAAAGGATCCAATTCTATCATCAGGTTACCTGAAGCGAATAACAACATACTACAAAGTAAATACATAAATACACCAATATTTATATATATAAACTTAACTTTTGCATTTAAGTTTTGATAGAAAAAAATAATTGAATATATTATTAATGGTAAAGAAGTAACAACCACTTCTGTTAAATTAAAAATTTGAAATAAAGTGGTATCCATAGCATATTGTAAAACCAAGAAATAAATTATTAATATTAAAGTGGTATTAATTAATAATTTATTTTTTTTATTTTCAAAAACATATTTATAAAACAAGCTCAATAATATGAATTGTGATAAAAAATAGTAATGCGATAGAAACAAATTGTTAACCTTTTGACTATTATAATAAGTAGTTAATAATGTTATAATCAACATTATTAGTAAATAAACACAAAAAAAACTATAAGCTTCTTTTTTAAAAGAGAAGCTTATAGAATAAATAATTGTATTTATTAATAATATAAATGTTCCAATATATGATAATATTTCTAATATTGACATTATTGTATAATAATAAAATCTAATTCAATGGACTATTATCATCACATGATGTTGGGCACGGTAAAGTAAAATCAAAAATCCCACTACCTTCAATATCCACTATTTTTTCTCCGGTATCATCAATTTTTCCATTGATGATATCTCTATAGACACCTCCGCTATCCTTTTGTGTCCCTACGATCAGTAATCGTTCTTCTGGTATTTTACTTGGGGGTTCTGCACCGATCGCCATATAGGCTCTGATATCCAGGCTCTGCTGCGTAGCCGTATTCTGAGCTGCCTGTGCAGTAGCATCATCCAGAATTCCCATTTCATTCAGGACTTCTATAAGGTCTACGGCGGGGATCAAAAAAGCTTTGCAATTCTCTGGACATTGTGTTCTCCACGCGGCTGTCCAATCTTCTGCGGTTGTTAAGTCTACCTGATTTTGTGTGTCTGTATTCATTGTATATAAAGGTTTTGATTAGTATTCTTGAATTTGAAATATTATAATTCACATAATGGAGGACAAGGTGCTGTAAAATCTAACACCGGACCTTCCCCGTCATTTTTTGTGGCTGCCTGTAGCTTATTATTTGTCATCGGGGTAAATACAGTAGTTAGTTTGTTTTCGGCATTCAAACCCTAGGACAGGTTGATAAATTCTGATCCCAGATCAATCATATACTGTATCACCTGTGGTTCTATACTAAAATGACGGATACGCATCCCATCATAAGAGGTAATCTCATTAATATTGTGTGTTGATTTTTGTTTCCAGGAGTTTAGATAGGTCGCAGCTTTATCAAATTGCAATATGTGTTTTGCTACTACCGGCTTTGCGACAGAGGCTTTATCAAAAACAGTATTTTTTAAGGTTTCTAATTGCTTCCCGATCATTACATTTATATCTTGTGTAACCAGTTCTTCTGCTAGTACAGCACCAGCAGCATCGACACTTACGACTTTTACATGGAGCTGATTATCCAGAATGCCCGGTACAAATCGTACTTGATAAACCTCTTTATGATTGAGTATCTTTTTTAATTGCTGATTCGCAATCGGATAATTCATTTCTTCTCCTGTAAAAATAGCAGATAGGTCTGCTTCCAGCCAGTTCCTGGCAAAGATATCTTCTGTAGACTGTTGTCCAGTTTGCGTAGTGGTTTCATCTTGCTGACAAGACACTACTAACAAAATCCCGACAATAAGAAGAATTCGGGTACTGTTTTTAAATTTCATACGTTTTAAGATTTGATTTGTACTCCCTAAATTTAGAATAAATACTCCAAAAATTGTTAAATTCCGCTGAATTTTTATAAAATTTCCGCTATTATTTGATGATAAATGCACCATAATAACTCGTATAATAACTGATTCTCTGATTCTTATAGCACATGAAATCCACTCACATGTACTCGATAATCGAGATTTAAATGCTTCGCGGCTTGCCTCATGGTAGTTTACTTGATTTTGTGACGCGAGGTGTTGACATTATTTCTGTTTTCAAAAAATACCCGTCAAGATGAGTTCTTCTTATATATTTTAAAACAAAAAATTTCCATCTGTTATTTAAGTGTTTTGAAAACAAAACTTGTTTTAATACGATTTATAACTAAAAATTTCGCATATTCATCGTTTCTTTTTCCTTTCTACTTCGTTTAAAAAATAAACCGTAGCTATAGCTATGCTTGATTTTTTTGCCTTGCATAAAGAAAAAATAATTCAATGAATTTATACGAATTTTTTAATCACAAATCGTATAAGTACTTGTTTAAAAAGAATATAAATTGAAAATCAATAGTTTGAGGTTCTGAGTACACTTCAAATGATGAGAATATCGAGATATTTTAATTATTTGAAGCAAGCTCACGGTTCTTAAAATATTTGTTTTCAGGAAGTAAGGTTTTTAAACAAGCTCTAAGAAATGGAAATATATAAAACAGCTGATAATCATAAAATATCAGTGCTATTTATTCGCCAAAAAACATAAAACTTATACTATTAAATCAGAACTCTTTTCGGTATTTTTGCCGAAACGAGTTTTACATTTAATATCACAACTATGCCAGGATTTGAGCTATTTGGAGCCGAAGAAAAAAAAGAAGTTCAGGATGTATTAGACAATGGAGTCTTAATGCGTTATGGGTTTGATGGTAACCGCAATGGCCATCATAAAGCATTAGAACTAGAAAAAGACCTGGCTACCAGAATGCAAACCGATTATGCGCAGGTGGTGTCCAGTGGTACTGCTGCACTGACTGTTGCATTAGCCTGTGCCGGTGTAGGTTCCGGAGATGAAGTAATTATGCCTACCTTCACTTTTGTGGCTAGTTTTGAAGCCATATTATCCGTAGGTGCCACTCCAATACTATGTGATGTAGATGACACACTCACGCTGGCTCCGGGTGCTGTAGAAGCACTGATTACGGATAAGACAAAGGTAGTAATGCCTGTACATATGTGTGGGTCGATGGCAGATCTCAAAGCGATGAAAGCTATTTGCAAAAAACACAACCTGATTCTCTTAGAAGATGCTTGTCAGGCTATTGGTGGTACTTATGAAGGCAAACCTCTGGGCAGTTATGGCGATATGGGTTGTTTTTCCTTTGATTATGTAAAAACAGTAACGGCCGGTGAAGGTGGTGGATTAATTACTAATTCTAAACTATATGCTGATCGCGCACATCAATATCAAGATCACGGTCACGATCATATCGGTACTGATCGTGGTGCAGAAACACACCCATTTTTGGGATATAATTATAGGTTGTCAGAACTACACGCTGCGGTAGGGATTGCGCAACTCAGAAAATTAGATCACACACTGGCATTGCAGAAAAAAAATTATACCTTATTACGAGACGCGCTAACCATCATCCCCGAAGTTACTTTCAGGCGTGTGCCTGATGGTGGAGAAGAAAGTTATGCTTTTCTTACTTTTTTCTTACCTGATAAAGAATCCGCGATGGAGGCTCATAAAGCTTTGGGACTACACGGAGTTGATGCATGTTTTTATTGGTATTATAATAATTGGCATTATTATAAAAAGTGGGAACATTTATTAAACCCTACATCGCTACATAAACTCTCTGAAGAACAGATGCAGGGACTGCAAAAAAACAACAGTTCTTATGCATCCAGTGATGCCTGGATAAGTCGAACTGTTTCTTGTCTTATAAAAGTGGGATGGTCTGATGCAGAGGTACAAGAAAGGGCTTCAAAAATGGTAAAGGCCTTACAGAGTGTTTTTATAATAAACTAAGGATTATTATTATCTAGTCTCGGAAATACAGCAGTATCAAATGATAAAAATTATCTATTTCTGACCAGACAGTAATTAAGTAGTATTATATTCTAATTTTTGTTTTAATTATTAGTTTGGATTGACAAATCTGAGTAGTTTTGAAAACAGAATTAACATAACAAGTTGGTAATCAATGTCTATAGGAAAACAACTTAATATGTTACATATTCTACAATTTCTAACCCATACCCTATCATACCTACTCGTTTCTGCTGTACCGTATTAGAAATCAAGCGAAGTTTATGAATATTAATATCATGTAGAATCTGTGCTCCTATCCCAAAATCTTTGGTATCCATTGCTATTTTTGGAGCTTTGATAATCTCTTCTCCATTCTGTATTTTCTTTAAATCTTTTAAGCGGTTTAGTAAATTAAAAGATTGATTTTCTTGATTTATAAATAGTATAGCTCCTTTGCCTTCTGTATTAATTCTTTGAAACATGGCATCCAAACTTTTGTCTGCATTATTGGTCAATGTTCCTAATATATCATTATTAAAAAGCGTAGAATTAATTCGGGTTAAAACGGGTTCATTATCAAACCAGCTACCTTTTGTTAATGCAATATGCGTTTGATTATTAGTCGTTTGATTATAGGCTCTTATCCTAAAAGATCCAAAACGGGTGACCAGATCAAAATCTTCTTTCTTCTCTATTAGAGAATCGTGTTGCATACGATATGCCACCAGATCTTCTATAGACACCAATTTGAGGTCAAACTTATTAGCTACTTCTATCAATTGTGGCAGACGTGCCATGGTGCCATCTTCATTCATTATTTCTACAATAACTCCTGCAGGTTTTAATCCTGCCAAGCGTGCAAAATCAATAGCTGCTTCGGTATGACCTGTACGTCTCAAAACCCCGCCTTGTTTGGCTTTTAAAGGAAAAATATGTCCAGGTCTTGCCAAATCATGCTCCTTAGTATCCGGATCAATTAATGCCATCACTGTTTTAGCACGATCATTGGCAGAAATTCCCGTTGTTACCCCATTTCCTTTTAGATCTACAGAAATTGTAAATGCAGTTTCCATAGGATCTGTATTGTTATCAACCATCATGTTTAGTCTTAAGTCTTTACAACGTTGTTCTGTGATGGGTGTACAAATTAATCCACGTCCGTGCGTAGCCATAAAATTGATCATCTCTGGAGTTACTTTTTCTGCTGCTGCCAGGAAATCACCTTCATTCTCCCTATCTTCATCATCTACCACAATAATTACCTTACCCTGACGGATATCTTCTATTGCTTCCTGGATAGTGTTTAATTTCAACTTGTTTTTGGTTTCTGTAACCTGAGACATAACAATACAATTCTGGGTTTAATAAACAAAGGTAAATTATATAATCTTTAAATAGAACAGTATTATTAATTATCTGATGCTATTGAGATCTTTATATATTCTTTTTTTGTAAGAGAAATATAGTATAAAATAAAAAGGCAATCCTATAATAAAAAACAAAATCCCTGATGGTTTCTTTCTTTTCTGTATCAACTGATAAAAACCCTGGAAGTTATGATACGATTTTAAAAAGAAGATAACATAAGATAAAAGCCCTAATACATTAAACAGTGGTAACAGAACTTTATCTCCTAATGTGTCTTTTGATATTATCATAATCACTACATTCACAATCACCAAGATGATGAATAAGGTAATTACTAGTCCTGAGTTTTCTTTGAAATCTGCTACATATTTCTTTGCCCTATCTCGTGATTTTTCATCCAGAGCGATCACGTTGAAGCCTGATGTTTCTTTTTCACTTTTTGACTTTTCGGATCGTTTTTCAATAAAATCGCGTATAGGTTGCACAAAAATATCCATACTGAAGAATCCTCGATCTGTCGTAGCTCTATATGTTAAAAAGATGCTTAACGGAAAAACAATAAATGTCGATAGCCAGGAACCTACAAATGGAGGAACTCCGCCTTCTTCTGCACCGTTTTTTGCAAAGATTCCGATAAAGTGATAGGTAAGAAATAAAACAACGCCTATAACGATAGGCAATCCTAAACCACCTTTACGAATAATTGCTCCAAGAGGTGCTCCTACAAAGAATAATAACACACAAGCTACGCCTAGCGCATATTTATCGTGCAAGGACATTTCAAATTTATTGAGAGCTCTTTTTCTAGCCTCCCGCATTTTTTGAGAGCTTTGTAATTTTCTGAGTACCCCATCTATATTAGAAAAGGCTAAATTATAGATTTGTACTTTCTGCTTTAGCGTAAATCTATCATTTATAAGATCTAAGGTATCCTGCACTTTAGACTTTTTGAGTGTATCCGTTTTTTTAAGAATATTCTTACTGAGTTCTTTGAACTTTCCTGTAGTATCGATTTTGAGATTTCTATTAAGTTCCTTAAACCCTCCTCTCCTATTAATTTCGTCTGCAATTGCCTGAGTATTATCATTCACCTGGATAGACAAGGTATCTATTTCATTAACCAATGCATTCACGTTCAACATATTATATCCTTTGCTATAACGCTGATTATCCATATCTACATTATCTAGTTCTGATAAATCTATGTTCAGTACATATTGCTTAAATGCTGTTTTGGTAAAAGGAAGTTTCTTCCTTTTCTGAGAAGATTTTTGCTGTATTTCTTCATAATGATTCCCATCATTCAGCACTAATGTTATCAGATCTGAATCAATATTTCCTTTTAACTCTCCATCAACCGCTTTTATTACCGTAAAATTACCAGGTCTTGCTGCCTTTTTGTGAATAATAATATCTTTTAGAAACTGATCATTATCGCCATATTTTTCTGATACCTTAATATTAATATCCCCCAAATCATTAAATTGATTAGGTGTTATAACCATCGCTGGTTTTACCTGAACAATATTTTTTCTGAGATTGACAAACCTCCTTTCTGATGCCGGAATAACTGTATTAGAAAATAAAAATGCGCCAATACCTACAAAAAAGATAAATACGGAGAGTGTTCTCATTGCTCTTTGCAACGAAATCCCCGAAGATTTCATAGCCGCAAATTCATAATTTTCTGCAAAATTACCAAAAATCATGGTAGACGTTAACAAGATTGTAAGTGGTAATACCATCGGTATTAATCGAGGAGTTGCATACATTAAAAATTTCATTATTACAGAAAAATCCAAGTCTTTACCTGCCAACTCTGATATAAATAACCAGATAGTTTGCAGTAAAAGAATGAACATTATTATAACAAAGAGCGGAAAAAATGTCTTTAAAAAAGTGGTTAGTATATATCGGTCAAGTATTTTCACTTATTCATCTATAAATAAGTCCCGAAATCACTTCGGGACAAGTATTAATTTAAATTCTCTTCAAATATATTATTAATCTAGACGATTGATATAATAATTTTCATACTTTGATTCATCAAAGACAAATAATGTTTTAGAAAGTGGTTGATTTGTCTTAAAATTATTGACTGTAATTGTAATATTAGTATCATTATTTTGCATCAAAATCATCTTATATATATGCTTTGTCTGCTTATCGATTCCTAATAAAATTTCTTTTAATTCACTTTTGGAATCTATTGGAATCAATTTGATAAATTGAATTTTTCTTCCTTGTACATTTTGTACAATATCCATTGTATACGTATATCCTTTTTCGTAAAAGGTTAGCATTTTTGCCGGTGTTACATTATCCTCATCTTCGTCACTTATTGTTGAGATATTGATTTCCTCGTCTTCTGGAACAATCACGTGTAATTTTTTGCCATCATACATTTGTTTAGTTCCCATAATATTGAGCACGTACTTATCACCATCCAACGTAACGTCTCCTCTTGTTTCCTGAGAAATATTCTCTGCCGGATTGTTAAGGGTGTATTTAAAACTAATAACTATATTATCATAGCTTTTTACTTTGGAAGAAACTTCGTTAAGAAGTTGCTTGGCATCTTGTCCATATATATTAGTTATAAAAAGTGTAACTATGACAAATACTATTTTTTTAATCATCTATCTATTATATAAAATATTAATTTATTCTGTTCATCTGGAGTTTTACAACTCTCCATCTAGTAATTGTTGCAATGAGGTTAAATCAGAAACCAATACTTGTCGGGCCTTACTACCTTCGAAAGGTCCTACAATACCAGCTGCTTCTAACTGATCAATCAATCTACCAGCTCTATTATATCCCAATTTAAGCTTTCTCTGTAATAAAGACGCAGAACCTTGCTGTGCTGTGACAATAACTTCTGCTGCTTCATTAAAAAGTTTATCACGATCCTTGATATCCACATCAAGACTTGTGCCACTTTCTTCTCCTACATATTCTGGCAATAAATGGGCATCAGGATATGCTTTTTGACTTCCTATAAATTCTGTAATCCTTTCTACTTCTGGAGTATCTACAAAAGCACATTGTATTCTAATCAAATCATTACCTTGTGTATATAACATATCTCCACGACCTATTAATTGATCTGCACCACCCGTATCCAAAATCGTACGGGAATCTATTTTGGAGGTTACTCTAAATGCAATTCTGGCAGGAAAATTAGCTTTTATCATACCGGTAATTACATTTACAGAAGGCCTTTGTGTAGCAATAATTAAATGAATTCCTATGGCACGAGCCAACTGTGCTAATCTTGCTATTGGTACTTCTACTTCTTTGCCGGCAGTCATAATAAGGTCTGCAAACTCATCAACGACCAATACTATATAAGGTAAAAATCTATGCCCATTTTCGGGGTTTAATTTTCTAGCTTTAAATTTTGTATTATACTCTTTGATATTACGGACTAATGCATTCTTTAAAAGATCATATCGGTTATCCATCTCAATACATAAAGAATTGAGTGTATTTATTACTTTATTGTTATCGGTAATAATAGCTTCTTCTGTATCTGGTAATTTGGCCAGATAATGTCGTTCTATCTTATTAAATAGTGTAAGTTCTACTTTTTTAGGATCCACCAGTACGAATTTTACTTCTGCCGGATGTTTCTTATATAATAAAGATGTTAATATTGCATTCAGTCCAACTGACTTACCTTGACCGGTTGCTCCCGCCATCAGTAAGTGAGGCATTTTTGCCAAATCAGCGACAAAGGTTTCATTAGAAATGGTTTTACCCAAAGACAATGGCAATTCCATTTCGGCTCCCTGAAATTTTGAAGAAGATATTGCTGATCGCATAGAAACAATCGTAGATTTTTTATTCGGTACTTCTATACCAATCGTTCCTTTTCCTGGAATAGGTGCTATAATACGTATCCCTAAAGCAGCTAATGATAGGGCAATATCATCTTCGAGGTTCTTAATTTTAGAAATTCTGATTCCTGCTTCGGGAACAATTTCATATAATGTGACCGTAGGACCAACGGTAGCCTTGATCTGTGCTATCTCTATTTTGTAATTTTTTAAAGTCTCTACAATTCTATTTTTATTTTCTTCGAGTTCCCCCTGATCAATCGTGATCCCTCCATTCTGAATAGAATAATCTTTTAATAAATCAATGGTAGGGAATCTAAAATTGCCTAACTCTAATTTGGGGTCGAATTCTCCAAAATCTTTTACCAGCTTTGCACTTAAATTTTCTACAACCTCTTCTTCTTCAACAATGGTTTCTACCTCCATTGCGATATCTTCAGGATCTGTTTCTGATTTGATAATAAGTTTTTCTGGTACTTCATCTGACTGATTCTCAGACTTACCATAAAATTCATTTACGGTAGCTTTCTCCTGGGTATCTGCACTCTCCTGTCTTGCTTTATCTGTAAGGGTCTCCAACGCTAGGTCTTTAGTCTCACCTAATGAAACTTCTTTTTCTTCTTCGATCTCTGCTCTAGTCTTAGAATTCTTAGCGATACTTGCTTTTTTTACTGGTTCAAAATCCTTATTAATTTCTTTATGCGTATTTCTAAGAGATGCTGATATTTTTTCTGGAGTATATTTTAATCTTACTACAATATATACAATTGCTAAAAATGCTAAAACAAGGACTGTTCCTATAAAACCGATGTAATCTTGTAAAAAATCATTGATCTCATATCCTATGATTCCTGCAAATAAACCACTCTCTTTTTGCACAAAACCAAAAACAATAGAAATCCATATCATAACCAATGTCCCCCAAAACCAAAAACCGGCTAACTTTTTTCTATTTAGATCAAAAAATAAATAAACACCTGTTAATGAAATAAGAACCGGTAAAATTAATGCAGAAACACCAAAACCTCTGAATATAAAAAAGTTGCTGACTTTTGCACCAGATACACTTAACCAATTCTTTGCTGAAGCAGAGCGATTCGGAAATTGTGAGAGTTCGCTTTGATCAATTTTCCAATTAAAGAAAAAAGAGATAAATGCAAAAAACAATGCTATCCCAAGAAAAAACAGAAAACTACCAAAAACAACTTTTTGTTGTCTCGATAAAATAAATCTTTCTTTTAAAGGGGTTTTGGGTTTAGTCGCGGGTTTCTTTTTTCTTACTGTCTTCTTTTTTGCCATGTTTATGGATGTGTTATCGCAAAAATACAAATATCTATAATGGAACGTGAAAATGGCAAATATATTTTTTGATTTCTATAGTGACGAGCTTTGTAAGTTTTTGACATAGTCTATTCTGTAAAAGATTGATTTATTGAATTAAACTACGCTATATTTGGGATCAGATTAGACAATCTATCTAATATAATCAACTCTATTTTAAGAAAACAAAAAATAAATGAGAATTGTATATAAATTTTAAAATAGATATAACTGCGGTTAGTGATTCTTATCGTTCCATTTTTTTATATACCTGTTCTGCCAAAAATAATTGAATCTCTTTTCTACAGCTATCACAAGGATATAATATATCATGCCCTGTATTCTTCTTCATTTTTAATATACTATTAACTCCCAACTGTTTTGCTTTCGTATGTATAACCTCTGATCCCTGCATACCGTTACCACTATTCTTGCTTACCACTTTATCATCTTCCCCATGAAGGCTATATAAACTCTCTACCGATGTTTTATCTAGTAAATTTTCTGTGACTATAGCACCAGCAATATTTACAACCCCTTTTATTGATGATGAAAAGCCAGGGTTACCGCTATTTCCTTCTATACCTCCATGAGATTTTATATATGCAGATAAAGGTGGTAAAAATGTATTTACTTTTTCCATTGAATTCATATAAGCTGTGTGCAAAGATGTAATTGCTCCAGCAGAATATCCTCCTATAAAAATCTCATCCGTATCAATTTTGAATAATGCTGCTTCTTTTTTAAAGTAACGAATTGCTGCCCGCTGATCCTCTACTGCATTTAAAATAGCGATGGGCATTGATATATTGGTTTGAGGTATATCTAACAAACGATAACTTATAGAAGCTACCACAAAACCTGATTTTGCCATCGATTGTAACCATCCAATCCCTTTTATAGCCTCTCTGGATCCCTTGGTAAATCCACCCCCGTGAGTAAAAATAAATAAAGGTCTTTTTTTGAGTGTATCTCCTTTAGGTTGATATACATCCAAAAGCAGATTTGTTTCCTTACCGCCTTGCGTTGTATTCTTTCCATAAGTCATTGTTTCTATAGTAAAATCATCAAATATTTCTTTAAAATATCTATCCGAAACTATTGATGGTGCTACTTCGTTTTTTGTAAACAAACTTTTACATTCCGTAACAAATGAAAAGCTGATATACCCAGCTATTACTATTGATAATATTAAAAGTATTTTAGACTTCATAAAATGTATTGTTTAGTTAGCAATTTAGAAAATATATGTTAAACTAACACTGGTATCCAAAAGTCTTTGATAAAGGTTTCGAGTATGTATACTACCCCGAGTCAAGCACACAGGATATCTGTTATTGGAAAAAACATTTCGATTTTGAGGCAAGTCACGTAGCATTTTTATAGCGAATCAAAAAAAGTTTAAACACTTCTGTATTATATATTGTACAATTTTATATAAAAAAGGAGTAATTTTCTTAAGTTGGATATCACAGGATTTATAGTTATGCAGTTTCAGATATTATAGGCTTTCCCATGTCTCTTGCCCAGTAAATGGCATCAGATAAATTCTCAAAACTTTTGATTTTATTTTTCATAAAAAGTTTTTCAATCAAAACATTTAGTAACCCCTTAGAAGTATAACTAATTATCCCGTATCCTCTCAATTTGTAATCACTCTTATAAAACTTTATCCAATCGCTAGGCTTTACTGCATATGAATGTACACGATTAGTAATATAAACAATATTTGACCCATCGTGATCATACAGGTTTGTTAAGTCTTCTACTAACTTTTTTGCATGATCATCCCAGGTAAACACTATTCCTTCTTTTATTTCGCCAACTACAAACCCATCAAATAGGTAGAAATCGCCAAAAAAATAATTAATCTCCTGTATTGCTTCTTTATAAAAAGAAGATTTTCTCATAAACTCCATAGATATACTAAAATTACTTTTCATTAAAAAAAGCCCGTAAAAAATATTTAAAAAACTACAAATATTTAGATGGATGTCATTACTTGTATCTTCTAAATACGAATATATTAACAAACTGGAGGTAAACTACTCATAATCAAAGTCAGTACAAGTTTTCTTTTCAAAAAATGTTAATTTACGTTAATTTAAGTTAAAAAAAATAAAAATATTTATTTTTTGTTAGGGTTTACCCAGAGTTAACTGTTTATAATTAAACAATGAAGTTAATAATCAACTTATTTCTTAATGAAAGAATATAGTACTATAATAAATTTAAGATTGAAACCCTTCATAATTATATAAGTTAATTTGTGTTGAATAATAATATAATTAAGTTTCAATGTAAGCCCTCTTGGAGTAGTTAACCTGAGGGCTTTTTTTATGCCCATTGTTTTTTTTTAAACAAAAAACATCTCTAAAAATAGTAACTAATCATCCTCCCCAAAATCTTCTATCATTACGAAAAGATCTACTCAAAGAAATCATTATTATATACTACCTTAAAAGATGATTTAATCAATTCAAATAATACATAGCACTCACCCTAAATTCAATCAAAGAGTAGGGTTAAACTATGTAATACGATTTACGAATAAAAATTTCGCATCTAATGACATTCTTTTTCTACTATATTTTCTTCATAAAATTAAACAATAGCTATGGCTATTCTTTAATTTGATTCATCAATCTAGCGAAAAATCCTTGCCATTATTTTTACGAAATTCTCATCCGTAAATCGTATAAATACGATTTATATATAAAACATATAATGATGAAAACTCTAAATGTTCTATTCAGATATAGTTTTAAATTAATAATGGATTTTATTAAAAAAGTAAGCTAGAAGAAACATCCTATACTTTGCATAATCATCCCATTTCTGATTTAAGACTATCCATCCAAAAATTTGCTCTTTTTTAATTTATATTTCAAAATAAAAAGAAACCGCAACCATAACCAAGCTCTAATGTTCTTTTTTATACAAACAAAAAAAGGATACTTCCTACTTTAAATATTTTAAAACCGGAGTTGGTATAATACGATGAAATCAGGCTCAAAAAAAGTTAAAAAATCTTTTACTCGATAATCGAGATTTAAATGCTCCGAGGCTTGCCTCAAAATCGAGATGTTTTTTTCTAATAAATGCATCGTGGGCTTGCCCCGAGATAGTTTACTATAAATCTTTGTAGAGAAAACAGAAATATATTCTAAAAAAATATATTGTTTTTCTATAGGCGAAAGCAACTCTCCTCTTTAGAAAATTAGAAGCTATTTCTACATCAAAAAAGTATTTTGTCACTGAAAACAGGGTCTATTTTTCACTGAAAAAGGTGTTAAGCAGCTCTGGACACTCTACTACTTTTGTATAATTCATTAATCTAAAACAAAAATTATGAAAAAAAATATGCTGAATTTACTATTAATAATTATTGTTCTTTTCTCTTCATCGTGTAAAAATGAAGAAAAAACAGAAGTAGTCGATGATCCCGAAAAAATTGAAGAAATCGTCCAGAAAAAGGAAGATAAAACTAGTAATGTCTCTACCACAACAGAAACATCTGTTGATATTCCTAGTTTTAATGATCAAAAAGTACAAGCGTATGTAAATTCATATGAAGCTTATATAGAAAAATATAAAAAAATTGTAGAAAGTAAGGATATGACCGCTTTTGCTTCTCTAGGCCAAAAAGGGCAAGAACTTAGCACTAAAGCACAGGAAATAATGGGTAATCTTTCTGCTGATGATGTAAAAAAGTTAAATGATTATATGCTGGCTAAATCAACTGAATTACAAGAGTTGTCCAAAAAGCTTATGCAATAATTATTTAGGGTTGACTAATTGTTAGTTATCATAATTGATGGGGTTATGTTTTGTAAACTCTGCTCTGATATAGAGCAGGGTTTATTTTTTTTTTAAAATGACAAGACTCTTTCTAGCATTCAATTAATTAATCATACTGATTCTAAAAAAATAAAAAGAGGTCACCATATTATATCATACTGTTATGAGTTTTTTACTGAGTACATAATTCTACAAGCAGACTTACGAGACATCCAATGAAAGAAAGTTTATTTTTTGAATTGAAGAAAATCTAAGATTTTAAAACCATTACTTTTACCTCGTGATACTGGTATCTGGAAATTCTATTAATAAAATCAGAACTATTTTTTGTAAATACTTTTCAAAGCAATTAGAAAACCTTTCATAGAATTATAACTTAAATTTAAAAAAAATACCTCATAATGAAAAAACATAAAATATGTTGAGTTATTTAAAAATCAATTTAATAACTTGTAATATATTCGAGAATATTAAAATGTAAATAGTTCACTAATTTTTAATTATGACTATCCTACAATAAATATCTTTCAGAGATCTATGAAAAAGAAGTCTGTTTGTGAAAAGAAAAATTTTGAATCAATCTTTAATGAATACTCTGCTTCGTTAAGAAATATTATCTACTATAAATGTGGAGATATGGATATTGCAGAAGATATTATACAGGATGCATTTGTGAAATTATGGTTAAACTGTAAAAAAGTGTTTTTTAATAGAGCTAAATCCTTTTTATTTACTGTCGCTAATAATAGTTTATTAAACCATATTGCGCATCAGAAAGTTGTGCTTAATTATGAACAAAAACCTCATTCTGATATCAATAATCAAGATCCACAGTTTGTTATGGAAGAAAATGAGTTTATGAAACAATTAAAAAGCGCAATTGATGCATTGCCAGAAAAACAACGAGAAACATTTTTATTATCTAGAATAGATAAAAAATCATATAAAGAAATATCAGAAATGACAGGGGTCTCCATCAAAGCAATAGAAAAAAGAATACATTATGCCTTGTTAAGTCTAAGGGAAAGTTTGGGAGATGTTTTATAATAATGTAGGGTAAAAGTTGATAAGACTGTTTATTATATATAAAGGGGGCAATAAACAAAAGGTAAGAAAACATGAAAAATCCATATCCAGATGATGGTTTTTTAGCGCGATGGCTTAGTAGTGATCTCACTACCAAGGAGAAAGAAACGTTTGAAAAATCTGAAGATTACAAAAAGTATGTAAGAATTATTGATAAGGTAGATACACTTAATACACTACCCTATGATAAAGAAAAGTTATTTAATGCAATACAGCAAGATATCCAAAAAGAAACAAAAACAATAAAATTAGTGCCAAAATGGACGTATGGTGTCGCCGCTACCATTTTAGTGATCGTTGGAGTGTTCTTTTTCTTTGATACATCTACAGAGTATACTACTAATTTTGGTGAGCAAACATCACTTACACTTCCTGATGGCTCTGAGGTTATCCTAAATTCTAAGTCATCTTTGAAATTTAAAAAATCAGATTGGGATACTAATAGGATAGTTATGCTAACTGGTGAAGCATTTTTTAAGGTAAGGAAAGGCTCGGATTTTTTGGTAAACACCATATCAGGAGAAGTATCAGTGCTTGGTACCCAGTTTAATGTAAATAGTAGAAAAGATTTTTTTGAGGTAATGTGTCACGAAGGTAAGGTAAAAGCAATCGGAAATAATCGTAAAGAAATTATTTTAACTAAAGAAAAAGCTTACAGAGTTGTTGACGATACTACTGAAAACTGGACTATAAAAGGTTCAGAGCCTAGTTGGGTATTGGGAGAAACTACTTTTACCAACACTCCGTTAAAACAAGTTATACAATCGCTGCAACACCAATTTGATCTAAGTTTTGATAAAAATAGTATTAATGAAGACCAACGTTTTACAGGTAGTTACAGCCATAAAGATGTTGAAATTGCTTTAAGAACAATTTTCGGGTCTATGGAAATTACATATAGTATTAAGGATAATAACAAAGTTATTCTAACTAAGAAAAAATAAAACGATCTCGATCTAAAAGAGGTAGGAATTTTAGATTTATAAATTTCTAGATCTAGTAAACTACCATACAAGTCTCAGAGTATTTAAAACTCGATAATCGAGTAAAAATCATATTTAGTTATAAATAAAAATATCAAGCTTGCTATTAATTAATAGCAAGCTTGATATTTTTTAATAGTAAACTCTCTTCACAAAAGGTTCTGAAACAATGCTCCTTTCTTATACCTTTTCTGGTTTAAAAACATTCTAAATTGAATTTTTTTAGGTTGAAAAGTGTTTTATACTGTCACTTCAATTAACTTCGAGTATTTAGAAATTAACTCAACCTTATTAATAATTGAAGGTACTAATAATGTTTCTCCTATTTTAAGAGTATATACTTCTTCATTTGCTTTTATCTCTAGACTACCTTCTACACATATATAGATCACAAAAGAATCCAAACTACTATAATCTTTAAGCAATCCTCCATTAATTTTGATGAAATTTGTTCTAAAATATGGAGAATTAACCAAGTCATTAGAAACATTTTCCTGTTGGTTATAGCTAGTCTTATACTCATCATACACTTCATAATCAATCGCATCTAGCGCCATTTCTGTATGGAGTTCTCGTTTCTTACCTGTTACCTTATCTACTCTATCATAGTCATAAATACGATACGTTATATCTGATGTTTGTTGTATTTCTGCTAATAAAATACCGGATCCAATCGCATGTACTCGTCCTGTAGGAATATAAAAAGTATCACCAGACTTTACTTCTTCTTCATTAAGAATATTTAATATGGAAGAATTGCTAAGATGATTTGTATAAATTTCTTTATTTACTTCTTGATCAAATCCCACAATTATTTTAGCATTTTTATCTGCCTGCATGATATACCACATTTCATTTTTCCCAAACGAATCGTGCCTTTTCCTGGCTAATTCATCACTGGGATGCACCTGTATGGATAAAGGTGTATTAGCATCTATAAATTTTATTAACAACGGAAACTCGTTACCAAAAGTTTCATATACGCTATTTCCTAAAAAATCGCCTTTGAATTCCGTTATTAGTTGTTTTAGTGTATACCCTTTTAAACGTCCCTGAGACACAAGAGTTTCATCATTTTTTACATCAGATATTTCCCAGGATTCTCCAATTTTTTCTCCTTCATATTCTTTTTGTAAAAATGTCTTTAGCTTATCTCCTCCCCAAATACGGTATTTAAAAAGAGGTGAAAATTTCAAAGGATAGAGTTTCATATTTTAATGACTAATTAGAAAAGTTATAGATATTATTTGAGTTATTTTAAACTTACTTCTGCAAAATATTAAAATTACTTTAAAATAATCTGAGATTGAAATTTTTATTATTTAAAAATAACGTATAGCCTATCCAAAGCTTAAAATAACATAGATTTTTAAGAATTTTAATATAAATTCCCTCAAAACACTTATTCATACATTTTTTTTTTCAGTAAACTACCTCAGAACAAATCCACGAAATACGAATTTTAATGATAATACCTATCGCAAGTTTATATAAACATCGTATAAATAAGAACATTTATTCTTAAGAACTACCTGGGTTTTTATAAAAAATCCTACAAAAAAACAGGTTTTACGAGATAAAAAAAGTATAAACCATACGGTTAGTCGATAAATTATGTCTTTTTGACTAAACAAGTACAAATTAGCTTTCATATATTTGCTCAATAGAGAGTTTGTTGTATTTTTGAGCCCCCTAAAACCTCATTTTTTATAAGGTTAATCAGTGCTCCTAAAAAACAAACTTTCCCTTTACCTGACATTGCGTTTAATATTTCGCAGTAGTATTTATTTAATAAAAAACATCTTTAATGAAATCTTGTAAAATTGTTCTTTTACTTCTTATTGTTCAATTGGGGTTTGCTCAAGTACGAAATGAATATCAAATTTCTTTTAAAAACGCTGTACATCATGAGGCTGAAATATCTGCTAAGTTCACAAATCTGGAAAGTGGTACAATCTCTCTAAAAATGAGCCGAACCTCTCCTGGAAGATATGCATTACATGAATTTGTTAAAAATGTATACAATGTAAAAATCACAGATAGCAAAGGAAAAGATGTTACTGTGACCAGACCCAACCCTCATCAATGGGATGTTACAGGTCACGATGGTACTATAAACCTTTCTTATACATTATTTGCTGATAGAGCTGATGGTACATATTCTCAAATAGATGAGACTCATGCGCACATCAATATACCAGCTACATTTATGTATATCCCTACATTAAAAGAAAGACCTGTACAGGTTACCTTTTATGCAAGAGAAGATCTTAACTGGAAAGCAGCTACACAACTTATTCCATTGGGAGGAAATAGCTTTTTAGCACCTAATCTTCAGTATTTTATGGATAGCCCAGTAGCGCTTAGTGATCATACACTAAAAGAGTTTAAAGTAGCGTCTGGTGGTACAGAGTATATCATAAAATTAGCTTTACTTCACGAAGGAACTGAAGAAGAGGCTGATACATACTTTGAGCATATAAAAAAGATAGTCGCACAGGAAAAAGCTGTTTTTGGAGATTTTCCTAATTTTGATTATGGTGAATATATTTTTCTAGCCAGCTATACGCCCTATGTTTCAAAAGACGGAATGGAACATCGTAACTCTACAGTATTAACCAATACTCAAGGGCTTACTGAAGAAGGTATGAAAAAAAATTTAGGGACTGCTGCTCACGAATTTTTTCATTCTTGGAATGTAGAACGTATTCGACCAATATCATTAGAACCTTTTGATTTTGAGAAGGCAAATATGTCTGGCGAATTATGGTTTGCTGAAGGGTTTACGAGCTATTATACAAATCTGATTTTATGTAGAGCTGGTATTATTACCCAAGATGAATATATCGACAGTCTAACTGACACCTATAATAGTGTTTGGAAATCTCCCGCTTTGAAATATTTTAACCCTATCGAAATGAGCTATCAGGCTCCACTTGTGGATGCTGCTGTATCCATAGATCCAACAAACAAGGATAACACATTTATATCTTATTATTCTTATGGAAATATGTTAGCATTGGCTTTAGACCTATCCTTAAGAGATAAGGATGATCTTACTCTTGATGATTATTTAAAACTAATCTGGACCAAATACGGAAAAACAGAAATTCCATATACTATCGAAAATTTATTCTTTACATTAAGAGAATATGCTGGAGAATCTTTTGCAGATAATTTCTTCGAAAAATACATTTTTGATAATCAAACACCCGACTATAAAAAACTACTGGGATCTGTTGCAATCTATCTAAAAACTAACCTAAAGAAAGCATATTTAGGGATTGAAGTAAAATTTAATGATGATGATATGGCTGTAATTTCTGAATACGTAAAAAAAGGAACTCCGGCATATACTATTGGACTAGAGAAAGGAGATATCATTATTGCTATTGATAATCAATCCTTTTCTACAGAGGAACAATTTAAGGAAGTCCTAAACAAACTTAAACCAGGTAAAAAATCTACCATCGTATTCCAGCGTTTAGGGAATGAGAAAAAAGCAATAGTAAAATTAGGGGTAAACCCAATGATCAAGGTAACTCAATACACAAAACCAAGTAAAAAAGCGCTGGAAAAAAGGGCTAACTGGTTAAAAGCAAAAGAATAAATAATTATAATAGCCTATAGATTTCAGAATTTTATATCATTTCTGGTTTTGAAATTCTCAAAATAAAAAGCAGTTATTTTAATTTATACTTCAAAATAAAAAAGCCACCTAAAAAATTAGGTGGCTTTTTTATAAAAACATAAGACAGTTAAAGTTTCTTAGCATTTTTAACCTTACTATTTGTAAGTGCCAAATCCAAGACTTCACTCATATCTTTTACATAATGAAAAGTAAGTCCTTTCAGGTATTCTGGTTTTATTTCATCAATATCTCTTTTATTATCGGCACACATCAATATATCTTTAATATGGGCTCTTTTTGCTGCAAGGATTTTTTCTTTAATACCTCCCACTGGTAGTACCTTACCTCTCAATGTAATTTCGCCAGTCATTGCGATACTTTTTCTTACTTTTCGCTGTGTAAATAACGAAACTAATGAGGTCAGCATAGTTACTCCTGCACTAGGGCCATCTTTTGGAGTAGCTCCTTCCGGAACGTGGATATGTACGTTATATTTCTCAAATATTTCTGGATTGAGTCCAAAAGAATCTGCATTAGCCTTAATATACTCCATAGCGATCGTTGCAGACTCTTTCATTACTTTTCCTAAATTCCCAGTAATGGTAAGATTCCCTTTTCCCTTAGATAAAATTGATTCTATAAATAGTATATCTCCTCCTACACTAGTCCAGGCTAATCCTGTGACAACACCTGCTACTTCATTATTTTCATATTTATCTCTTTCCAGCCTGGGAGCACCTAGCACTTCTATAATATCATCATTACTCACCTTGATATTATATTCTTCCTCCATGGCAATATTCTTTGCAGCGTATCTTACCACTTTTGCAATCTGTTTCTCTAATCCACGTACTCCAGATTCTCTGGTATACCCTTCAACAATTTTTTCCAGCTGGAGCTTACCTATCTTGAGATGTGTTTTATCAAGACCATGTTCTACCAATTGCTTTGGTAACAAATGTTGTTTTGCTATTTCTACTTTCTCTTCTACAGTATAGCCCGTCACATTAATTATCTCCATACGATCTCTTAAAGCAGGTTGTATTGTATTAAGACTATTAGATGTTGCTATGAACATTACCTTTGATAAATCAAATCCTAATTCAAGAAAGTTATCATGAAATTCAGAATTTTGCTCCGGATCTAACACTTCTAACAAAGCCGAGGAAGGATCTCCTTGATTTCCTATTGATAATTTATCTATTTCATCCAGAACAAACACTGGATTACTTGTTCCTGCTTTTTTAAGGCTCTGGATAATTCTACCAGGCATTGCCCCTATATAAGTCTTCCTATGCCCTCTTATTTCGGCTTCATCTCTTAGTCCTCCAAGAGATATTCTAACATATTCTCTACCCAATGCTTCTGCAACAGATTTTCCTAAAGACGTCTTACCAACTCCCGGAGGTCCATACAGACACAATATTGGAGATTTCATATCATTACGTAATTTGAGTACTGCCAAATATTCAATAATGCGCTTCTTTACTTCGTCTAATCCATAGTGATCTCGATCCAAAACTTTTTTAGCGCGTTTCAGATCAAATTTATCGGTACTGTAAACATTCCAGGGCAGATCAAGAAATAAATCAAGATAATTTCTCTGTATAGAATACTCTGCAACCTGTGGGTTCATACGACGCATCTTGGACAATTCTTTATCAAAATGTTTTTTAACATCCTTGTCCCATTTTTTATCCTTACTACGTTGATGCATCTCTTCTATCTCATCCTCATGAGATACGCCACCAAGCTCTTCCTGAATAGTCTTCATTTGCTGATGCAAAAAATACTCCCGTTGTTGCTGGCTCATATCGTGCTGCACTTTGTTTTGAATATCATTCCTTAATTCTAATTTCTGGAATTCCATATTCATATATTTTAGTGCTGCCAAAGCTCTATCTTGTATACTTTCGATCTCTAACACCTTTTGTTTCTCTTCTACAGAAAGATTGAGATTAGAGGATACAAAATTGATTAAAAAAGAATTACTTTCTATATTCTTTATAGCAAAAGATGCTTCTGAAGGAATATTAGGACTCTCTTTTATTATTTCTAAAGCGAGTTCTTTGATCGAATCAATAATTGTACTAAACTCCTGATTTTCTTTTGAAGGTCTGATTTCGGGCACTTCAGAAACTTTTGCTTTTATATACGGGGTTTCTTCTAAAATTTCCTGAATTTTAAATTTCTTTTTCCCTTGCAAAATTACTGTAGTATTGCCATCTGGCATTTTAAGAACTCTCAAAATTCGAGCTACTACGCCTATTTTGTTTATATCCTTTGATGTTGGATTCTCTACTTCCTCTTCTTTTTGAGAAACAACTCCAATGGTTTTATTTCCATTATTTGCTTCATTAATAAGTTTTATAGATTTATCACGACCTGCCGTAATTGGAATCACCACACCAGGAAATAAAACTGTGTTCCTTAAGGGTAATATAGGAAGAATCTCTGGTAGCTCTTCCTTATCTATTTCTTCTTCGTCCTCTGGAGTCATTAAAGGTATTAATTCTGCATCTTCATTTATTCCCTGAAATGACAAACTGTCAAGTGTTGTTAATTTAGATTTCGTCATATGTTTATATCAAAGTCATTTTGTCATTACTACAAAACAACAAGTATTCAAAAATTAAAGCTTACTAAAAACAAATCGTATAAAGCTAGTAAAATAAGCTATTTAGATTCATTTTGATAAATATTAATTCAATTGTTATGCCACAACCAAAAAAAATAAAATAGCAAAACTGTAACAAAAAGAATCAATATATATCTTTATATAAAGTAAACTGAAATTTTTGACACTAACCAAATTAAATACTGAGCAACTGATAGAAAAATGTCGTAATCACGATCAGAATGCACAGATGGAAATTTATAACCGATATTATAAAGCAATGTACAATGCTTCGTATCGAATTATAAAAGATTCTGCAGAGGCAGAAGATGTGATGCAAGAAGCTTTCTTAACGGCATTTACAAAACTTCCGATGCTCGAAGATGATAAAATGTTTGGTTCGTGGTTAAAAAAAATAGTGATTAATTCCAGTCTTACAATATCTCGTAAGCGTAATACTCAAGGTAACGTCCCTCTGGAAACCGTTGAATATGCACTTACAGATACAGAAGGGATTGTACAGCAGGATATAACCACTATCAAAGCGAACAATGTTCTAAACACACTAGGTCAATTAAAAGAAAGTTATAGTACAGTTTTATCATTACATCTAATCGAAGGATATGATTATGAAGAAATTTGTGAAATTATGAATATATCATATTCTAATTGTCGAACACTTATTTCTCGTGCAAAAGAAAGTTTGCGGAAAAAATTACAAATCGCATGAAAAAAGAAGACGAAATAGAACAGTTATTTAAACGCATGGAAAATCAACTAGATATATCTGAACCATCTGATAATCATCAAGTACGTTTTTTTGAAAAGTTACAAGAGCATAACAAATTAATCACCTTGCAACAACCTAAAAAGCAAAATTGGACTAAGATTATAGCCATTGCTGCTTCTATAACTATTTTATTCGGAATAACATTAATTACACCTCTAATAAACACAAATGAAACAGCGGATTTATCTAGTGTTTCTCCACAAATGGAAGATGCACAAAATTTCTTTACCGTTGCCATACAGGCACAGTTAGAAGAAATTAATAAAAACTCTTCTACGGAAACAGATGAATTAGTAAGAGATGTTATGAAACAGTTAGAAAAATTAGAATCTAATTATGAAACTCTAAAAAAAGATCTTGTACAGAGTGGTAATGATAAGCGTGTAATTAGTGCTATGATTACAAATTTTCAAAAAAGAGCTTCTTTACTAGAAGAAGTATTAGAAAAAATCAACGATGTCAACGCATTAAAATTATTAAAAAATGAAAACAATATACTTTAACATAATTTGCCTATTATTCCTTATCCCTACGATGGTATTAGCTGGTAATGATGGCAAAATAAAAGGAAAATACACTAAAGAAAAATCTTTGAAAAAAGAATATTCTGTAAATAGCAATGCTTTGCTAAAAATAAGTAATGACTACGGAAACCTGGATATAACTTCCTGGAATGAAAATAGAGTTGTTCTCGAAATTAATATAAAAGTGAACGGAAATGATGAAGAGAAAGTAGTACGCAAATTAGAAAGTATTGATGTACTATTTGAAGCTTCTTCTGATATGGTCAGTGCCCGAACAGTTTTTGATAAAGATGGAAAATCATGGTGGGGAAAATTCACTGACAGTTGGGGGAGCAATAATTTAAAATTAGAAATCAATTACACTGTAAAAGTCCCAATTAATAATAATGTTGATTTAAATAATGATTATGGGAGTATTACCTTGGATAAAATTAATGGCAATGCAAAAATTAATTGCGACTACGGGCAAATTATTGTAGGAGAATTGATGGGCAATGATAATTATATCAATATTGATTATACCCATAACAGCACTATTGAATATATGAAAAACGGTAAAATCAATGCAGATTATTCTGATTTTACAGTAAAAAAAGCAAGAAAAATACAACTAAGTGCTGATTATACACAATCAAAAATAGAGAACGTTGAGGAACTTAATTATAATTGCGACTATGGAAGTCTTACATTAGAAAACATAGGATCACTTAAAGGAAATGGAGATTATCTGGATACCAATATTGGTAATGTCAGTAATAGCCTGAATATTAATTCTGATTATGGTTCAATAGGTATCCTAAACCTAAAAGCTTCCACAAGAGATGTAGTTATAAAAACAGATTATACTGGTATAAAAATTGGTTACGAACCTTCTTTAAGCTTTGATTTTATCATAAAAACATCCTATGGAAGTATAAAAGTGGAGGAAGATGTAAACATCATGAAAAAAAGCAAAGAAAATTCCAGTAATAATTACCAAGGTTACTACGGTGAAAAAAATAGTGGAAATACTATTAATATCACCACGAGTTATGGTGGCGTAAAACTTAGAAAAAATTAAACAGTAAATATTCAATCAATTATGAGAACAGTAACAATCATTTTAATCCTTATAGTATTTAGTGTATCTCCTCTACAAGCACAGTGGTGGGGAAAGGGTAAAAAAATAGAAGGTAATGGTACTATGGTTTCCAAAACCAGAAAATTGCCTGAATATGATCAGGTAAAACTAAACGGTAGTCTTGATGTAGTTCTAATATCGGGAACTGAAGGGAACATCAAGATCGATGCAGAAAGTAATCTAATACAATATATCACTATAGAGGTTAAAGATGATATATTAAAGATTTATGTAGAAAAAGAATACTACTTAAAACCAAGTAAAAACAAGAAGATACTTATTACGGTACCTTTTATTGATATTACTCAAGTAAGTTTATCAGGCTCTGGAGATATTTACACTGAAGATATTATTAAAATTAATTCATTTAAAACCAGGGTTTCGGGATCAGGAGATATCAGATTATCTATAGAAGCCAGAGATATTGAAAGTTCTGTATCCGGGAGTGGTGACCTCACGTTAAAAGGTATTACAGAAAGTCTAAAATGTAATGTAACAGGATCAGGAGATGTAAAAGCTTTTGATCTAAAAGCTAAAAATGTAGATGCATCTGTAACCGGGTCTGGAGATATTAAGATAACTTCTACACATTCATTGAAAGCACGTGTAATCGGATCAGGAGATATTGATTATCAAGGTAACCCAGAAAAAGAAGATAAAAAAGTATCTGGATCAGGAGATATTACAAAAAGATAAAATAGGTATATAATTTTCTTTATAAAATGAAAAACTGTTTAAGAAATGATATTCTTAAACAGTTCTTTTTCTATAATAATTTTTCTTTTTACACCTATTTTTGTCATAAATTATATATCTTTCATATGAATTGAAGCATAAAACTTTATTTTCCCCAATCCCCAAAACAAAGACACAATTTGCAATTTTTATCAAGAAAAGAAATTCCCCTAAAAGAAATAATTCCAGATGACTATGTTGATATTCATTCTCATTTGCTATCAAACATAGATGACGGAGTTAAAACTGTATATCAATCAGCTTTCATTATAGAACAGTTTGAAAAATTAGGTGTAAAGAAAATTATTACAACTCCACACGTCATGCAGGAAATGTGGCCTAATAGCACTGAGACTATTCAAAGTAAGCATATAGAAATGAAAGAAGTCTTAAAATCATTAAATATTAATGTACGTCTGCATGCAAGCGCTGAATACATGCTGGATGATTTATTTTATCAAAGAGTTAAAGAAAAAGATATTATACCACTGCATAACAGATACATACTTGTAGAGATGTCAACATTTAGTCCGCCAATCAATCTTAATGAGATCCTTTTTGAAACCAAACTGGCGGGGTACACTATTATTTTAGCACATCCCGAAAGATATTCTTTTTATGAAAATCATTTAGAAAAATATGCCCAATTAAAAGAACTTGGTATTTTGTTTCAGCTCAACCTACTTTCCTTATCAGGATATTATGGAGAAATGGTAAAAAAAACAGCTATTAAATTAATAACAGAAGGATATATTGATTTTACTGGTTCTGATGTTCATAACTATCAACAATTTGAAGTATTAGAAAAAGGTTTTTCTTCTAAACATACTCAGAAAATTGTTGATATAATGAACAACAATAGTATCTTCTGTTAAGATTTGGTTCGGTAACCATATCCGTATCCAATATTACTATTTGATTCCGCATTTAGTAACACTGCCATATTAGGAAGGCGATCATTTCTATATAAATTTTCTGCCACCTCTAAAATTCTCTTGTCAGAATAATTTTCTCTCACGATATACACACAAAGATCTGCATAATGACTAATTAATAGGGTATCTGTAACCAAACTAACTGGTGCAGTATCTACTACGATATAATCAAAATTTGCTTCGAGATAATCAAACATCTCTTTTACTCGATCATTCATAAGTAACTCTGCAGGATTAGGAGGTATTAATCCAGAAGGAATGATATACAGAGAGTCTTCTTCTCCTGTCTTATATACAATATCTTTTGTAGCGATATCAGAATTCATAATATAATTTGTAAATCCTATAGTATCCCTTCCTCCGGATAGATCAAAAAAATTGTGTATTTTTGGATCTCTAAAATCTGTTCCCAAGTAAGCAACTTTCTTATTAGAAATAGCTAACGTTTTTGCTAAATTAGAGGAAACCAGCGTTTTTCCTTCTCCAGAAATTGTAGAAGTAACAAACACTATTTTACCAGATTTTTTCTGCGAACCAGCCATTAAAAAATCAAGATTCGTTCTTTGTATCCTAAACGCTTCTGAAATAGATGTTCTACTATTTTTAGATACTACAACCTTATTTTTCTTAGTTTTGGCTTTAGGTATAGATCCCATAAAAGGAATAGTCAATAAAGATTCTACATCACTTTTAGATCTGACCTTTACATCCATTAAATCATGTATATATAAAAATGATGTAGGAATCAAAAAACCAAGGAGCAAAGCCCCTAAGTATATTATTTTCCTTTTTGGAGATACCGGAGTCATGGCTCTGGTCACTATTGCCTCATCAACTACATATATGTTTGATTCTGTAATCTGACTTGTAATCGCTGCTTCTTCCTTCTTTTTTAAAAGATATAAAAACAAATCTTCTTTAATATTGATCTTACGTTGTATATCAATTAAATCCTTTTGCTGCTTGGGTGCTCTATATAATTTCCCAGTAAAATATCTATTTTGATCTTCTAAGTTTTTAAGCGTAATTCCTGTAGAGTTTTTTAAATTATTTAGACTGCTTAACAAAGCACCTTGAAGACTTACAATTTGTTCATCTAGAGTTACGACGATAGGGTTTTGCTCACTAGAACTTCTTAAAAGACTATTTCTCCTGGCAATTAATGCATTATATCTCCCGACAAGATCCAGAATACCTCCATCACTAAACCCTAAATTAGAAGGAATCATATTAAACTTTCCTTGTTGATCTGCAACATAACGCCTCATTTCTTCAATCAGGATCATCTGATTGTTTATTGTATTGATTTCTCTTAGGTTTCTTGAGTCATTCTCTGCCAATCTTTGACTTTGTGTTCCTATATCCGTTGTCAATAGGTTTTTTGATTTATAGCCTGCAGATTCATTATCAACAGTAGTAAGGTCTTCTTCTATATCTGAAATTCTTTCATTGACAAACTTGGTCGTTTTTTTAGAAACTGTCTTTTTACGCTGAATATCATCCGCTTTATATTGTTCGATAAGTGTATTCAGAATATCTCTTGCTTTTTCCTTAACCAAATCCTGAAAGGATATGTTTAAAACCGTAGATTGCTCTCCTACTTGTGATATACTTAACTTTCGATTATAGCTATCAGCTAACCTTTCCAGCGGAACGATTTCTATTTTAATGATCTGACCTTTTCGATTCTCTAAATCATCTGTATTGGGAGTAATAATTATATCTCCAAATTCAGTTTTTGTAGTTGCTCCAAATTTTGACGCAATAATTTCAGCATTATCATTTTTTTCATCTAGAATTGTATAACTTTCCTCAGAATCTATTCTTACTGGAAAACTGATTTTTCGTTTGTTAAAAATAGAATCATCAGAAACTAGATTAATACTTATGTTAGATTCTGGGTAATCTTCAACCTCTAATACCCTACCTTTTTTATAATACCTTACATTAAGCTCTAATTTTTTAATCACTTTAATCATCAAGTTTCTTGAACGTAATAACTCTATTTCATTTTCAAGCTTACTTTTTGATTTATTAAAAACCATTAAATCATTGAATGTAGACAGATCCGGTCCAGAGTTCGACTCATTACTATCATCAATTAAAATTTTTGATGTTACCTTATATTGTGGCGGTGTATATCTAAGATAAATAAAAGCCAAGGATAAAGTAATCAATACACATATGGCATACCAATACCATTTTTTTAAATACCTAAGCAATGTATTTTTAAGTGTATTATCAAAATTACCTAAAGTATTTTGATGATTCCTGATTTCAGATTTCAAATTAATTGACATAAGGGATATACTCTAAATTATCTAAGTAATAAATTTAAACCGGATAAAAGAACTGCTGTTAAACTAATAATAATACTGGCAGTTCTTCCATTATTATTCGAGCTTCTTATTTGTGATTTATTAGGTTGAACATATACCACATCGTTTTGCATCAGATAATATGCATCTGAAGCAAAAATGGATTTGGAAGTCATATCAACTATATAAGATTTCTTAACTCCATTACTTTCTCTAACCACAATGACATCTTTTCTCTTACCTTTGATTCTCATATCACCTGCAAGACCTAACGCTTCAATCACAGTAATCTTTTGATTTGGTATTGTAAAGGTACCAGGTCTATTAACCTCTCCAAGAACAGTAACCTTAAAATTTTCTATTCTAATATTAACTATTGGATCTTTGACATAGATTCCTAATTTTTTTTTAAACAAAGCCTTTGCCTCCATGCTATTTAGGCCTTCAATTTTCATAGAGCCTAAAACTGGAAAATCTATATTACCATTGGCATCTATTAAATACGTAGGTGCATTACGATTATTAGTATTTGCCGACCTATCACTCTGTAAACCATTCGTAGCATTAGGTATACCAATAAAAGGATTAAAAGGTGCTACCGCCTGCATATCCAAAGCGGATATAGAAACACTTACTACATCTCCTACTTGAAATAGCGGAACATACTTTTTTATTGCTAAATCTGTTCCAGATTCATTCAGATCCTGAAAATACAAAACATCTTTGGGTGCTTTACAGGAAAAAAATAATAAGCATAAGAAAAAAGGAAATAACAGTCTGTAATTTTTCATATCAAAATATAATGTTCTTAAATGGGGTTTATCCAGTTTTATAATTAGAGAAATATAGTCCTATACTTTCTTTGATCAATAAATTAAATGATATAGTTTATTCTTTATTAAGAATTTTTTTAGGCATTGAAACCCAATACAAATAAATAAAAATATCTGTATTAATCTATCAAATTATCAATTTTTAAACTAAAAAAGTACGCTTTCGATTGTGTGAAGGATTTTTATCTGGTGCTTTATAATTATCAACTCTCTTCTTATCAATACTTTCGAAAGTTGAATTTTTGGAAATAAATTCTGGCACTATTTCTTTTAACTTACTAACTATGAGATTATCTTGGTTTAACAAATTCATAATACATAAATCATCAATTTTGTCAAGTACCAATGAGCAGTCTCCTTCATCATGCTTACTAATCATAATTTTTTTATGATACGTTGGTAATGTATTTTCGGTGTCTGCCAATAACTCTTCGTATAACTTCTCTCCTGGTCTTAGTCCGGATATTTCAATATCAATATCATTAGGGTAATTTAAACCTGATAGTCGAATCATCTTTTTAGCCAAGTCAAATATTTTTACAGACTCTCCCATATCAAATATAAATATTTCGCCTCCATTACCCATAGTCCCTGCTTCAATTACTAATTGAGATGCTTCCGGTATTGTCATAAAGAAGCGTGTTACATCTTTATGTGTAACCGTTAATGGTCCTCCTTTTTCTATTTGTTTCTTAAATAAAGGAATAACAGAACCATTAGAACCTAATACATTTCCGAACCGCGTGGTTATAAACTTAGTTTTACTTCGATTATGCAGGCATTTAATATACATTTCAGCTACTCTTTTTGTAGCACCCATTACATTCGTAGGATTCACAGCCTTATCCGTAGATACAAAAACAAATTTATCAACATTAAATTCACTTGACAAATCTGCCAGCTTCCTTGTTCCCAGAACATTTATCTTAATAGCTTCACAAGGATTATTCTCCATTAATGGCACGTGCTTATATGCTGCTGCATGAAATACCATATTGGGTCTGAATTTTTCAAAAATAGTCTCTATCCGCTGATGATCTCTTATATCAGCTACTATTGGAGTAAAATTATCTACACCTTTACTCAATAATTCTTGTTGTAAATCATATAGAGGAGACTCTGCCTGATCAACGAGTACTAAATGCTTATAAGCATATAAAGAAGCTTGTCTAACGATTTCACTTCCAATAGAACCTGCCGCGCCAGTAATCATTATTACTTTGCCTTCAAGTTCTTTCTTTATATTTTGATTCTCTAACGCAATAGGAGCTCTATCTAATAAATCCTCTATTTGTATTGGTTTAATCTGGGAAACATTTAATTTACCATCAATCCAGTCATTTACAGCAGGTATAATCTTAACCTTTACTGATAACTTAAGCAGTTTATCCGAAATATCGGATAATCTCTTTTTATCTATATGAGGAATAGATACAATAATTTCGTTTACATTATTCTTGCTCACAAAACTCTGATCTATCAGCTTAGAACCAAAGACTCTTATCCCATTAATTGTTTTTCCTATTTTCTGAGGGTTATCATCAACAAATCCTACAACTGTTACGGACTTATGAGAATCATTAGTCACAGCAGCCAGTGTTATCAAACCTGAATCACCAGCTCCATATATCAAAATTCTGGAAGAATCTCCAAGTTTTGATTTTATATAATGATAGCAATACTTAAATAATAAACGACTTGTTGTAAGCGTAATAATATTCAAAAGATAGTGAATGCATATGATGGATACGGGAATATTGAGAAGTTCAGGTATTAAAGATAATCTACTAGAAACCATTAATGCTCCACTCAATGCTATCAATACTGTTACAGCAAGAAATAGATTATAGGCATCTCTCATGCCTGTATGCCTTACAACACCTTTATAGGAACCTATTAGTAAAAAACTAATCCCAGAAAGCGCGACTACTACAGGTAATTGATATACTAAACTAATGGTATCAAAATCTAAAGTGATCCCAAATCTAATTACATACGCTAAAAAGAAATTAAAAATAGTGATTGCTACATCAATACCTAAAACAAGCCACTTAGACGCATGTTTATGAGAATTATTAATTATATAGTCTTTAATCATCTCAATATGTTTTTAATTACTGATGTTATTCTAAACAAATCATCTTCTTCAAGATTGGAGCCGCTTGGTAAGCAGAGTCCTCTATCAAATAAATCGTCAGAAATTCCATTGAGATACGCATCACATTCTTCAAAAACTGGCTGAAGATGCATGGGCTTCCATAAAGGTCGAGATTCTATATTTTCTTTAGCAAGAGCTAATCGTATACTCTCTTTCAATTCATTAGAGCTTGTCTCTATACAAGTAAGCCACCTGTTAGAATAAAAGCCTGAGGGTTCTTCTAAAAATTTAATTTCAGAAAAATCACCTAAATTATTTTTATAAAAGTTAAAATTACTACGTCTTTTGTCAACATGAGCATCCAAAACTTCCATTTGTCCTCTTCCTATCCCTGCAAGAATATTACTCATTCTATAATTGTGACCAATTTCAGAATGTTCATAATGCGGAGCATTATCTCTTGCCTGAGTAGCCAGAAAGATTGCTTTGTCCCTAAATTCTTTCGTTTTGGATAGTAATGCTCCTCCTCCAGAGGTAGTAATTATTTTATTTCCATTAAAAGATAAAATAGCGATATCTCCAAAAGTCCCACACTTTACTTTGTGATAGGAACTACCCAGAGCTTCGGCACTATCTTCTAAAACAGGAATATCATATTCTGAAGCTATTTTATGAATCGCGTCTACATTATATGGCATACCATATAAATGAACCGCTACTATTGCTTTTGGTTTCTTTCCTTTAGAAATTCTATCCTTTATGGCAATCTCTAGTTGTTCTGGACACAAATTCCAAGTCTGAGACTCGCTATCAATAAAGACAGGCTTTGCTCCCAAATATACTATGGGATTTGCAGAAGCTGAAAATGTCATGCTCTGACATAATACTTCATCGTCTCTTGTTACGCCTAATAACTGTAATCCCAGATGTAATGATGCAGTACCCGAGCTAAGTGCTCCTGCATGAATATCACTATCCAGATAGTTCTCAAGATCTTTTTCGAAACCATCAACATTCGGACCTAAAGGTGCAACCCAATTAGTATCAAATGCTTTTTTAACATATTCCTGTTCAGTCCCACCCATATGCGGAGACGACAGCCATATCCTTTTGGACTCTATTGCATTCATATTTTTCCCAATTAATAATGAACAATATTTTAACACCCATCATTATAACACAAAGTTATAATCACAGATATTTTTCATGGCAATTAAAAAAAAATTTGAGGAAGAAGGGGGTAGCACTTCCAAAACTTAAAAAATTTACTCTTACTTGTTTTAACCACTGCTAAAATAGTTCAGTTAATTTTAATATCTATCTAATTTTTCATTTTTTAGATAGAATACTTAAAAAATGCGTTTAACAGCATAAGTGATTTAAAAATAATGCTCAAACGAGAGAATTCCCGTAAGAAAAATACTATGAATTAAGTTTTAAAAACACTTATAAAAACAGATAAAATGACTGTTTTATCTAATAACCTACATCTAAAATGTATTTTTTGCATTTTTTAACCAACTATTATTAAAGATTTATTCGGTGTTATCTTACTATCAATAGTTTTTAATTATACTGCAATGATAGCTGTTAAAACCATAATTATAACCAGTTAATTGCCTGTTTATTCATAGGTTTTTTCCCCCTGTGTGAGTAGTAAAAAAATGGTTTATAACTATATATAAGCTAACAAAAATGAAAAAAACAAAATAATTCTTGATTTATTAAATTAATTAAACAAAATTTGCCGAACTTATAAACATTAGTTTTTTTACTACCTGTTTTATAGTAACTACCCCCCCCTTGGATTTTATATTTTTAATGACAGCATATGTTATTTAATTCTTTAGATTTTTTTATATTTCTACCAATAACTTTTATATTATATTGGTGCCTATTCAATAAACAATTAAAGTTACAAAACACCTTTGTTTTAGGCGCTAGTTACTTATTTTATGGAATGTGGGATTGGCGTTTCTTGTTTCTTATCTTTGCCAGTACCGTTGTTGACTTTTTTGTTGGACAATCAATCCATAATAGCAAATCGGATAGAAGTAGAAAAAACTGGTTATGGATAAGTGTTATTTTTAATCTAGGGCTTTTAGGCTTTTTTAAATACTTTAATTTCTTTATCGATTCATGGATTGATTTTACTGAGCTGCTTGGATATACATCACACAGTACCTGGACATTACAAATTATTTTGCCTGTTGGGATTTCTTTTTATACTTTTCAAACCATGTCTTATTCTCTAGACATTTACTACAAGAGATTAAAACCAACCAGAGATTTTATTGCATTTGCTACTTTTGTAAGTTTTTTCCCTCAATTAGTGGCCGGTCCAATTGAAAGGGCTTCTAATTTATTATCACAAATAGATGCTAAAAGGACTTTTAACTATAAACAATGTACTGAAGGTGTAAAACTGATTGTTTGGGGTTTATTCAAAAAAGTAGTTATTGCAGACGCCATTGCTCCAATTGTAGATGATATCTTTGCAAACTATGGCTCCTACCCTGCCTCTACACTTATTTTAGGTGTTTGTCTATTCAGTTTTCAGGTGTATGGAGATTTTAGCGGATACTCTGACATTGCTATTGGAACTTCCAAACTTTTTGGGATTGAACTTATGTCTAATTTCAAGTTTCCAAATTTTGCAAGAAATGTTGCTGAATATTGGCAACGATGGCATGTATCATTATCTACCTGGTTCAGGCATTATCTATACATCCCGCTAGGAGGAAGTAGAGTAAGCAAACTCAAAGCTGTGCGTAACATTGCAATTATCTTTCTTGTTAGTGGATTTTGGCATGGTGCAAACTGGACGTTTATAATTTGGGGGTTAATACACGCTATATTATATATACCTGTCTTTTTGATGGGTAGAAATCGTATTTATATGAATACTGTCGTTGCCGAAAATTCCTGGTTCCCTTCTATAAAAGAAATCCTTCAAATGTTATCAACCTTTTTGCTTGTAACATTTTCAAGAGTGTTTTTTAGATCAGAATCTATAACCGATGCCTTAGGATTCCTGAAACAACTAGTTGCTGATTTTAGATTCGAAATCTATGAACATCCATTAGGCTATAGAATGATTGATTATTTTATACTACTGGCTATATTTACTTTATACGAATTTAGGATTAGAAGAGATGAACGAGCTCCGTTTAAATTTAAATCCAAACTTGTACGGTTTTTGGTGTATACCGTAGTAATTTTAGCAATGCTGCTATTCTACGATGATCTTGTTGACAGATCGTTTATTTATTTTCAGTTTTAATTAATAGTATTGATTATGAAAAAGTTGATTTTAAAAAGTATGCTTTATATGTTTCTGATACTTATATTATTAGAACTACTTGTTAGAGTTTTTCACTTAGGAAAAGACACTCCTAGTAGGTTTTTAGATGAATATCAGGTAGAGAAATGGGTTCCTAATCAACAAGGTATTTCTGTAACAGGTAATCGCAGGCAGAATTTTTCTAAATATTATATAAACAAATCAGGATATAATTCTTATCGAGAGTTTACACCCACAAAAGATAAAATTGAAATCGCTATCGTAGGAGATTCTTATATACAAGGATTTCATCAAGATTATCATAATTCTATTGGAAAAAAAATAGAAAAAATTATCCCAGAAGTCGAAGTATATGAATACGGATATGCCGGCTATGATTTTGCTGATCAATTACATCTTATTTACTCTTATAAAAAACAATTTGAGCTTATTGACCACGTTATATTAGGTATAAAATTTTCGAATGATCTCACACGTGGTGAATATAAAGTAATACAAGAAAGACTGCAATTAGAGTCTTCAATGAATAGATTACTTAGAAAAAGTAAATTATTGGTATACTGCAAAAGTATTGGCATTCTAGATCCTCCAAAACAATTAGTACGCAGAGTTCTTAGTATTTTAAAACCTGCAAAAGCTCCTAGTGCTAAAAATAAGAAAGAAGATCAGAAGCAAAAAATAGAAAAGGATAATAAGAACCTGGAAAACTTTAAGAGTCTAATAAACAAATACGGATACAATAAAAAGCGCAATGTTCTTTTACTAGACACACGAATAACTAGTCCATTATTTATGGATTATCTCAAAAAAAATGGTTTTAAATACATTGATTTTTCTCAAAAATTTGAAAATTCTAAAAAGGCCACCACTTTGGTCTATGATAGACACTGGAATAATCGAGGAAGAGATCTAATCGCCAAAGCGATTTCAGAATACCTTACCCCCTATATTTCGGAAAAAAGTCACTAGACATAGTCGGAGCATATTGGTTCGTTAATTTATCATAAATTTCCTGATTCACTATAAATTTCCAAATTTTAAAATCTTTAGAATCTTTAGAAAAAGAAGCTTTAAATTTAAACAGAGAATCTTCTTGGTTTCCCAGGCCTCCACCAAGATTAAAACACGTATAATTTTCCTGAGTTCCTCTTATTCTCATTTCATCAATTAAAAGACGAATTGGTGTTAAATATAGGTAATCATTTCTTGTGCCTGATATATGGTATTGAATAATTTTATTGGTTTTTACCATCATCGCAGCAGAAATAATCTTATTAGTTTCGTTGTGTATTGCAAATAACACATCGGTATTAATCTCTTTACTATTTATAAAACTATTGAAGTAATTCTCTGGAAAATAATAGGATTCTTTTGCATTAACCCTATCCATATTTTCATAATATAACTCTTTAAAGATAATAATATCGTCTTCAGACTCAATATTTCGCACTGTGCATTGTTTTCGAGCTTTATTAATATACCTTTTGGTAGTTTTAGAAAAAAAACTTCTCTGTATATCTAAATCTCTAGTCAAATTAATATTGACAATCTTACTTAATGTTTTTATTTCGCCCAGACCACCAAGTATTACCTCTTGATGTTGTATATATGGATTTAACCGGGTAAAAACTGATACTATCTTATTTTCTTTAAAAAACGCTTCCAATTGCTTTTTAAAATCATCAGCATCAAAAGATTCATCTATATTTTTTGACAAAGGTCCTGCATATCCATACACAGAAGTTATATCGAAGTAATCCGTATCAAATATTTTTCTCATCAAAAGTGGCAAACCAATAATCTTATTTTCATATTCATATTTAATAAGAATTGGTTTTTCATCATCCGATTTGGACAATTGATGATAATCAAATGTATGATAGAAGTCATGTCCATCAACTTTTTCCAAAAGTTGATTCCAGTTTTCTTGATCTTCAATAACTTCGATAGTTGAAGGCATAAAATGTATATATTTATTCATTATATCTATACAATGGGAAATAGTTTTTTTGTATATCTTCTTGTTCTAAAATTTTATCTTTATCGCACTCTTTTGCAACTAAATCTTTATAAATATCTGTGTTTATAATTTTTCTCCCTGTATAATACACAATATCTTCATCATTAGGAAAAAAAGTCTTTTTATACTTATATAGGTTATCATTATCTACTCTTCCTCCCCCAAGTACATAATACTTATAATTGTATTGTCTAGCCCAATTTATTATTTCTATTTTTAAAAAGTCATTGGGTCTTGTATAGAAGTAATCTGATAATGTTCCTCCAAGATATGAATACAATGTATCTTCATCGAGCAGCACAAGTTCTGTCGAGATTGGTTTAAAATCTTTATACACCATAGCTATAATAACACTCTCCGGGTTTTCTGCTATAAAATTTTTAAAATAATCTATGTAATGAAAATATTGAGAATGCGCATTATTACGATGCATTGTTTGTATATAAATATCATAAAAATCCTTGATGATATCCATAGGTATAGGGTCACTAAAAACCTTGAAATTAAGCCCTTCCTGTAAAGATTTCCTATAATTGTTCCGCACCTTGGATTTAAGCTTAGACCACTGCTCCTCTTTATCAATAATTACGCCTTTCACATTTTTGAGGCTAGGAATTAATTCTCCAGAATATTCTTTCTGATTACCTGTAAGACTAAACCGAATAAACTCACTAATTATTTTTTTCTTTTCATACCATAAATCTACCTGACGCCAAAAATGTTTTATAATATCCTCATTTATTAAATCTGTATCAAAAAGTGGTCCACTATATCCGTAAGGAGAAGTAACATCTTTATAAGAAGTATCTTCACCATCAAGATAGATTTTTCGGATATAAAAAGGCATTACAATAATTGGGTTTCCATTTTTTTCTAAAACAAAATAATTGAGCTGATGCTCATTCATACTTAAGGTATCTAATAACTCTGTTTTGTAGAATGGACTTGAATTATTGAGAGCTTTCAGGATTTTTTTATATTTTACTAATCCATTAGTGTCTTTGATTCTATATACCTTAAAATTAGTATCCAGAAGCTTACTATTAAGGTAGCTTTCTCCTTCATTTCTTTTTCTTATAATCTTTGCTGGCACACCATAAGCAACTCTATAGTCTTTAACATCATTGGTAACCACTGCTCCTGCTCCAATGACACTATGCTTTCCTATAGATAATTTCTGAAGAACTGTTACTCCCAAAGAAACAGCCGTAAACTCTCCCACATGGACCGCACCTCCTATCGTAGCACCAGACGCTAAACTAGAAAAATTCTTCATTATACAGTCGTGCCCAAAGGTGGCTTTGGTATTAATAATACAAAAATCACCAACCACTGCATCAGTATTCACTATTCCCGAAGCCAAAATAACTGTTCCTCTACCTATTTCAGAGTATGGACTTATTACGGCAGACGGATGAATCACAGATATAAATTCCAGCTTAGGGCAAGTTTGGCTTAATTTCTCATACATCAAAAATCTTGTCCAGTTATCTCCTATACCTATAATTGCCTTATTGACACCTTTATTCATCAAATCTGGTATGATTTCTTCTTTACCAAAAATTTCGTACCCAAGAACTTTCTCACTAGTTGATTTATACGAATCAATAAAGCCATAAACCTCGTATTCCTGACCTAATTCTATGGCCTCAACTATAACTTTAGCATGTCCTGAAGCTCCAATTACCAGAACTTTTTCCATATTTATATTTTATATTTTATCCCTAAAAATTACATATGTACTTCTAAATTTTTCAACATATTATAGTACAAAAAGTTAAAACCACTACGATGATTCTTATTCATCATCGGTTCCCCTAAAAACTGGCATATTTAGATTAACATCTTTATTAACGTCCTCTTTTAGTATCACTTTTTTAATTGTTTTTATGACAATCTTAAGATCCAAAAGAGCAGATTGATTATCCACATACCAAACATCATATTCAAATTTTTGCTTCCAGCTAATTGCATTTCTACCATTAACTTGTGCCCAACCAGTAATTCCGGGCTTAACCTCATGTCTGCGCTTTTGATAATCATTATATAGTGTAAGATACTGAACTAGCAAGGGTCTGGGACCAATAATACTCATATCTCCTTTTAATACATTAATTAATTGGGGGATTTCATCCAGAGAATATTTTCTAACAAAAGCTCCAATTTTAGTAATTCTATATTCATATGGTAACAACTCTCCATCTTCCCCCTTCTTGTCATTCATACTTTTTAGTTTAATGATTTTAAACAGTTTTTCATTCTTCCCAGGCCTAACCTGAAAGAAAAAGGGTTTACCATTATTAGCAAATAATAAAATAATTATCACTGTAATTAAAATGGGGGATAAAAAAATAATACCTAGTAAAGCAAGAAAAAAATCAAAAAACCTCTTTATGAATACTTTGTACATACCTATAATTATATTAGTTAGTTTCAAAATGCATGTTTTCAATGACTTTGAATGTTTTTACAATGAGTTTTTTTCCTTTTTTTACAAATTTTGGATATAAAGTATCAAAATTATCATCTTCCTCTATTTTTATTGCGGACTGCCCCAAAATAACACCCTCATCCAATTTATCATCAATAATATGGGTTGTAACCCCTGTAATCTTTACTCCATAGGCTAATGCATCTTGTATAGCAGTTTTTGTGCCTAAAAAACTAGGAAATAAAGAAGGATGAATATTTATAATTCTATCAGGAAACGCGGTTAACATTTCATTTTTGATAATATATTTATAATTGAGCATAAAAACATAATCAATGTTGCGTTGTTTTAGTTCTTCAATTAATTTTTTCTGATAAGAAATCAGGTCTGGAAAGTCCTTTCTAAAAAGTTGAAGTGTTTCTATCCCACATTCTTCGGCCAACTCAGCTGCACCACAAGGTTCTTGTTCATAAACGACCAAAGATAGTATACTCCTTTCCAATTTACCACTCCTAAAAGACTTGATAGTATCTCTGGCATTACGTCCCCATCCGGTAACTAATATTGCCCAACAAATTTTATTTTCTATATTCATCTAAATCCGGTAGTACTGAATTAGGATCTATAACTACATCCTTTGAAATTACTACATTTTTAATGGTTGCAAAAATAATCTTAATGTCCTGAATAAAAGAAATATTCTCTACATAAATTACATCTATTGCCAATCGATCATCCCAATTTAATAAGTTTCTTCCTGAAACCTGTGCTAAGCCTGTGATTCCTGGCCTAACTGAATGCCTGACTTTTTCATTTTCTTTGTAATATGGTAAATATCTAATTAACAAAGGTCTTGGGCCAATAAAACTCATTTCTCCTTTTAAAACATTAATCAATTGTGGAATTTCATCTAATGATGTTTTACGTACAAATCGACCTACGGGGGTTAAACGATCTTTATCTGGTAATAAATTCCCTTTCGAATCTTTTAAATCATTCATTGTTTTAAATTTTATGATATCAAAAGTTTTCTCATTTTTTCCAGGTCTCTTCTGTATAAAAAATGGTTTTCCTCTATTTGCTAAAAAAAGAAAGAAGGTAATTAATACAAAAATGGGAGCAATAAAGACTAGAAGAACTAAGGATGCTATAAAATCAAAACTTCTTTTAATAAAAAACCTGTACACTTTTTATATTTTAACTTTATTGACTATTGCCCTATGCTTTCCTGATGCCAGTAAGGGAATTTCTTTTACAAACTCTAATCTTATGATAGCGTCGTCTCCTAAATATCCTCTAAATTCTTCTATGAATTCATCTTGCTTATCAAAAGTATTACTTTCAATCTTTAGTTTAAAGAGATATTCATTTTTTGTTTGCTGAATAATTTGTCTTTGTTTTATTTCTTTATATTTATTAATAATCAAAAGTATGCTGGTAGATAATATTTCTCCAGATGTATTACGAATCATATCCATTTTTCTTCCTTCTACTCTTGTAAAAACAAGTTTAGTTTTATTATTTACAGTAATAAAATCCATAATTCCGATATCGCCAGTGTCATATCGAATAATCGGCATGTTATAATTGAATAGATCTGTAATGACTATGCGTCCTAACTCTCCCGGTTGCAATCTTTTGTCATTCTCGAGGCTTAGAATCTCCACATAGTAACTTGCTTCATTGATTTCAAAAAAGTCTTCTCCTTGCGGCTGTTGGGCAATCAAACCATTCTCTGCATTCGAGTATCTGGACACCATATCAACATTAAAATATTTTTTCATAGCAACTTTTGTTGGTTTATTAAGTCGTTCTGATATACCTACTGCTGATTTTAGATTACAATTAATGACATCTGAATTTATAGAATCCAGGTATGTACATATTTTATTATATGAAGATGCATACCCCAACATTCCTTTATTAGACGTATCTTTTGATAGTCTAGAAATTAAATCTTTTATACTTTTAGGAGATAAATCAAAAACATCAATGGGTACGATATTTTGTAATAGAGATTGAATTTTATTTTTCTTTTTAAACATATTCCAAAAGCGTAAATAAAATAATCTATATCCTACATGAAAGCCAATTATCTCAGAAAAATAAATAACATCTGCTATGTTTCTGTATTTTTTATTTAAATCCTGATACACAGTAAATGATGCTCCAGTCGATCCACTGGTAGAAACGCTGACTTTCCTTTTATTAAAATACTTTACAGACTTAAATTTTTGTGGAAAAGATCGAATCGTATCTTTATTAATTATAGGAAAATTAAGGATATCGGCTACCGCCATACCGCCATAGAATTCTGTAGTATTAGCAGCATGAATCAGAAGCTTTCTTAGATATTCTTCTCTTTTTTCTTTACTAAATTCTTGATCAAAATGTTCAGTAATGTACTTAACTTCATTATAATGTCGGCGTATTTTGCCGCCTCTAATTGAATCTATGAACCAAAATATATTTTTTCTTACTCGTTCTGCAACCTTCATTATCCCAACTTTATTATACAAATAACCAAAGTGGAGAAATAATCAAAGCCATAATACCTATGATATATCCCAATTAGAAAATTGTAATAAATATTTATCAATCAAACATTTATTACTAATAAAATTATGACAATGTTACTTACTCTTTTTTGTTACCATGCAAGTAAAGCAATATATTTTACATATATAAAATTAAATAGCATTTTTTTTACAACTGCTTGTATTCTTCCAGCAATGCTTCCCAAACATATTTCCTCTCATAGTTATTACAAATAGTAGTTCTTGTAACGACAGATAACTGATTTTTATATGCTATGTCAATAATAAACTTCTCCATGCTCTTAAATAAAGCTTCCGTATCTTTGGTAGGAATAATAGTTCCATTAACACCATCTGAAATAATTTCATTGCAACCGTTAATATTTGTCACAATACTTACCAGTCCCATTGAACCAGCCTGCATCACTACATTAGGAAAACCCTCTCTATAGCTAGGAAATGTAAGAATATCAGAGATTGCAAAATAAGGTCTTACATCATTCTGCCAACCTACAGATATAATATTAGGATTTGAATCAATCTCTTTTTCGGATTCTGGAAATAACGGGTCTAGTTCTTTTTCATAAGAACCAACAAGTAATAATTTCACGTTCTGAAATTGGGAATTAATCCTTTTGAAAGCATTAATAAGTTCATTAATACCTTTGTCTTTTACTAATCTACCCACAAAAATAAATACGATATCAGACGCTTCAATATGTAGTTTCTTTTTTAAATAATTATTATCATCTCCAGAATATAGTTTAGGATCAAAATGAGAAGTATCTATTCCATTGGAACTTCCATTAGCAATCACTTTTAGCTTTTGGGGAACGGTATATTTATTTTCTAAAATAATGTCATTGAGCCCAAAAGAATTAGGATAAATCTTAGTTGCACAAGCATACGTAATCTTTTCTACAAAATCCAGTAACTTTCTTTTGGCTCCTGTTGCTTCCAGAAGTGGTAGCCCTGCTATAGTATGTAATCTATGAGGAACATTCGCAAACCTTGCAGCTATCATGGATAAAGTTCCGGCTTTTGGTGTATGACTATGAACTATTACAGGTTTTTCTGTCTTAAAAATTTTATATAATTTATATACAGCTACAAGATCTTTTATAGGAGTTATCTTACGAGTCATTTCTACAGGAATTACTCTTATCCCTTCTTGCTGTGCTACTTGATCTAAGTCGCTTACTCCATCAGTTATATCTCCTTTACTAGTAATTCCAACAACCTCATAGTAATCCGACATAAATTTCAATTGCCCTTTTAAAAGCCCTCCCAATGACTTAGGAACTGTGGTGATTCTGATAATTTTACCCATTTATAATTTTAGAAATAGATTATTCTAATATAACTTTTTCGCAAATATAAATATATAAGCAAGGGTTTAAGAGATTATAGTTAATTTCTTATTATATATTTTTTGAATTGATTTTAAGGAATCGAATCTTAACACGTCCAATAAGAAGTGAATATTTAAAATTACGGGTACACCGCATTTAATTAACTGTTTAATTATCAAACACTTGTGATTATGAAAACTTTAACATTTTTTAATCGACGTAAGTACAATATTGCCGATAAAAGTACGTTCTTGCATCAAATTATCACTTTACAATTATTTAATGGGCTTACTTTATAAATATTTAAATTTTAATTACTAATTATGTAATCCTTAAACTAATTAAGACATGTATCCCAACCCTATTAAATCTATTTTGCTTTGCTCCCTGTTGTTAGTTTTAATTTTACCTTATAGCACAGTATATTCACAGACTGTAAAAGCATCCAGTTTTGGATATAATTCATCTGATGCAACTAATGCTTTTCAAACTGCATTACGATCTAATAATGATACTATCATAATAGATAAACGAACTTCGGACTGGAATGTTAGACCAAGTAAATTATTTGATATAAATAATAAGGTAATTATTTTTGAAAATGGTGTTAAATTAAAAGCGATACCAGGTGAATTTGATAGAACCAATGCTCAAATGTTATTTCTTGTTCGTCCAAAAAACTTGAAAATTTTAGGTTATGGAGCAGAAATTATTATGAATAAATCAGAATTATCAAGCTTGCAACATAGTGAAGGAAGACATGCTATAAATATTAATTCTGGTGATAATGTTACTATTGAAGGGCTTACCATTAGAGATGCTACCGGAGATGGAATATATATTGTAGGATCAGGAAAAGATGATTCGTCAAGCTACTCAAAAAATATTACCCTAAGAAATGTAGAAGTTTACAATAGTTTTAGACAAGGGATATCTATCATCTCAGTAGAAGATTTTCTAGCCGTTAATTGCCGTTTTAGTGATACTAAAGGTACATTACCCGAAGCGGGATTAGATATTGAACCCAATAGCAGTTTTGAAAGAGTCGTAAATGTGAGATTTGAAAATTGTAGATTTACTGATAATAATCACTCTGGTATTCTCTTGGCTCTTCTAAACTTAGATAGCACTTCTGAAGATGTTAGTATTAGTTTCACTGATTGTTATCTTACCAATAATCATGTAGAAAGTAATATTTATTCTCCTTCTGAAATTGTTTTGGGTGCTAGTAAAAATTTCAATTCTCCAGTTAAAGGAGATGTATCTTTTGAACGAGTATTTGTAGAGAATAGTCAATGGAGAGCTATTTATTCCAGAAAAACTAGTAATTCTTATAATGTTAACATAAAAGATTGCGTGTTCAAAAATGTGAGTCAACATCCTACCTATGAATTTAATTCACCTATTTTCTTTGAAGTATCAAGTTATGATGAAACGTCACCAAATTTGGGTGGTTACAATTTTGATAATGTCATCATAGATTATGAAACAGATCATAAATTCTTTACTGTTTTTGGACATACTACATTATCAGGAGTTTCTAATTTAACTGGAAATGTTACCGTAATTCACCCTGATCCAGATAATACGATAGAATATAGAAGAGTTCCTGAATTTGACAATATAACTATCAATCATAAAACAATTCCCAATTATCCAAAAGCAGATGTTACTATAAAAAGTGTTAATAAAAATGCAATTGAGTCTAATGGAACGGAAGCAGATTTTGAAGTCAAGAGAACGGGAGGTGATATAAACTTACCCCTTGCCGTTAATTATACCTTTACAGGAAGAGCCTTGGCTGGATTGGATGTACAGAGGATAACTCCTTTTTTAATAGTACCTTCTGGTTCAAGTTCTTTTTCAAAATCGTTAGTTCCTAGAAAAGATAAAATTAAAGAGAATATTGAATTTTTTAAAATTACCACGCAATCTAGTTCATATTATGATAGAGATACTAATGAAAGATCAACAACTGTATATGTTCTGGATGACCCTGATACGGATCCTATAGCAATTGATGATTTTGATACCTATTCTTTACAAGGCGATACTAAGAAAACATTCATTCTGGAAAATGACAATACAGGTGATTTTATAGACCCTACATCATTACGATTAATAGATCCTAATGATTCGACTAATTTACTATCAAGTTATTTCTCTGAAAACATTGGAACCTGGACTATTCAGGATGATAATAGTATTGAATTTTCGCCCTGTATAACTGGAAACTCAAATTGTACAGAAACATTTGCTGGTGATAATGCAAGCATACAATATAGTATTACTGATCTAGCTGGCATAGAATCTACTTCTGCAACATTGACGCTAACTAGAGATGGTGATGTCATACCAGATCCTCTACCGATAGCTATTGATGATGATGCGACGTATACTGCCGGAGAACTTACCGAAGTTGATGTTTTATCTAATGATGACACAGGAGATAGGGTAAATCCTACTACACTTAGAATCATTGATGAATCTCAATCTCCACCAACATATGTAACAGCATTGGTAATACCCAATATTGGTACTTGGGAAGTTAATACAGAAAATAATACGATTGATTTTAATGCAGAGGATACTCTTACAGATGAATTTGCAATCATAAAGTATATAGTAAAAGATTTTCAGGATAATAGTACATCTGCAACTATAAGCCTCAAAAAAAAAGAAGCTCCCATTGATATATTGCCTATTGCTACCGATGACTTCGGTACTTTTACTATTGGAGAACCTACAATAGTTGATGTTTCTAGTAATGATACTTCTGGAGATACTATTATTCCTTCTTCTGTAAAAATAATCGATGAAAATGCGAATAATAGCGTAGATCGTTATGTAACAACATTACAAGTAGAAAATCAGGGATTATGGGAAGTAAACTCAACAAACGGGACTATTACCTTTACTCCAGAAGAAAATATAGCTGAAAATGAAGTTTCGATAAGATATAGTATTGAAGACCCTCAGGAAAATAAAGCATTTGCGAGTATATTTCTAACAAAAAATGGAGTTGATCCAGATCCAGATCCAGATCCAGAAGACCTTCAAGCAGTTGCCAACGATGACAATTTCGAATATGTTTTAGGAGATATAACAGTCATTCCTATTTTGCAAAATGATATTAATACAGAGGTCTTAGATTTCTCTACATTAAGAATTCTGGATGCTCAAAATAATGAGTTAACTATTTTGGCGAATGATAAGAATGCTGTTTGGAAAGTAAATACTGATGATAATACAATTTCTTTTGATTCTTGTATCTTAAAAGAAAACAACGTCTGTACCGAAGTTTTTAATGAAGAAACTACCTCTGCTAGGTATAGTATAAAAGATAGCTCAGGTAATGTTCTTTCTGCCAATATCAATCTAAAAAGAAAAGATTTAACCTCTATTATGTCTTTATATCCTAATCCAAACAATGGATCATTTTCTGTAATATCTGATAAAGAAATCACAAACGGATGGTACTCCATCAATGATATTTTAGGTAATACTTTATTAGAAAGATCTGATATCACTGGAGGCTTTTCTTTTGATGTTAATGTTGACTTTTATCGTAAAGGTATTTATCTAATTAGAATAAATGAAAAAGGTATTAATACACATACTATAAAATTCGTTGTTAATTAAATACTTTGGTCAAGTCAATATTCGAGAAAATCAGCAAGCCCTAAGTAAAACCAAAACGAACATATAAAAATAATAGGATCCTATTGAATAAAATCTTTTTTAAGCTTCTTTACCAATACCTGAGAAAATGTATCTGCCCCTAATTCAGAAAGATGTGTTTTATCCTTCCAAACATCTAAAGATTCATTGTCCTTATAAAAATCAGAATAATCCCAGTAGACTAAACCCTGATTTTTCATCAATTCAGATAGTTTATTATTGTCATCCTTGCATGTATCATTAAAAGTAGGTGTGGTTACAAAAATTAACTTTTTATTATTATCATAAGAAAATTGCTGTATTTCATATAGATACTCTAGATACAATTGATTAAAATTATGAGGAGAGTCTAAACATTCTTTATCATCAACTCTTGCTAACTTAATGTCTCTAATTTTTTTCTGAGTTTCACTAACTCTAATAGGATCATAGCCATAATAAGATTTAAAATTATAATTAGGCTTCAAAAAATTCTTTAATATACTGAGAAATTTACCATTATAATCAATAGTCCAAAAAAACGATTGTAAAAAGCTATTTTGCTTTGCTTTCTTTATTTCTCTATTCACCGTGTTATTTCTATGAAACTTTAACCTTAATGCACCTATATCAGCTGCATCATAATCTATGTTAAAAAAATTAGGAGGGTCAACGTTTACAATAACAAGCTGTTTTTTCTTTTTAGGTAATAATTTAATTAATGTAGCTGAAAATGCTATATCTGTACCATCAACACCTATATTAAAACTCTTATCAGATATCAATTTTGGATTTATATGGTGACTCGCTCTAGAACTACCAAAAACAGCAATATCAATCGTATCTACAACAGAAAGATAATGATTTTGTTTACCTATCCCACCACCAGATAGTACCTTGTCACTTAAATAATTAAGCGTGTAATAAATTATTTTATCTGTGCAAAGACTCAATATTAGTACTAACCCTACAATTTTTAAAACAGTTTTTATGTTTGTACTTTTCATCTTTTGAAATTATTAAAACTGGAAATAAATAAAATTTTCTGAACTCGAATAAAACAAACACATTATGATAATGATGATAGTTATAAAAAAAGTAAGACTACTTATCTTAAATCGCTCTCCAAAGTCTTCGAGAGATACGTTCTTATAAGAAAGAAAAATATCGAATAAAAAAGATAAAGACAACATAAACAATGAGTTAGAAAAAGTATTGATGTCTCCAATAAAAGGTTTTGTTATATCTAATGAAAAAAATCCCTTACAGACTATTATGGCTTCTTGAAAACTATGAGCTCTAAAGAAAACCCAGGAAACTAAAACTATGATAAAGGTATACCCATATCCTAGGATCCCGAAAGATCTATAGCTAGATTTAGAAAATATATATTTTTCTATCATTAAAAACAATCCATGAATAGCTCCCCATATTACAAAATTCCATGAACTACCATGCCACAAGCCACCTAACAACATTGTAATCATAAGATTACGGTAAGTTATTTTTATTCCTTTTCTATTTCCTCCTAGAGAAATATAAAGATAATCTCTTAACCAAAATGATAATGACATATGCCAACGTCTCCAAAATTCGGTAATACTTTTTGAAAAATATGGTGTATTGAAATTTCTTTCAAACTTAAACCCTAATAGTTTGGCACTACCAATCGCGATATCTGAATATCCGGCAAAATCAAAATAAATCTGAAAAGCATAAAAAATCGTAGCTATTACCAATGTTGTGGTATTATGAACAGCTACGTCACCATAAACACTATCAACATAAACTGCAAGATTGTCTGCAACTACTATTTTTCTAAATAATCCAATAAAGATTTGAAAAATACCAGATTTGAAGTAAGAAATTTCAAATTTCCTTTTGGATTCAATCTGAGGTAAAAGATTAGCTGCTCTCTCTATTGGTCCTGCTACTAATTGAGGAAAGAAACTAATATATGTGAAAAATGAAACTATGTCTGTTGTCGGCTTTAATTGCTTTCTGTAAATATCTATTGTATAACTTAAAGTCTGAAAAGTATAAAAACTGATCCCAACAGGTAATATAAGGTTTAGCGTTAATGTATCAACTTCCCATCCAAAAAGTTGCATTGATTGGGTAAAAGATTCTGTAAAAAAATTAAAATACTTAAACAGTCCTAATAAGCCTAAATTAGAAACTAAACTCGTAATGAGCCATCGTTTTTTTATTTTTTGATCATTAGTTTGATCTATTTTTAAGCCAATAAAATAATCAACAAACGAGCTGAATATAATTAATGACAAAAACCTCCAATCCCACCATCCATAAAAAAGATAGCTGGATACTAATAGCAATATATTTTGAGGTCTCTTTTTTCTGAGAAGCCAGTAAAGCAGAAAAACTAATGGTAAAAAAACAAGATATTCTATTGAATTAAATAACATCTAAACTTTATTTTAATCAAACTAATTTTTCTTCTTCAAAAAAATTGACAAAGGGTTATATAATTGTTTTGCAATTTCTTGGTGTCCATAACAAGACCAATGACCATCATAACTTCCTAACTTCCATTCAGTACCATTAGAATTTAAATGTATTGTTTTAAAATTAAAGCTTTTAGCAATCTCAATTATTTCTAGGCTTGTATTTTCATGAAAAACGAAAATAATTTTGTCTTTTCGATAATTACTGGCACAAAAACGAAAAAGCTTCTTTAGATTTAATGAACCTATATTATTTATTTCTTTGGTGTTTATTTTTTCTTTTGTTTCTCCTTTATTTTGTTTTTTAACAAATATTGGAAATCTTAAATACATATAATAAAGGAGCTTATTACTGTATAGTATTTTTTTAATCATTGGCGAATTTAATTTTGCTTTAATTATAGTATTATTAGATATATCTATCTGCATCCGATCAGAATATTTTTTTATATTAGAAAAACTTTCTTTGAAATCATTTCCGCCTACATATATTAAATGATAATTTGGATTTACTTCTGTATCCAAAACTTTACTAATCTCCATAGCTTCAATAAATGTAACCCCTGATCTTCCAGCTTCAAAAAAAGAATAATTTTCAAACAATCCTCCCAATAAACTTCCTTGATTGCAAAAAATAGGATTCATCATGTTTTCTATATAAGAATCACCAATAACAGAAATAATAGTATCTTTAGAGATATCTGATATACCTACCCAGCCATATTTATTAACCTTCCAACTAGATGTTGATTTTTTATAATATCCAGATTGATTTGGTTTATATCGTTGTATTCCTGATTCATCAATGTATCTCTCTGGAATATCTGATGTTAATTTAAATATTCTAATCGAAATTTCTCCAAGAACAGAAATAAACAAAACGAAAAAAATCAAACGAAAAATAAATTTCCTCATAACACTCTAAAATTGAAAATATATAAAAGCTTGTTCTTTTCCTGTAAAAATAAATAATAGAAAAATAAGCAAACAATAAAACGGCCATCTTAAAATCAATGGGATTTTGGTTATTTTTTCTAATGCAAATTCACTCTCCCTACCCAACCATTCTATAATCATAAAAAAGCTTATTAACATAAGTACTGATTTTTCGTTACTCACAAATTCTGGAAAATGCAAAATAGATTTAGAAAAGACACCTCCAATGTATTCTATTGCATGACCAACATTTTCTGCTCTAAAAAAAATCCAAGCCAAGACAGTAAGAATAAAAGTATAAAACATGTTTACAAGATCCTTAATTGTAGGAAAAAAACGTCCCTTAGCTACTACATCAAGGTTATTTCTATTTTTATTTATCAACAGCAGTGGAAGGAAATACAAAGCGTTCAATGCTCCCCATATAATAAATGTCCAATTAGCTCCGTGCCAGAAACCACTCACAATGAATATAATAAATGTATTTTTTATTTTCATCCAAAACCCACCTCTACTTCCACCTAAAGGAATATATAAATAATCTCTAAACCATGTAGATAATGAAATATGCCATCGTCGCCAGAACTCTGCTATATCCCGAGAAAAATAGGGAAAGGAAAAATTTTTCATCAAATCGAATCCAAAAAGACGAGAAGTACCTATGGCTATATCTGAATATCCAGAAAAATCACCATAAATTTGAAATGTAAAAAACAATGCTCCCAAAAATAATGTACTTCCAGAATGGTTACCTGAATTATTAAATATTTGATTAGCTATTTCAGCAGAATTATCTGCAATCACAATTTTTTTGAATAATCCCCATAGTATTTGACGTAAACCATCAACAGATTTTTCATAACTGAACTCACGCTTTTTATAAAATTGAGGTAATAAATGAGTAGCTCTTTCAATAGGTCCTGCCACTAATTGTGGAAAAAAACTAACAAAAGCTCCAAATACTATAAAATCTTTTGTAGGTTCTAACTTCTTTCTATAAACGTCTATAGTATAACTTAAAGTCTGAAAAGTATAAAAACTAATCCCTACTGGTAATATGATATTTAATGAACTATTACTAATTGTTTTGCCAAAAAATGAAAAAGCATCTACAAAACTATCCACAAAAAAATTGTAATATTTAAAAAATCCAAGAAAGCCTAGATTTACTAAAATACTTATCCATAAAAATAATTTTCTTTTAAAAACATTATTATCATTGATTTTAGATAATCCAATGCCAACAAAGAAATCAATAATCGTACTAAATAAAATTAATGAAAGAAATCTCCAATCCCACCATCCATAGAATATATAACTAACCGTAAGTAATAATATATTTTGAAGCTTCAATTTTTTATTCGCTATAAACCAGTATAAAAAAAACACTATTGGTAAAAAAATTGCAAATTCAATAGAATTAAATAACATATTTTTTAATTATTATTTTTATAAAGTAACTTTTATACAATTTGTGAAATAAAGTTATCAATATCTCTTTTAGCCAAATATTGATCAAAAGCAAATCTATTTTTATCACTATTTTCATTATCCAATGATTTCAAAATAGCAGAATAAAGACTATCAACGTCATCTGTCTTTGCTGTTATAATATTGGGTATTTTATCAATCCCACCTGCACATTCGGTAGAAACTATTCTATTACATTGAGACATCATTTGCAGGAGAACATTAGGAAACCCTTCGATTCTCGAAGAAACAACTCCTAATTTTGCTTTTTTAAAAAAACCATATACATTATTCACATACCCCATTAGAATTACATCATTGGTTAACTCTAAAGTTGTAATCAAATTTTCTAATTTTTTTCTTTCATTACCTTCTCCTAAAATTATCAGCTTTAAATCAGGATGTTTTTTTTTAATCCTCGATAATGCCTTTATCAAAATATCATATCCCTTTTCTGGTATCAATCTACCGGCAGAAATTATATATTGTTTTGGTAGTTGTATGTTCGGTACTTCTTTAGACTTTTCTTGAATAAGACTAAGATTAATTGGATTATTAATAACTTCAATTTCAGTTCTATTGGTAAGTTTTGAAAAAGACTTAAGCAATTGATTTTTCATTATACTTGTTTGACAAATCAATAAGTCGATATTAAAATAACCAATATGATATGCTAATTTATATGTCCAAAGTGCAAAACCTGAATATCGTAAAAAAATTGAAGTTGATTCTCTAGCTACAAATTTTTTTGTTTGTATTCTCTTTAAACTTATTAAAAGACCTATCAGTGCATTAGTATATACGTGAGATGTAAAAATATAATCATATGTTGATTTTTTTCTAAACAAACTCCTAACAAAGAAAAGTAATAATCCTATTTTTTCATTTTTTGTCGAAACATAATCTATAGAAATGCTTTTTTGTATATCTTCCCATTGAGAACCATCTCTTTTTTTTAAAAAAACAACCTCAATATTTTCATTCTTAAAAAATACTACGAGCATCTTCAGGTATTGTTCAGCTCCTCCTAATGAATCATTAGGCATAATAATTAAAATATTCTTCATTAACACTTTAGTTTTTCTTTTCCATCAGATTCTTGAATAATTCTTCATACTTATTCAATATAATTTCTTTACTAAATTTAGAGAATACAGAATTTCGTATTTCTAATGGATTCCAATCTTTTAATTCTAATGCCTTTATAACATTCTGTAAAAAATCTTCTTCATTTTCTGATATATACCCATTTAGGTCTTCTTCAATAATTTCTTTAGTTCCTCCTGGAGCATTAAATACTACTGCAGGAGTACCTACAGCACAGCTTTCTAACAATGCATTTGGAAAACCTTCGACATAAGAGCCTTGCAAAAACAAATCACTTTCCATCAAATATTTCGGTACTTCGTTTGTAAACTCTATATATCTTATTTTTTCTTTTAGACCTAAGCGATCAATCAAATCAAAAAGGGTGTCTTTCTCTTCTCCCCTTCCTACTATAGTATACCTCCAATCATAAGTCAATTTTGCTAATACAGATAAAATTCTTTCATGACCTTTTACCTTGTTTAACCTTCCTACCGTTATTAATTCTTTGACCTGATTATCGGTATTATTAGAATCTTTTAATGAAAGATTTCCAGAAATAGGATTATTTATAACGATACATTTATTCTTATCTATATTGTATAAATTTCTAACATCATCATACATATCTCTTGATTGACATATAACTGCATCTAATAATTTATAATTTTTTTGAGCAATATAACCTATAAATGAATTATTAGAACTAAATTTTTGACGTATACTACTAACACTAGATTCCCTTCCTATAAATTTTGTTTTTCTAAATAATATTGAAATAATAGCAAGAAGTGTATTTATATGCCCTATTGATCCTATAACTATATCTGCTTTCTCTCTTTTGATAATTTTAATAATATCTATAAAAGAAAAAATAACTCTAGACTTATTTAAAAAAGTAATATCGACATTGCTAACATCAAAAGCTTTATCTTCTTCATATCCCACAATAATCATTTTTTTATCAAACCATTTTTCATTCAAATTATCCGCAATAAAGGACATGACTCTTTCTGCTCCTCCAGCTTTTAAAGAGGGTAAAATAAATAAAATTTTTATTCGATTTTGATACATTTTGTTATTGCTAATTAATAATACTTTATAAATAAAATCAGTTTTTTCTTATTATATTATTCTCATTATAATTTCCTTCCACTAGATAGGCTACCAAAACAAATGTAACAATCAAGTAAGCTTGATTTATGATAGTCTGTAATGTCATCATAAAAATGCTAATAGGAATTAAAATTGTCAATCCTAAAAACCTATAAGTCGTATTATATTTAAAAATTTTAAAATAGTAAGAAAAAATTATTATCAAAAAAATTATAAAAGGAAGAATCCCGGCATCAGCCCATATATTAAAATAGGTATTATGACTATGCACAACTGTTATTCCATAGTCAAGTCCATTTCCGAAGAATGGCTCTTTTTCAATGACATTAAAAAGATTACTCAATCTTTCATCTCTACCAGAAAAATTAACTTCTTCTGTACTAAAAGTAAGAATATTAACAATATTAGTAACCTTCTCTAATTGCCCGTAAGTAAGAATATCGGAAGAAATCAAATAATTATATCCTAGATAACCCAAAACAGCCATAATTGGTGTCAAAACGATAATCTTACCTATTGTGAAAAATTTTCTATAAATAATTACCAAAACTATTAAAAATGACAAAAAACCAGTATTAGAATAAGTAATAATCAATGAGTATGTAATAATTAATAAAGCAATTACCTTTATACCTTTTTGAATTTTATTAATAGGGTCAAAAACATAATACATAAAAGCAAAGGATAATATCGAAACTAATGCAGTGTTATTGGCATCTCCATAAATTCCTGCAGCCCTCTCTACCCTATATTCTGCGACTCCCTCAAAATCCAAAGAAAAATTGATGAAATTAAAATAAATCGAAAATACACAGGCAATAAAAAAAGCAAATGTGGTCACCCATAGCATGAGTTTCCTATACTCCTCAATACTTAATAAAACAGCAAATCCAAAAAAGTAAATTACAGGAATTAATGTTTTAATTAATGAATAGCTTGAACCCAAAGAGCCTGAAGAATAGGTAGCTATAGTATAATAAATAAAATAATAGAACATCCAAGATTTTATAATAGAAGTATAACCTACTCTTCTATAATCCTTTAAAAAAACAAAAACTCCTGCAATAATAGATGCCAAAACTGAATAAGCAAAAATTTTACCAACATTACTGGATATAAACAAAGAAATATATCCTTGCAAATTTAAAGACGTGAATAGAAATGGAAGTATAAATAATGAAACACCAATTTTATTCTTTATACTCATTTCTCCAATATTCCTGAAATAGCTTCCTCCCATTTATTACCTATTAGTTCTAGTGAATATTTTTCTGTTATCTTAATACTATTATTTCTTAAATTATTTCTTAATTCTTTATCCGATATCAATTTTCTCAATGCAACTTGCATCTTATTAATATCTTGATCTTCAACAAGCAATCCATTTACATTAGCATTAATTATATCTGACGGACCAGTTTTACAATCATACGCAACACATGCCATTCCTTGAGACATAGCTTCGAGTAAAACCATTGGTAATCCTTCATACCTTGATGATAAAATAAAAATCTCAGAACTTTTCATATAATCTGATACATTATTTGTAAATCCTACAAATTCAACCTGATCATTAATTTCATTCTTATTAACTAATTCTTTTATTATATCCGTTTTTCCTCCACCAATAATTTTTAATTTCCAATCTGGATTATCTTTAAGAATCGGATGAACTATTGTAATTAAATTATCAAATCCTTTATGGTGATATCGATCTAAATTACCAACTGCTAACAATACGGGTTCCCTACTAATATTTGGATCAGTTATTGACTTAAAAGTACACGGATTAGGCATCACCATAACATTAGTTTTATGCTTTTTATAATAGTCAATATCGTAAGTAGTTAACACTGTCAATATATCTGTATATTTGTAAATAAATTCTTTAGTAAACTTTGCTTTTTTAGTAAGGTTCCTTAAATGATTATTATGTTCAGAAACTATTATTTTTAGATTACATAACTTGGCTATAATAATTGCAATCAAATTAATTGTTGTGGTAAAAGAAATCAATACATCTGGTCGTTTAGTTTTATCTTTATAATATTTTTTTAAATTATAAATACTCCTTAAGGTGTGATTAGATATTCTTTTTTGTCTATTATGTAACCTAACTCTTTTTACTTTTGGGGTAACTTGAAATATTTCCCCTTCATTAAAAGTAATAAGAGAAACATCATAATTTTTTTCTGCTAAATAATTTGCAATAATTACCATAACCCGCTCTGCACCTCCTCCATTAAGAGTATTTATTACAAAATCGATTTTACCATTCATATGTTATATATTCCAAACATTTTTATTAGTATCTATTTTAATTATATATAATTGCTTATCATTAAAATTATAAAAAACAACACCCTTCTCTGAAGTTATTTTTAATTATGATTCAATTCCCCACTTTTTATCATATTCATCAAAAGTTTATTCATAAAATTAGCTATTTACTGATTTCTAAAATAGAAAAGGAAGATTCTTTCTTTATATTTCATCCTTTTTTATAATTAAAGTAATTCTGATAACTGTGCATCTTCTAATAATAATTCATTTGTTTTTATCACAATAAATGCCCGAAGTGCAAGTTTTTGATAACTAATCGAACTAGCTTTTATATTAGCACGTATAATATTCTCAATTATTCTTGGGGAATATGCTTTAATAAATTTCGTCAATTCTTTTCGGATATTACTACTTTGCCTATTTTTACTATAATTATTTGTAATATGAACAATAAATTTTTCTGGAAATAAAGATTCTTTTTTTTCAATTAGATAGTTACATATATCATTTTTCACATCATCTAGAGCTAAAATTTCTCCAACATTTTGTATCGCATCTCTTCTTGCAAAAGGTGTCTCTGGAAACATTTTTGATACAATATCATTCCAAACTTTTTTATTTGTCCTTAAATCAATTGGCAGTTCCTGAATGACTTGAACTATTTCTTGACTTAATAATGGATTAATGACCTCTACGTACGCTAGTTTTATATCCTCTAAAGCAGCTGTTACAATTGGTGTTCTATTCTCCAACCAAAGGCGATCTCTCCAATCTTCCAAAACTTCATCACTTTTCCTTTCTAGGTAATCCGGAATATTTTCTCTAATAATATTAAAGGGTTCAGGAATGTCTACATTTATATCTTTAGTAAGCATTAAGTTATTAGTACGACGAACCTGAAAATCGCTGGTTACAGGTGGTTTTCTACCAAAAGCATCATACCCTCTAATTACTCCACGACCTGTCCCAGATAGATACCCCCATAAATTTAGAGCATCTAAATAACCACCAAGATGATCGATTCTTCCCTCGCCAGCACATATAAACCGATCTATTAACTTATTGAAACTTCCTGATATGTAATCCATATTAGCATAACTATGCATTATATTGCAATCTTTAGCTAATTTTTTAGCGATTTGAGCATCACTAGAAGAATGATTTAAAGCATCACTATTTCCCCACGTAACCGAATTTAGTTTTTCATCTTGTAAATGATATAATAAACTTCTACTATCCATTCCACCAGAAAGTGCTAGAGTCCATTGAGATGGGTTAATATCAAAGTTATCTACAACATTTTCAACAACACTTCTCAGCCTTTCTTCATGTGAAATATTATCAGAATCTGTTAATGAAGAAAATGGAATAAAATCAAATACAGCATCTTGATTATTGTTAAGTTTCCAATTTTTTCTATCCAAATGGAGAGACATTCTAGGTTGTACCATTTTGATCCTTTTATCCCAAGAATTACCTGGACCTAATGTTCCTGATGACAAAAACCACCCACAGGCTTTTTCATTAAGATCTAAATTACCTAAAAATGAAATAATCATTCTTTGCGAAGTTGATGAAATAAATAATTCATCATTAAAAAAATACCAAATTGTACGAGAGGAAGAGAAATCCGACGCTACTTCAATATGATCTTCTCCTACTCGAAATAAAGCATAACTACCATCAGGAAATTTAGAAAGAGGAGTGAATATATTGCTTAAATCACTACATATACTACCTAAACATACATTAAAACCTTGCCTCTGAATTGTTGGGGTTGGATTATACACAATACTAAGTGCATGCATATCATAATGAAGATAAGGCTCTGTTATCGTTGCATTATCAGGCGACAATCTAAATGAAATTCCTTCAGCATACTTAGTTGGGTTACCCATTTTTTCTTTTCTGAAACAAGCAATTAGAGCTTTAGCCATAGTTTTATATGTTTAAATAGTCAATAAATAATCCCCGAAGCGGCACTTCATAGAACTCTATAAAATAAATTAATTACTAAAGAAGAGTAAATAACATAATCACGAAAACTACAGTTTTGCTTTTTTTTGATCATAATTAATTACATCATAAATAGTTTTCTCCCATTTTTCCCCGATTAATTCTAAAGAATATTTATCTGTTATTCGAATTGCATTTTGTCTTAATTCATCTCTCAAATCTTTACTATTCATCATCTTTCTTAACTTCATTTGCATCTGATCAATATCCTGATCTTCAACTAACAATCCATTTATATTATTATCAATGATGTCAGAAGGTCCTGTTTTGCAATCATATGCAATACAGGCCATTCCTTGAGACATAGCTTCTAATAAAACCATAGGTAAACCTTCGTTTCTAGATGGTAATATAAAAATTTCAGAACATTGCATTAATTCAGAAATTTTTTTCGTAAAATTCGTAAACTCTACCTGTTCTTGTATCCCTGTTTTCATAACAAGATCTTTAATAAAGGTTTTGTCCCCATCTCCAACAATCTTTAGTTTCCATGCTGGATTTTCTTCCAAAATAGAATCTACTATAGTTATCAAATTATCAAATCCTTTCACATGGTATCTATTCAAATTACCAACGGCAAGTATAACTTTATTTCTAGCTACTTCTTCATTAACAAAAGGCTCAAATGTACAAGGATTAGGCATTACTATAACATTTATATCAAATCCCATGTAATAATCTATATCATAAGAAGTTAACACTGTTACTAAATCTGCATAACGATAAACATACTGCTTTGTGAATTTTAATTTCTTTTTAAGATTATTCAAATGATTATTATGTTCAGAAACAATCACTTTCAATCCACATAACTTAGCAACAATAATAGCTATTAAATTAATACTAGTAGTAAAAGCTATTATAATATCTGGCAGATTTGATTTATTATTATAATATTTTTTTAAGCTATAGATACTTTTAATTGTATTACTTCTTACTTGAACATTTTCCGAATACAATTTAACTCTATTGATTTTAGGGTTTAGTTCATAAGCATCTCCTTTATTAAAAGTAATTATAGATACATCATAGTCTCTATTAGCCAAATAATCAGTAACAAGAGTCATAACACGCTCTGCTCCTCCTCCATTTAATGTACTTATCACAAAATCTACTTTTGTTTTCATACATCAATAGAATTAACAACATTTTTTCTATATGTTTTATATGTATAAGTAAAATATATAAAACTATTTAAAACATATACAAATGTTGTACTCATTACTAATCCGTATAGGCCAAACTTCTTAATCAGTATCATATTTAAAACAAAGTTAAGTATCAAATTAAAAAATGAAGCCCAGGCCATAAATACATTTTTATTATAGCTAGTCAAAAACTTAACCATCACAAGAGTGCAAAGGTAAAAGGGTAAATATATTAAAATAATTTGTTGAACCTTTGCTACAACAACAGTATCTTCCGAAGTAAACTCCTTTCTTTCAAACAAATAGAAAATAATCTCTTCTGAAAATAAAAAACCAATAGCTCCTACACCTAATCCTAAAAAAAATACAATCTTCAAAATCTTAAATAATTGTTTATAAGCCAACTGTAAATTATCATTAATGATTCTGGCAAAATGTGGTAATAAAACATTACCAATAGCTATCATTAAAATACTAACCAAAAAAGAGGGTATTTTAATTCCATAATTGACAGCAGCAATGGATCCAATTGCCAACTGAGCTGCAAAAAATTGATCTACATAGGTATTTAAACCTGTTAACAAACCAGATGAAATCTTGGGTGGTAGTTGCTTCATCATAGCTTTTACATTATCATTTTTTTGAGGCTTATGAATTGATAATAACCCAAAATGCAGATTTACGATCAGTAGATACAAAAAACTACAGAAACTTCCAATCAGTAATCCAAGTGCTAAAACCAATTCTCCAAAAACATCACTAAAAAACAATAAACAAATAATTGTACTTACTGCCATAAAAGAGGCACTTATCGTAGAAAAAAAATATTTGTTTGCTACCTCAAGTAATCCTCCTAAAATTGAAGATAATCCCCAAAATAAAATGCACGGTAAGACAACATATAGTTGTTTCCTTATCAATTCATAAAATGTGTCATCACGACCTGGAAAAGTCATTTCTAGAAAATATAGAGAAAAAATAATGGCAAAAATGGTCAGTATTGATACGATTCCTAAAACCATAATGAACCCCATAGACTGAAATTCTGATTTCTTATTTGTTGTTTTTAACTCAGTAATATAATTAGGTATAAAAATATTACGCAATGCTCCAATAAAAACAGTCTGAATGAATGTAGGTATCAAAACAGCCAACAAAAACGCATCCAAAAAACTTGATAATCCAAAAGTACTGACTACCAGCGTCTCTTTATAAAAACCTAATAGTTTTACAAAGAAAGTAATTCCTCCTACAGTAAGTATGTTTATAAAAATCGGTGTATTGACCAAATTAATTAATTTGGTCAATACACTTTTTACTTTATTTGAAAAATCCAAATTCGGTCAGTTTGTTAGAACTACATTTTTTCAACAAAAAACTAAAGCCTTCCATCTACATTTTGTTTTAAAATTCCTTTTACATCATATATTACAGCATTTTCTTTTAACAAACTAGACAAATCTAATTCTAAATATTCTTTATGTGCTACTGTCAATACAATTGCATCAAATTTCTCATCTGGTAATTTTTGAGTAGTATCTAGATTATATTCATGCTTTACCTCTTCTGGGTTAGCCCAAGGATCATACAGTGTTACATTAGTACCAAAACTTTGTAAACCAGTTACAACATCAACAGCTTTTGTATTTCTAACATCAGGGCAATTCTCTTTGAAAGTAATCCCAAGAACTAAAACCTTTGCATTTTTAATACGTATATCCTTATTAACCATTAATTTGATAATCTCTGAAGCAACATAGTCGCCCATACTATCATTTAATCTACGCCCTGCCAAAATAATCTCTGGATGATACCCAAACTCCTGTGCACGTTGCGCCAAATAATATGGATCTACTCCAATACAATGTCCTCCAACCAGTCCTGGTTTAAATGGAAGAAAATTCCACTTAGTACCAGCGGCTTCTAAAACATCATGAGTATTAATATCCATAGCATTGAATATTTTAGCTAATTCATTCACAAAAGCAATATTGATATCACGTTGTGAATTCTCAATAACTTTAGCCGCTTCAGCCACCTTTATTGTCGGAGCTAAATGTGTTCCGGCTGTAATCACAGAACTATACAGATCATCAACTTTTTTCCCAATTTCCGGAGTAGAACCTGCAGTGACTTTTAGTATTTTTTCTACAGTGTGTAGCTTATCTCCAGGATTAATACGTTCTGGAGAATATCCTGCAAAGAAATCTTTATTAAACTTTAATCCACTCACCTTTTCTAATACAGGAATACATTCTTCTTCTGTTACTCCTGGATATACTGTAGATTCATAAATAACGATATCACCTTTCTTTAAAACGCTACCTACTGTTTCACTTGATTTGTATAAAGGTGTTAAATCAGGTCTGTTATTTTTATCTACGGGAGTAGGTACTGTTACTACATAATAATTACAATCTTTAATATCACCTAGATCGGCCGAACAAAACAACCCTTGATCCATAGACGGAGAATCTTGTAATACCGACTGTAGTACATTATTTTCTACTTCGAGAGTAGCATCCACACCAGACCTTAACTCATCAATTCTTCCTTGATTAATATCAAACCCTATTACTGGAAATTTGGTTGCAAATAATCTTGCCAAAGGTAAACCTACATAACCTAAACCGATAACGGCAATTTTTATATCTTTCATAATTGATTGTCTTAGTTTGTTATTTTAAATTTTTCCAATACCATTTTACTGCTTCTTTTAATCCAGATTTGATGTCAAACTGTGGATCATATCCAAGAAGATTTTTTGCTTTTTCTACTGATGCCAGTGAATGTGGAACATCTCCTTTTCTTTCTGGTCCATTTTTAACTTCTACAGTAGCGATACCTGAATCAAACGCTGATAAGTATTCTTTTAATAAAGTAACAAGTTCATTTAGTGTTGTTCGTTCACCAAATGCTGTATTGTATACGTTATTTAATGCCTCTTGATTATCCGAGACAATAGCTAACATATTCATTTGAATTACATTATCAATATAAGTAAAATCTCTGGAAAAAGAACCATCACCATTAATTTGAGGAGATTCATGATCCATAAACTGCATTACAAATTTTGGAATAACTGCAGCATATGCTCCATTAGGATCTTGTTTACGACCGAATACATTAAAATAACGCAATCCAATAGTATCTAGGTCATATGTTTTCTTAAAATTATCCGCATATAATTCATTCACATATTTGGTGATTGCATATGGAGATAAAGGTTTTCCTATTTTATCTTCCTCTTTGGGCAATGCTTTAGAATCTCCATAAGTAGAAGAACTTGCAGCGTATATAAATCGTTTCACTCCAGAATCTCTGGAAGCAACTAACATATTCAAAAATCCTCCTACATTAACATCATTTGATGTAATCGGATCGTTTATAGACCTCGGAACCGAGCCTAAGGCAGCCTGATGTAATACAAAATCTACATTCGCACAGGCTTTATGGCAATCATCAAGATTCCTAATATCTCCTTCAATAAATGTAAAATTAGAATGATCCTTAATTGCAGATAAATTTTTTTTATGTCCTGTTGCAAAGTTATCTAAACCTACCACAGTACTCCCTTTTTCTAATAATGCTTCACACAGGTTAGAACCTATAAAACCGGCTGCACCTGTAACTAAAACTTTTGAAGAACCTAACAGTTCCAATTGATCAGTTTTCATGAATTTACGTATTATCCTTTGATTTTTAATTCCCTAGCTATACCTTATTGTATAGACTGCGCGAAATTAAGATATAACTATAGAACATACAACATATACTATAGGGGATTTGACCCCTAACACAATTAACACTATCCGGTTATCTATAAATAAAAACAATTCATCGATTTAAAAATCATAAAACATTAAAAATCAATTATTTATTTCTGTTAAGTTTTTATTAGGTTTTTATTAACAAAAACGTTTTAGAACTAAAATCAGGTATTAATACCTATATAATGCTACTAATTCCTTCTCAAATCTATTCTTTGCCAAATACTGAGATTCTAATCTGGATTCAAAAGGAATAGGCGTATCCAGACTTGCCACTCTCCTGACAGGTGCGTCCAGATATTCAAAACAATTTTCCATTAATAAAGATGAAATATCTGATCCTACCCCACCAAACATAGAATCTTCCTGCAAAACAATTGCTTTCCCGGTTTTTTTTACTGAGGTAATTATTGTTTCTATATCTAATGGCTGTAGTGTCCTGAGATCTATAATATCAGCCTGAATCTGAGGATGTTCTTGCAGAACAGACAACGCCCAATGTACTCCGGCTCCATATGTAATTACCGAAATATCATTTCCTTCTACCAAAACAGAAGCTTTTCCTATTGGTAATGTATAATACCCTTCTGGCACTTCTTGCCGTATACTTCTATACAAAGCTTTATGTTCAAAAAACAAGATGGGGTTTGGATCCTCAACAGCTGTGCACAATAATCCCTTTGCATCATAAGGAAAAGCCGGATATACAATTTTCAAACCAGGAGTTTTTGTAAACCACGCTTCATTTGTTTGACTGTGAAATGGTCCAGCCCCTACTCCTCCTCCGCAAGGCATCCGTATCACTACATTTGCTGACTGCCCCCATCTATAATTGGATTTTGCTAACAAATTAACAATTGGATTAAATCCTGAGGATACAAAATCAGCAAATTGCATTTCTATAATAGCTTTGATATTATTAATAGATAACCCGTAGGCTGTAGATACTATTCCAGATTCACAAATTGGAGTATTTCGTACTCTTTCTTTCCCAAAAAGATCAATAAACCCTTCCGTAATTTTAAAAACCCCTCCATAATCAGCAATATCTTGTCCCATAATTACCAACGTATTATGCTTATACATTGCTTCTTTTAAACCTTGAGAAATAGCATCTATCAATCGTAGTTCCTTAGTATTCTCGCTAGGTTTTACAGGGTTATATATAAACTCGTGATAGACATCTTTCAGTTCTTTCTCTAACAAAACATCTATTACTGGTTCTTCATTTGCTTGCTGCCAATGGGATTCTATCTGGGTTTTAATGCTAGAACGTTGTTGGAGTTCATCTTCGATTTTCAGGATATTATTTTTAATAAGGTATTCTTTAAACGTCTCTATTGGATCTTTTTTTGACCATTCTTCCAGCAATTCCTGAGGCACATATTTGGTACCACTAGCTTCTTCATGGCCTCTCATTCTAAATGTTTTAAATTCTAACAAAATAGGTCTTGGCTTTTGCCGTATACTGATTGCAAGCTTATTGACATTATCATATACTTCTAGTATATTATTACCATCAATAACATGAGATTCTATACCATATCCAATACCGCGATCAGCCAAATTCTTGCAGTTGTATTGTTCGGTTGTTGGAGTTGATAACCCATATCCATTGTTTTCTATACAAAATAAAACGGGTAGCCCCCATACCGAAGCTATATTAAGAGCTTCGTGAAAATCTCCTTCACTTGTTCCTCCTTCTCCCGTAAATACAACTGTTGCTTTATTGTTTTTTTTCAGAAGATTTCCCAAAGCAATTCCGCATGCGACTCCCATCTGAGGACCAAGATGAGAAATCATTCCAATCGTTTTATATTCTTGTGTACCAAAATGAAAGGATCTATCTCTTCCATTGGTAAAACCTTGTGCCTTTCCCTGCCATTGACTAAAAAGTCTATACAAAGGTATATCACGAGTTGTAAAAACCCCAAGATTACGATGCATTGGCAAAATATACTCATCAGTATCCAGAGCCATCGTAATTCCAACCGAAATTGCTTCTTGTCCTATACCACCGAACCATTTAGAAATTTTGCCTTGCCTGAGCAATATGAGCATTTTCTCCTCTACAAGCCTAGGAAATAACATTTTAGTATACAAAGAGATCAAAAGTTCATCATTATATCCTTTTCTATCAAAATCAAATGGTAATATAGATGTTGGCATACGTCAATTTACTTAATTTTAGTAGTTTCTTAAGATGGTTCCGTTAGTAAATGTAATTATTTTTACTACAGAACATCAAATGCAGTAACAATATTATTAAGTAGTTGTTAATTTGAAGCTAACAATTCTATGAATTAACTAAATTTACTGCGATGAATGTTACATGTATCTAGGATTAACTATTTTATTTAATTCTAGTATTAATTATAAAAAACATTAAGAACTTTAGCTATGTTTAATTAGACACGGCTACTTTAGTAAATTACTTCGAGGCAAGCTCACGAGGCATTTATTAAAAAAACATTTCGATTTCGAGACAAGTCTTAGAGCATTTAAATCTCGATTATCGAGTAAAATCTAATAACAATGAACAATATACCAAGTGTCGATTTGGCGGATTTTTTATCAGATAATACAGTGATTAAGCAAAAATTTGTCACTGAAATAGGAAAGGCATATGAAGAAATAGGTTTTGTAGCCCTAAAAAATCATTTTTTGGAGGATTTGCTCGTAGATAACTTATATAAAGAAGTAAAATCGTTTTTTGCTTTACCTCTGGAAATCAAGCAAAAGTATGAAATAGAAGGATTAGGCGGTCAGCGAGGATATATTTCTTTTGGTAAAGAACATGCTAAAGGAAAAAAGGAAGGAGATTTAAAAGAGTTTTGGCATTTTGGTCAAGAACCTGAAAAGGATGCTAATTTAATTGAAGAATACCCTCTTAATGTGCAGGTAGAAGAGCTTAAAAACTTTAATGCTACAGGTATGAAAGCATACAAGATGTTAGAAAAAACAGGTATATATGTACTACGGGCTTTAGCTTTGTATCTGGGATTAGATGAATTCTATTTTGATCATTGGGCAAAGAATGGTAATAGTATTTTGAGGCCTATTCACTATCCTCCCATCTCAGAAGAACCCAAAGGAGCTGTACGTGCCGGAGCACATGGAGATATAAATTTAATAACTTTGCTCATGGGAGCTTCTACAGGAGGGTTACAGGTTCAGCGAAAAGACGGTACCTGGATGGACGCAATACCAAAAGAAGATGAATTAGTAATCAATGTTGGTGATATGCTGGAAAGACTTACAAATAACAAATTACGATCTACTATTCATAGAGTAACTAATCCTCCTAAAGAACAATGGAATACTCCTAGATATTCTATACCTTTTTTCATGCATCCAAGAAGTGATATGAGTTTGAACTGTATAGAAGAATGTATTACGGACAAAAACCCAAAACATTATGAAGATATTACTGCTGGTGATTTTTTACATCAAAGATTAGTAGAGATCGGATTAATAAAAAAATAAAATGTTACACCATGGATTTACAAGATCAATTAAAAAATCTATTTCCTGATCACCAGATTACTGAAACAGATGTTACAAGTGATAAAAAAGATGATATTTGGATGCAGGATAATCCAATTATATGCAAATATGAAAAAAGAAAGGGGAAACCAATTACCATACTAGAAGGATATACTGGTGCTGATGAAGATTTTAAAAAACTGGCTAAAGAAATAAAAACAAAACTCAGTGTAGGAGGAAGTTTTAAAAATGAATGCATCATCATTCAGGGAGATTATAGAGATAAGATCATGAATATTTTGCAAGAAAAAGGGTTTAAAGTCAAAAGAGTCGGAGGATAAACTTTAGAGCTTGTTTAAAAACCTTACTTCCTGAAAACAAATATTTTAAGAACCGTGAGCTTACTTCAAATAATTAAAATATCTCGATATTCTCATCATTTGAAGTGTCCTCAGAACCTCAAACTATTGATTTTCAATTTGTATTCTTTTTAAACATACTCTTATAAAAAGAATTATACATCTAAAAAACTGTACAATTGGGGACAAAAACTTTACATATTACTAACGGTGATAGCTTAACAAATCGCCTGAAAGAATTAAATCTGGTAGAAGGAGAATTCCTTATTTGGCGAGAAATGCTTTGTGAAGGTCCTACAGATATTAAAATTGAAACAACTACTGCAATTGCCAAACGCAAAACTTTTCTAAAAAAATACTATAGAATATCTCAAGATGATTATGAGGCAAAATTTATATCTCAAATTAAAAAAATTGATGATTCCTCCTATGAAGAAATTATTCTCTGGTTTGAGTATGATTTATTCTGTCATATCAATATGATAGCAGCCATAAGCCTATTACTTAGAAAAGGAATAAACAATATTCCTATTTATCTTGTATGTAGTGGAAGAGTTGAGAATTCGAAGAAATGTTTGGGGCTATGTGAATTATCAGATATTCAATTAAAACAACATTTTGAAAATAAGGTTTTATTAAATACAAATGATCTGGAATTGGCTTCGCATATCTGGACACTTTATTGCGAATCAAACCCGAGTAAGATTGCCGGTCAAATTAAAAAAGAGTCATCATTTGATTATTTATCAATTTGTCTCAGAGCACACTTACAAAGATTTCCAAATATGCTAACAGGCTTAAACACTCTAGAATATAATATTCTGGAGATGATTGATAAGCACCAGATTAAAAACATAAAACAATTAATGGGATATGCCTTAGAATATCAAGGGTTTTATGGATATGGAGATATGCAAATGAAACGTGTTCTGGCAAGACTTTTTCAATTTTTAGATCAAACTAAAGAACGCCTTGTACTTACAGAAAGAGGTAGACTGGCATTAGAGCAAAAAAAGAATTTTTATAATACGCAAATATTGGATTGGTACTACGGAGGAGTAAAAAAATATGATTACCTGTATAATGGCGAAACTCATAAATTATTAAAATTATAATATGACCATAGCCAAATCCGAACTTATTCTCAATGAAGATGGGAGTATTTATCATTTAAATCTCAAACCAGAGCAACTTGCTAAAACTATTATAACTGTTGGAGATCCTGATCGTGTAGCTGAGGTGACTACCAATTTTGATACCATAGAATGTAAAGTTCAAAAAAGAGAATTTCATACGCAAACCGGAACCTATCGAGGAAAAAGAATTACTGTTATTTCTACAGGTATCGGGACAGATAATATAGATATTGTATTTAATGAATTAGATGCATTAGCAAATATTGATTTTAATACCAGAAAAATAAAAGAAGAACATACTTCCTTAAATATTATCAGAATTGGTACATCCGGAGCAATACAGGCCGATATCCCTATTGACAGCTTTGTTGTTACACAAGTGGCTATAGGTTTTGACAGCTTACTTCATTACTATAATAGTAAACATATTCAGTTTCCTCAAATCTCAGAATCCTTAATGAAACATTTAAATTGGGATACAGATAAATCCTCACCTTATGTCGTGACCTTTGATAAAAAACTAGGAAGACATATGCGTGGAGAAATCCAAACAAAAGGTTTTACGGCTACTAATATTGGATTCTATGGACCGCAAGGTCGAATTCTAAGAATACCATTGTCTGATCCTCAATTAAATGAAAAGCTAACTTCTTTTGAGTACGCAGATAAAAAAATTGCCAACTTAGAAATGGAAACAGCAGGAATATATGGTATGGCAAAACTTCTGGGTCATCGAGCTGTTTCTATGAATGCCATTCTTGCGAATAGAATTACAGGAGAATTCAGTAAGAACCCTAAAAAAACAGTCGATACTCTCATAAAATACACATTGGATAAAATTATAAGTTATCAAGATGAGATTTAATACAGAGGTAACATTATAGAATTTATGAACTTGTAATTTTAAAAATGCAATCAAAAGAATACCCACACAGACATAGAGATATTAACTGGCTCAGTTTTAACGAAAGAGTCTTACAAGAAGCCGAAGATGAATCTACCCCTCTATTAGAGCGATTAAAGTTTTTAGCAATATTTTCATCTAATTTAGATGAATATTTTAGCGTTAGAGTTTCCAGGCTTCGGCAAATAAAAAATATTGACAAGGATATACGAAAAAAACTAGCTTTAAAACCAAATAAACAGGTTAAGGAAATCTTAGGTAAAGTAAAAAAACAGCAAGAAAGGTTTGGTGATATTTTTTATAAAAAATTAATTCCAGGACTCGCTAGTTATCATATATATCTTATTGATGAAAACAGATTCGATTTTAATCAGCAAGCATTTGCTACAGAATATTTTATCTCTCAAATTCTTCCTTTTATTAAAACTAAGACCATCAATCTTTCTGAAGAAAAATCAACATTTCTGGAAAATAATAAATTGTATTACTTAGTTACTTTTGGAGATGAGGAAACCGTGGGTGTTATTAATATTCCATCGGATACTCTGGGAAGATTTGTGTGTTTTCCTTCAACGAACGAAAAGACATTTATTACTTTTCTTGATGACATCATAAAAATGAATATGGGTCAGGTTTTTGAAAATCAAGAAGTAACAGGATGTTTCGAAATAAAGTTATCTAGAGATGCAGAATTATATATAGAGGATGAGTTTGAAGGAATTTTAGCCGAAAAAATAAAAGAATCTCTATCAAAACGTGATAAAGGACAACCTACGCGACTTCTTTATGACTCATCCATGCCAAAGGATATCAAAAGAAAACTCCGCAAATACTTAGATTTAGGAAAAATAGATATGATGCCTGGTGGAAAATATCATAATTTTAGTGATTTTTTCAGTTTTCCGAACCCTACCAATAATCCCATTTTGCACTATAAAGCTGTTAATGAAGTAGAACATCCGTTTTTTGACCGGATGGGAAAAGATTATTTTAAAATTATTGAGCAGCAAGATCAACTTGTACATTTTCCGTATATGTCATTTAATTATGTACAAAATTTCATGAATCAAGCTGCCAATGATAGCCAGGTAACCGAAATAAAAATTTCTCTATACAGAATAGCCAAAGAATCTGAACTTACAAGTTCTCTAATAAAAGCACTGGGAAACGGTAAAAAAGTAACTGTTTTTGTAGAAGCAAAAGCACGTTTTGATGAAGAAAACAATCTGAAATGGGGTAAAATTTTTGAAGAAAAAGGAGCTTCTGTATTTTACAGTTATCCAAAAATAAAGGTACATTCCAAAATATTACTCATTAAGAGAAAGGAAGATAACATAGTCAATACATATGGATATATTGGTACAGGTAATTTTAATGCTAAAACTTCAAAAATATATTGTGACCACGGAATATTTACTGCTAATAAAAAAATAACAAAAGAGCTGACAGAAGTTTTTGAGCTATTATCAGGTAAAATGGTTTTACTTAAACCTAAATACCTATTAGTATCACCTTTTACGACAAGAAAAACATTTGAAGAACTCATAGATACTGAAATTGCAAATGCTGAAAAAGGCAAATCGTCTGGAATTACTGCTAAACTAAATAGTTTGGAGGATAAAGAAATTATTAATAAATTATATGATGCCAGCAATGCAGGTGTTACAATACGATTATTAGTACGAGGATTCTCCTGTTTAATCCCTGGTTTAAAAGGAATCAGTGAAAACATTGAAATCACAAGTATTGTAGATCGATATTTAGAACACGGCAGAATCTACCATTTTAATAATGACAATAATCCCAAAATGTATATCGGAAGTGCAGATTGGATGACTCGCAATCTGGATAAACGTATAGAGGTACTAGTACCTATTATTGATAAAACGTGTAAAAAACAATTAAAAGAGATTCTTGATATACAATTAAATGATACTACAAAAGCAAGAATACAAACAGCAGAAGAAACAAACCCATATAAAAAGCGAATAGACAATGAATCGTCTATTCACTCTCAATATCAGATTAGAGAATATTTAAAAAAAATACAAGCTCCAGAAAATATATTATCCAAATAATATTTTTAGACTGATCAGCAAGTTCGTTACTATTAATAGGGCTATAAAAATAATAACTCCATTTTCAAATGAATTACTTTTTAGTTTTGCCACCTTGACACGCGCATTTTTGTTTTTAAAAATATTCTTTTTCATAGCAATATTATTTTTGTTTACGTTAAAAGTAATAGATTTATAGGATTTATATTTCAAATATACTAAAACATTAATTAGTAACAACGATAAAAAACACAAATAATCGATAAAAAACATTTTTATTCTTTTTTTTCTAAAATAGACAACTATTATGCATACTATAAAAATCGGAGGCGTACCAGAGCATTTTAATCTACCATGGCATCTAACTATTGAAGATCAATCGTATCTACGAAATGACATACAACTTGAATGGATTAACTTTCCCGGCGGTACGGGAGCCATGTGCGAAGCACTTCGTAATAAAGATATAGACATAGCAATTATATTAACAGAGGGGATAGTAAAAGATATTATAGCTGGTAACCCATCCAGAATTGTTCAAACCTATATACAATCTCCATTAATTTGGGGAATCCACGTAGGTTATCATTCTCCTTATTATAGTATCAAAGATATAGAAAACACATCGGCCGCAATCAGTCGATATGGATCAGGCTCTCATTTGATGGCATATATAAATGCTCAAAAGAATAACTGGGATACGTCGACATTGAAATTTGAGGTTATAAAAAACTTAGATGGAGCTGTCGAAGCGCTAACACATAAAAATGCAGATTACTTTATGTGGGAACATTTCACAACAAAACCATTGGTGGACAATAAAACTTTTAGGAGGATTGCAGACTGCCCTACTCCATGGCCATGTTTTGTAGTTGCTGTCAGAGAAGAAATTATAGATTCTAAAAAGCTTCAATTAAGCACTATTTTAGACATTATTAATAATACCACAACAGATTTTAAAAACATCCCAAGTATTGACAAAACATTAGCTACCCGGTATGATCAGAAACTACAAGATATCAGAGCCTGGTTAAACCTTACAGAATGGAGTCAATCCTTGATAACAAACCAAACCTTACAAGAAGTACAAGAGCAATTATATCAACTCGATATTATAGATAAGATTATAGATCCTGAAAAATTAATTACTCGAGTATAAGCAACCAATTCTTAAATTCTTCATCTTTATAGAGTAAACTACGGGGCGAGTCACGAAGTATTTATTGAAAAAAAACATTTTGATTTCGAGGCGAGTATTTACATCTCGATTATCGAGTAAAAAAGGCTTTTACAAATAGTAAACTTGGATCAGGGTACAGTTCATTAAAAGGGAATTTACATGCAATAGTACTAAGGCCAAATTTATATTCAAGCCATCATTTTATGGAGTACTTTTTTTAGAGGTTTCGGTTATAGAACCTTGTTTAGATTTTTGTTACTTTAACTTATCAAAAGAAGAAATCAGCAGCATTTACCAGCAAAATTCGTATCCAAACACCTATTATGCAAGCTTTTTGGATAAACTTGGAAAACAAAAAATATCATGAAAAAGACGTTAGTATTCATAACAATTTTATTATTATCTCTATTCGGGTTTGGGCAAGACACTTCAGAAATAGCACTAAGAGATATCAAAAAAAATGAAGTAAGTATTAATCCACTCAATCTTATTGCATTTGCTGCTTTGGATGTAGATTATGAGCGAGTGTTAAACAGTCACAGCACATTAGGTTTTGATTTTTTTTACAGATTTAGCGACTCGACCGATGATAATGATGATATTATTGATACTGATGGAATTTTTGATAAAGAAATAGCATTTACTACACGGTTCAAATATTTTTTTGGTCATAGAATTGCCAGAGGTTTTTATGTAGAAGCCTTTGGTATGTTATCCTCAGGAGAACATGATACGTATGTTGAAGTGTTTAATGATGTAGGAAATTTTATTGGTTCTCGTGATGTAGAAGAAGCATATACTGATTTTGCACTCGGTTTTGCTGTAGGAGGAAAATTTGTTGCCAGAAACGGTTTTTTTATAGATTTAGGATTTGGTTTAGGAAGAAATTTATTTAGTAAAAATAGCCCACAAATAATTTTAAGACCCAACTTATATTTAGGATATAGGTTCTAAAATGTAGATAAATCACTTTAATTCACCTCTAAAAGTAGGGTTTTCTTGTATTAAAACGTTGTATAAATAGAGACTAAAATATTTTATCCACAAATTATTATTATATTTTAGAATATATTAACATTTTTTATCAATAAAGATTAGAGAAATATTAATTCTGATATATTGAGGTAAAGGCATATGTAAAAAGTTAAATTATTTTGTACATTTGCCCTGCCTACCCTAATAAAATAATTAATAAAGATATGTACGCAACCATTTATGTAAGTGTGCATCTTAGAATTAACTAACAAATCAATTATGGTAATTTTTCTACTTATTCTTGGAGGGCTGATAGCATTCAATTTTGTTCTTTTGAAATTTAGTATTCAATCTGTTGATTCGGATAAGAAAAAATTAAGAAAGAAGAAAGTTGTAACTACTTCTTCATTAGAAGACACTAAAACTAAAACCACTGGAATACCAAAAGCTGCATAATTATCTTACCATTTAATTGGTATTTGGTTCGTTTTTGATAAGTGTGTATTAGTTTTACTAAAATGCTTATTTCCGAACCAGTAACCTCTATTAGCACTCAGAGGAGATGGATGTCCACTCGTTAATACGCAATGTTTTGTGGCATCTATTTTAGCTCCTTTTTTCTTTGCAAAACCTCCCCACAGCAAAAATACTACATCCTCTTTATACGTTGATATCGATTGAATTACAGTATCTGTAAACTGTTCCCAGCCTTTGTTTTGATGAGACCCAGCTTGATGTGCTCTTACTGTCAATGTAGCATTTAATAACAATATTCCTTGTTTCGCCCATCTTTCCAAGTTACCATTAGATGCAAAAGGAACTCCTATATCTGTTTCTATTTCTTTAAAAATATTAAGTAATGAAGGTGGAATATCTATATGATCATTTACCGAAAAACAAAGACCATGCGCCTGCCCTATTCCATGATACGGGTCTTGACCAATAATAACTACTTTAACATCCGTAAAGCTACAGTAGTCAAAAGCTGCAAAAATCTCAGCCCCCTTAGGAAAACAAGTGTGTGTGGAATATTCCTTTTTCACAAAGGCTACCAAATCCATAAAATAAGGCTTTTCGAATTCTTCACTTAAATGCTGCCTCCAGCTCTCCTCTATATTTACATTCATAATCGTGTCTAAAAAATATTGCAATTGTTTACTTTTGCTCAGTTGTAAAACTATGATAAATAATTTTCAAAATTTAAATCTCCTCTGGAGTTTTTATGATAAAAATAATATCACCTAAAAAAATATAGGGTAAACATATGATCCGTATTTCTGAAAAAACACTTAACGATCTAGAATTTAACACTGTACTCAATCACATATCTGAACTATGCAATACTGATTATGGTAAAATAAAAGCAAAAAAAATTGTACCATTTGCTACAAAAGAAGAACTAAATATTGCATTACAACAAGTATTTGAATATAAATCTTCTTATCTCAATGATGCCAAAATACCTAATCACGGATTTGATACAATTAACAAGGAGTTACAATTATTAGGGATCGAAAATACTTTTTTAGAAACAAGTAATTTAAAAAAGATCGTAGCTATCAGTAATACAAGTAATCAATTATTAATCTTTTTCAGAAAATCAAAAGAACTATATCCTGTTTTACATAGAACATCAGAAGAAGTCCCTTACACCAAAGAAATTGTTACTCAAATAGAAATTATCGTTGATAAGTTTGGTGAAATAAAAGACAACGCTTCTCCTTTACTATTAAATCTCAGAAAGGATATTAATGAGATACAAGGGAAGCTAAATGGTAGTTTCGGAAGAGATCTAACCAGATATAATAGTTTTGGATATCTCGATGATATCAAAGAAAGTATTGTTGACAATAGACGTGTACTTGCTGTTAAGGCTATGTATCGACGTAAGGTAAAAGGTACCATAATGGGAAATTCTAAAACCGGAAGTATTGTCTATATAGAGCCAGAAGCCACCATACAGTTTAGTAGGGTACTAAGTAATTTAAAATATGAAGAACGTGAAGAAATTGTCAAAATACTTAAAGACCTTACAAATAAAATAAGACCTTATTCAGAATTATTAAACCAATATCAGGAGTATCTAAGTGATATAGATGTAATAGCATCCAAATCTAAATATGCTAAAAAATTAAATGCTGTATTGCCAAAAATATCACATAATAATGAGCTGACACTAAAAGATGCATATCACCCATTACTGTATCTTAATAATAAATCCAAGGGAGAAAAAACACATCCACAAACAATCTCCTTAGACAACAACAATAGAATTATTGTCATATCCGGACCAAATGCGGGAGGAAAAAGTATTACCCTAAAAACGGTTGGACTTTTACAAATAATGTTTCAAAGTGGAATGTTGGTTCCTGTTCATGAGTACAGTAGAATCTTTGTCTTTAATACTGTTCTAACCGATATTGGTGATAATCAATCTATAGAAAACCATCTAAGTACCTATAGCTACCGATTAAAAAACATGAATTACTTCCTTAAGAAATGTAATGACAAAACATTATTTCTTATTGATGAGTTTGGTACTGGTAGTGATCCTGAGTTGGGTGGTGCTTTGGCCGAATCTTTTTTAGAAGTCTTTTATGAGCGGGAGTCTTTTGGTATTATTACCACGCATTATGCCAATTTAAAAATGCTGGCAAATGAATTACCAAATATGACAAATGCCAATATGCTTTTTGATGCAAGAACGCTGGAGCCCTTATTTAAGCTACACCTTGGAGAAGCAGGAAGTTCATTTACTTTTGAAGTAGCACAAAAAAATGGTATTCCCTATAGTTTGATAAATAAAGCTAAGAAAAAAGTAGAACGCGGTAAGATTCGTTTTGATAAAAGTATTGCAAACCTGCAAAAAGAAAGATCTAAACTACAAAAGACAACTGCTGAGTTAAAAGCGAAAGAACAAAAGGCAGCAGAAGAAAAAGAACGCCTGGATAAAATAAACCAACGTGTCCAAAACAAACTAGAAAGCTATCAAGAATTGTATGATAGCAATCAGAGAATGATCTACTTAGGTCAAAAAATGAATGATATAAGCGAAAAATATTTCAACAATAAAAGAAAGAGAGAACTCATTGATGAGTTCATGAAAATTGTACAAGTAGAAAACTCAAAAAGAAAAAAAATAACTACTAAACAACGAAAAGTAGAAAAAGCTAAAGAAAAAAAAGTTGTTAAAGAAGTAGAAAAAAAAGTAGAAGTTATTAGAGTAAAGAAAAAAGAAGAAAAAAAGAAGGAAGAAAAAATAGAACAGGCAAAACCCAAAATAACACTAAAAATTGGTGATAGAGTGCGCATGATTGACGGAAAATCTATAGGAACCATAGATATGTTAGAAAAAGGAAAAGCAGTAGTCAACTATGGTATTTTTACAACAAATGTATCTACAGATCAGCTGGAATTTGTAGAACGCAAAAAATGACACAGCCATTCAAAACAGAAATGGCATTACTGCCATTATTTTAAAAATTCAAAAAAAAAACAGGTAAAACCCCCTTTTCTTGTATCTAATATATACTTAATTTTAATGTATTAATAATATCTCCCCATATCCTTATATTATTTGTTGTTTGAATTCACTTTTAAGCTTTTGAGGTTATGAAAAATTCTATCCAATTACAAAGTATTTGTTTTATAGCACTGCTTATGATCTGTTGCCAGAGTTGTATGTCTACAAAAGTTGTCAGTGAGTATGATAATGATTCTGTAGCAAAAAATTCTAAAACCACCTGGAGCTATGCCTGGGGATTAGTTACCCCAAAAGATATTGATCCTAAATGTGAGTCCAAACGAATGAATGCTGTAACGAGTTCTACTAATTTTGGTTACATACTCATATCTACTATTACAGTAGGTATTGTGGTTCCGCAAACCATTACCTGGGAGTGTGCGCCCGTTGATACTCCTATTGAAGTTTTAGATTAATTATATTATTTGTTATCAAATACAGTTTATAAAAATTATGATATGGCATTACCTAGAGGCATAGAAATACTACCGATTACATCCTGGCAAAATAAGCATCAAAATTTTACCCAAAAACTAACCAAAAATGCTTCTTTTAAGCTAAGAAACGATCACTCGTTATCCAAAAGCTCTGACAAGTATAAAGCTACTACCAGAAACATACAATGGCTAATAGGTCATGCGATACAGCAGAAGATCAGATTACGTGCTATGGGCAGCGGTTGGTCTTTTTCCAAGGTAGCTGTATCCGAAGGAGGTATCATTGATACTAAATCATTACGCCTTTCTTTTTCTATAAGTAAATCTTATGTCTCTGGTCATTATCTGGATCAAGGCGGAATTCCTGAAAATCTATTTTTCACACAATGCGGAATGTCAATATTACAATTGAATGCTAAACTAGAGAAGGAGAAACAGCCAAGTCGATCTATTAAAGCATCCGGTGCCAGTAATGGACAAACAATTGCAGGAGCATTATCTACAGGAACGCACGGTGCTGCTTTTAATGTAGGCGCTATTCAGGATTTTGTAAAAGGAATACACCTTATCGTTGGCAAAAATCGACATATATGGCTAGAACGTCATTCTGATCCAATACTATCAGATAAATTTGTAGATTGGTTAGGTGCAGAAAGAATTCAGGATGATACTATGTTTAATGCCGCATTAGTAAGTTTTGGTAGTTTTGGATTTATCCATGGCATACTTATAGAAACAGAACCAACATTCTTATTAGAAGAACATCGTATAGATAAAATTGCCTATGATTCGCTTTTAAAAGACACCATGGTCACTCAAAATTTTTCAGCAATACAACATTTACTGCCTTTTCCTCAGTTTTCTCCTGATCGAGCGTTATATCATTTTGAAATACTTATAAACCCATATGATTTTGAGCCTGATAACAAAAATAAAGGAGTATATATAAAAGTAGCATATAAACGTCAGTATAGAAATAATTACATAAGAAGAACCAGAGATCATAGGGGGCTTACTTATGGAGATGATCTGTTAGGGCTTATACAAACAGTTATGGATAGTCTTGGTGCTTTATCCTCAAAAATAGTACCTAGCCTGGTAAATCTCTTATTTCCGTTGGCATATAAGGAAACTCAGGCATTAGAGGGAACTATTGGAGAGACCTATAACAATACAAAATTTAGAGGAAAAGTGGCAAGTGCCGCCCTAGGGATTGATATTAAAGATAGTGTAAAAGTTACGCAGGAAATCCTTGATATTATTAATGGAGGCGATACATTTCCTGGTGGAATCTCATTGCGATATGTAAAAGGCACGAATGCCTTATTAGGATTTACAAAATTTGAAAAAACCTGTGTTTTAGAATTAGATGGTGTGGATTCTGGAGTTACCCGTAATTTTTACCAAAAAATATGGAATAGGCTCGAAGTATTAAATATTTCATATACATTACACTGGGGTAAAATAAATTTTAATCTTAATTTTGATAGACTACAAAAAATGTATGGAGCTGCCACGGTTCAACATTGGATAGACACCCGTAATCAATTATTAGATAAAAATACTAGAAAAGTATTTACAAATAATTTTATTGAACGATGCGGTTTAGATAAAGAATCCGGAGTAATTGTTTAAATCTTTGCGAAGAAGTGTTTCACATCACAAAAGACACACATTATAGTAGTATTTTTATACCAGTTCTTAGTTGAAATCATCGTAAACTGAATCTTATTATTTTTTATTTCAAAGTGTAAAACAAAAAAATGATGTTAGTAGGTAATTTCATTTTAGAAATGATATTACTCCTTTTTTGATCTATATAGTATATTTAAGACAAGCCCTGTAATTACCATCACCGTCCCTAACAAACTAAGCAAGGGATATACATCCCCAAACCAAAAAAAACCGGCAATCATTGTAAAAACAACTTCCAGGTATTTTAAAGAAACCACTTTGTTGGTTACTTGTGATTGAAATGCCTTTGTCATAAATAACTGTCCAAAATAGCCAAAAACTCCTAAACTTAATAATAATATCCACTCCATCCCTTCTGGCGTTTTTTCCCAATTAAAAGCAGAAAGAATACCTCCTAAAAAAATAGAGATCCACATAAAATAATTAACAATTACCACTGGATGATCACTATGCCCGATTTTGTTGATAAGTACGTATACAATCCCACTGGAAAAGGCAGATAACAGTACCAAAAACAAACCTATAGAATTAATATTGGTATCAAAACCTTTTATGATCAACACTCCCGCAAAGGCCATAAAGAAAAATATCCATTGCACCCATTTTACGTGTTCTCTAAGGAAAATCACTGCGAGAATAGTAGCAAAAATTGGTGAAAGATATCGTAAGGATACTGCAGAACCAATGGCTAAATATTCTACCGACATAAAAAATAATGCCATCGATGTTGCTCCAGCAATCCCCCTATATATCATTAGTTTTTTCTCATTCCCTAAAATAGAAACTCTAGAATACATTAAAAATGGCATTGTAAAAAATAAAGAACCAAAAGACCTGAAAAACACTAATTGACCTACGCTAAACCCTACCAGATACTTAACCAATAAATTCATAACGGTAAAGGAAACAGCACTAAAAATCATAAAATATATTGCCCTCTTCAAAATAATTTTGTTATATACTAAGTAGCCATGACTAAGCGTTAAGTGGTAGAACTTATCTTGATTTTTTCTATTTCCTAAAAAATGACTGAAATTCGTCTAGGCTTCGATACTTTTTTCGTCTGTAGTATTGCTATAGAATACAAAAAGTGCCTCCTCTGGCAAATTTTAACTCATTTTCGGTTAAAAATAAAAAGCCAACATGAGTTCATAGTCAAATATAGAATTTGCTAACATATTCATACAGTAAATCCTATATAAGTTATGCCCAATAAAAAAATCTTTATCATATTTTTCTTTTGAATCCAAAACCTAAACAAATACTTCTCTTTGAACCATATTATGCAGAACAGGAAATTCTAAAATATTTTCACTAATTTAACCCCGAACTAGGCTCCTAATCTATTATGAATAAAGCATTCCTTATACTCCTCTTAGTCCTTATACAAAATATCCACAGTCAACGATATACCGTTCTGGATTCTATTAAAAAATCTCCTGTATCCTATGCTACTATTTCGTTTGGTAATGGCAACGGTTTGTTTGCCGATGCCGATGGAGTTTTTGAATTTTCTGAAAAAAGATATGCTGATATCGATTCATTATTTATATCAGCCTTAGGTTATAAAGAATTCGCTATAGATACTAAAAAATTATCTAAAAAAATTCTTCTTACCCGTGAAATTGCAGAACTTCAAGAAGTGATAGTTACGGCAGAGAACTTAGGGAAATACAAAACAAAAAAGAAAAACGCCAAAATTCACAATGACTATTTTAAATGCTGGTTGCCTACTGTAGAATCAGAAATAGCAGTGTTTTTTCCCAGAGACCCTTTAAAATCTACTAAAATAGCGTCTGTATTTTTACCCGTAAAAATGGAATCATCCAGAGGTTCTTCAGGAAAAAAACAAGCATTTTCTACCTTGTTTAAAATGCAATTTTATAGAAACTACAAAGGCACTCCCGGAAAGCGATTACCGAGTGAGGATATCATTTTTAATATCACTAATAAAGATAAATCTAATTTTGAGTTAGATATATCTGAATATAAAGTTTTTATTCCAAAAGAAGGATTATTTGTTTCACTTCAGGTATTAGGCTATGCAGATAAAGAAGGAAAATTACAACATACCAAGAAATATCACGAAGTAGAAACCAATAAGGGGATCATAAAAATATCAACTACGTTTAGACCACTGCTACCATTTACAGATAAAATTGCAGATAATATTACATTTACCCGGAGAGTATTTTTCAAAAACAGAACATGGCAACGTTTTGATAAAAAGTATAGTGATACTAATAACCTTATCAAAACTAATCATATGAATTATGGAATTGGTTTAAAAACGCATGTGTATGAAAAATAACATAAGCTGTTTCATTATTCTATCAGGGACTGAATACCCTAAACATCAATCCAGAAAAGATCTTTTCTCATTATATTGTAATGCGGCTTTAAAAGGATTTTTATAATTAGTAGTATCTTCTATATAACTTACAGCGTCGACTATATTCATAAAATAATGTTCAGTCCCCAAAATATCTGTAAATCCTGATCTCTTAAGAAAATCCCTAACAGGACCTATAGTTCCCGTAATTAATAGTTGTATTTTGCTGTCTTCTAAATATTGATGAATATCCTCCAGGATATGCAAACCCGTACTATCAATATCATGAATATTAGTACTATCCAAAATCAAAAAACCAGGTTTTTGACTTCGTTTTTTGATATGGTTCAAAATAGAATCTTTAAAATAGCTTGTATTTGCAAAATATAATTGGTCATCAAATCGTATAATCAAATACTTTAATGACTGCTTTGCTTCAGGGAATCTATTGATGTTACGGTAATACTCTGTATCCGGAATGTTTACCAACTCGGCTACGTGTGGTTTGGAGCTATAGTATTGTAAAAATATATAAGATACAATGACACCAATAAAAATTCCGCTTTCTACCCCAAAAATCAACGTCCCAATAAAGGTGATCATCATCACAATAAACTCACGTCTTCTTAGCGCTAATAAATACCTGGCTTCACTATAATTGATCAAGCCAAAAACAGATACTAAAATTATCGCTGCTAAAACTGCTTTGGGTATGAAATAAAAAAACGAAGTCAAAAAAAGTAAGGATACTAAAACCATAATTACTGTAATAATAGAAGAAATAGTTGTCTTCCCTCCTGCTTCGTCATTAATGGCTGACCTGCTATAGCTTCCGGATGAAGGGATCGCCTGAAAAAAAGCTCCTGCAATTTTAGCAATTCCCAAAGCCAATAACTCCTGATTTGGTCTAACAATGTGATCTCTATTTTTCATCTCCAGAGATTTAGCAATACCTATACTTCCTACATATCCAATAAAAGTAACCGTTAGAACGGATGGTATTAGCGCTACCATAGTATCATAATTCATTTTTGGAATACTAAATAATGGCAGACCACCAGGAACTTCTTCAATAACAGCCACACCCAAATCTTTTAAATCAAAAGCAAGTGTAATAATAGTAGTTATAACTAATACAAAAAGTGCTCCGGGAAAAGATTTTTTCCATTTTTTTAAAACAATCATAATAAACATAGAAATGCTACATATACCAAAAGTAATAAGATGCACTTCTGTAATATGCTGCATAACATACCACAAACTCTCATGTGTATATTTATAACCAGGAATTTTTATGCCTAGTGATTCACTTAATTGAGAAACAATAATTATAATGGCTGCAGCTGATATAAACCCAGAAATAACAGGTTGCGATATCAAATTAACCAAAAACCCCATTCTCAAAGCACTCATAATAATTTGTAATACACCAATCAATAAACCTGAAAAAATAACCAATTCCGTGAATTCTGTGCTAAATGGCGTTGCTAATTGACTCACTCCACTCATTACTAAAATAGCCGTAACTGCAACAGGACCAATACTCAATTGTCTGGATGTACCAAAAAAAGCATACAATATTAATGGTATCAAACAAGCATATAATCCATAAATTGGAGGTGTTCCCATTAATAATGCATATGCTATTGCTTGCGGAATAAGAATTACACCGACTGTAATTCCAGCAATTGCATCAGCCCTAAATGTAGCACGTGTATAGTCTTTTAAAGACGCTAAAATGGGAAGTATTTTATGCAATGTAGTAACTGTGTCTGTTTTTTTGGTTCATACTGTAAATCTACAATAGTTTATGATTTTATACTAAATGAAATATAAAAAGCATATTTATTTTTTTGATTCAATAGAAAGTATATTGTGATATGTATAAACAAGACAGTACCCTACCCGTCATTATCTAGTTAGTAATTCGATAGTTAATCTTACATTAAAATCTTTCAGAGTTTAACTTCATTTTATAACTTGTTAACATAATTAAAATAAAATTTAATGAAATCATACTCTCTACTTTTAGTAATTTCTCTTTGTTTGCTAAGCTGTAAAAACTCTAAAAAAGAAGCTATTGCCACGGACATCATAAATACAGAAATTGCAAACAATACCAAAGAAAAACTAATTTCAGATATAAAAATATCACCTATAATACATGCAACAACTGTAATAGAATATAACCAAAAAATCATATACATTGACCCTACGGGTGGTGCTAAAGCTTTTGAGAATCAAAAGCAACCTGACTTGGTACTTATCACTGATATCCACGGAGATCATATGAATATAGACACACTGGACAGCTTACACCTTTCTAAAGCAAAAATAGTTGTTCCTATGGCCGTTGCAGAAAAACTACCTGCAGCCTATACTGATCAATTAATAGTTATTAATAACGGAGAAACAAAAAATATCCAGGGAATCTCAATTGAAGCAATCCCAATGTATAATTTACGAGAAGAAGCATTAAAATTTCATACTAAAGGTCGCGGTAATGGATATATAATTACTTTAGGAAAAGAGCGAGTTTATTTCTCTGGAGATACAGAAGATATACCCGAAATGAGAACGCTAAAAAATATAGACAAAGCCTTTATTTGCATGAATTTGCCATATACAATGACAGTAGAAAGTGCAGCAAGTGCTGTTTTAGAATTTAAACCAAAACAAGTATACCCCTATCATTATAGAGGTACAGAAGGATTAAGTGATATTTCAAAATTTAAAGAAATAATCAATCAGGAAAATGACGCTATTGAAGTAATTCAGTTAGATTGGTATCCTAAGTAAACTACCTCGAGGCAAGCCCACAAGGCATTTATTGAAAAAAAACATTTTGATTTCGAGGCAAGCCTCGGAGCATTTAAATCTCGATTATCGAGTAACAAATGTTAAAAAATCGGTATTTATAGTTTTTCTATAAATACCGATTTTTTAATATATTTTATAATCTGAATCAGCTATTCTCTTAGAATAAGTTGAAAATTTAATAGTACACTATTTTAAATTTTCTTAAAACAACAGTCACAAAAATTGCGAGATATGTTTTCTTCTATGCCATTAAATCTTTTTTACTCGAACAGCATTCAGTCCCTTCATCCCCATTTCTAGTTCAAACTGCACTTTATCGCCTTCTCTTATCTCATCTATTAAACCATTTACATGAACAAAATACTTCTCCTGCGTTTCTTGTTCTGTAATAAATCCATATCCTTTAGAATCATTAAAGAATGCAACTTTTCCTTTTTTAATAGGATCTTCTTCAATATGTTCTTTTTTAGGAATTCCGATTTCAATATTCTCAGCTTTTATCTTTTTCTTTTTGGAGGGATCTGGGGGAGTATCTGTTAAATGTCCATTCTCATCAACATACGCAATCATGCTATCAAAACCGCTTCCTTTTTTAGAATTAGCTCTACGCTCTTCCTTCTTCTTCTGCTTATCTTCGCGTTTCTTTATCTTCTTTTTTTCTTTTTCAATCTTGCTAAAAGTTTGTTGTGATTTTGCCATTCGCTCTACTGCTATTTTTAATTAATATATTTTGAAATAAACTCTCGATCTGAGTTATTGAAAATACTAAACGAATGATTGGAAAATAGCAATTTACAACATCGATTTAGTTAATAATTTACCCGGTTATAAAAATAACAAGCATTACACATAGAAATAAGTGACATATAAATACTTCTCGAAAATTTGTACAAAGATAGTTCTTCCTTTTTAATTTTATAGTAAGTCTGCCCACCAATTTAATTGATCGAACTATAAAAAACATATTAATAGCTTTAATGAAACATATAATTTCATCACATTGATACTGCAAAAATATACACTTTTCTATGCGTTACAGTCTTGCCTATCTTTTCTTACCGTTCATTTAATAAATCTTCTGTAAACTTCGTGTTGGCTGGGATACGAGGTATTCATCTGAAAAAAAAATTTCGATTTCGAGCTAAACCTCTAAGCTTTTTAAATCTCGATTATCGAGTGAAAAAAGGATGTATACTTATCTAAATTTCCAAATCTTAAAATCACTGCCCTAAACCTCCAGATTCTGATTATACTTTCTGCAAATTAATTTTCAGTTATATTATCTTTAATTATAAATAAAATCTTCATTTATGAGGCAGTCAATTTTGCCAGCAGATAATTCAATTCATTTGTTGTGTATTGCCAGACCAAATTACATATCAATGCCGTCTCAAACTGTAGAGGTATAATAAATCATTCAACAAAAATGGTTACGAATAGATTATTAAAATGATATTTTTTCCTATTAAATAAAAAAACCATGTCAAGATTAATTTCTTCATGGTGCATTCTATCCACTTAATCGAAAAAGTTTTTTTCTGTGATAATATTTTAAGACTTTTAGGAGCTTTCTTATAATTTACCAACAAATTAAAGAGAACACTTAATCAAACTCAACAAAAATGAAAAAAAACTCTAAAAACCTCAGTATCCTATTTGGGATAGGAATCACCTTTTTATCTGTCACGGCGCAGGATAAAAACAACAATGTTTTTCAGCAACCATCAAGTCTTATTATTCTTAACTCTGAAACCAGTGGTCAGCAAAAAAGTTTTCAAAACCTATTTGATCAACATCTAAAATTAGGAAAAGGTAACGTATACCAAAAAACTAGTTCTCTCATAGATGATTTGGGAATTACTCATGAAAAATTTCAACAGAAGTATAAAGGACTTAAAGTTGAATTCGGAAATGCAGGAATTGACATTACACATGGAAAAGCTACTGCTATCCATGGGGAGTATTACAATGTAAAAAACATTAATACAACTCCAGATTTAAGTAAAGAACAAGCTTTGCAAAATGCTATTAACCATATTGGTGCTAAGGAATACCTATGGGAAAATGAAACCGCTGCGACGGCAATGAATTACACAAAGCCTGAAGGAGAATTAGTAATTCTTCCAAATCTGGATTCTAAAAATAAAAGTGGTGTAGTAACCGAATTCAATCTTGCGTACAAATTTGATATATATGCTACTCAGCCGATAAGCAGAGGCTATTTATATATTGATGCACATTCCGGATACGCTTTGTTTTATAATGCGATTATCAAACACATTGATGAACATAGTAATTCTTCTAAAAATTTAATATCCCTTGAAACCAAAACACTCAGAGAAACTTCATCATTTCTGGATACTGGTAATGCATCTACGCGATATAGTGGTAATAAAACAATTACTACCCGTACTATCGGTGGGAGTTTCGCGTTAAGAGATAATACGCGTGGTGGCGGAGTAAATACTTATGATAGTGGACGTTCAAACTCCTATCCTACTACTAATTTTACAGATAATGATAATAATTGGACAGCTGCAGAACATGATAATGCCAATAAAGATAATGCTGCCTTAGATGCACATTGGGGTGCAGAAGTTACCTATGACTATTGGTCTACAGTACACTCCAGAAATAGTTTTAATGGTACTGGAGCAGCAATAAACAGTTGGGTACATTATGATGATCGGCCTGGAGGTGCTGGATATGACAATGCGTTCTGGAATGGTAGGGTAATGACTTATGGAGATGGATCTTCAAACGGAAATGAAGGTAATGGATTTTTTGATGCGCTTACCAGTCTTGATGTTGCTGCCCATGAAATAGGTCATGCGGTAACGACATTTACTGCTAATCTAGCCTATAGAAGAGAATCTGGCGGTCTAAACGAAGGGTTCTCTGATATCTGGGGAGCAGCTGTAGAACATTTTGCAAAAGGAAACGGAAACGATGCTACACCATCAGAAGAGGTATGGCTTATTGGCGATGAGATTGATCGCCGTAGAGGTTCTGCAGCCTTGCGTTCTATGAGTAATCCAAAGTCTTTAGGGCAACCAGATACCTATAGAGGAACAAACTGGAGACCTGCTACCGTAGCAGAAGGATGTACTTCGCCTTCAAGACCAAATGATTTTTGTGGCGTACATACAAATAGCGGTGTATTAAATCACTGGTTCTATTTAGTTACAACAGGTAGTGCCAATACAGACGGAATAAATGATCTGGGAGAATCTTTTACCGTATCTGGTATAGGAATTGATAAAGCTGCCAAAATTGCATATAGAACATTGAATATCTATCTATCTGCTAATTCTACCTTTGCAGATGCCAGAACAGGTTCTATACAAGCTACCAAAGATCTTTATGGAGCTGATGGCGCAGAAGAAATCGCCGTTACTAATGCCTGGTATGCAGTAAATGTTGGTGATGAATATGGAGGATCTACTGGTGGCGGTAGCTCCTGTACTTCAAGCATCTCTTCTTTTCCTTATAATGAAGGATTTGAAAATACTTTAGGAGATTGGACACAAGAAACTGATGGTGATGATATCAACTGGGATGTAGATAGAAATGGTACCCCTTCTGACGGGACAGGACCATCTGGTGCAACTCAGGGATCCTACTATATCTATGTAGAAGCCTCAGGAAACGGAACAGGTTATCCTAACAAAAGAGCTATTTTAAACTCTCCTTGTTTTGACCTATCGGGTGCAACAAATGCCAACTTCACTTTTAGTTATCATATGTTTGGAGCCACCAATATGGGAAGCATTACTCTAGAAGCTAGTACAGATCAAGGAGTGAACTGGGCAAGTATCTGGAATCAAACCGGAAATCAAGGAAATTCATGGCAAAATGCAACAGTAGATCTTGCTTCTTATGTTGGTAATGAAGTACAATTAAGATTCAACAGGCTCACAGGAAATACGTGGCAAGCAGATATTGCTATTGATGAGATCGCATTACTTACAAACAGAAGTACAGTTACAGAAAACAATAACGTATGCGACAATTCACTGGAATGGGATGCTTCACAAAATTATCAAGTAGGTGATCGTATTGTCTATCAAGGAAGTTTATTTGAAAGAACAGCTACAGAATGGATCAACCTGGGATCTTGTGATGCAACCACCACAACAATTATTGGTGATACAGCATTTGTAAAAATACCTCCTTTTGATACTACGAATAAAATAATAGCGTATCCTAATCCATTAAAAGGATCAATACTAATGATTATTAAGAAAAGTTTGGATGCTAAAGATTATGAAATTCGAAATATCTTAGGGCAAATAATTCAGCAAGGAAAAGTTATCAATTCTATAAATGTTGAGCAGTTAGAAACCGGACTTTATTCTTTAAAAATTAAGAATGAAGGAGTGCTTCAATTTATAAAACAATAAGAAGAATATCTTTTTAACAATCTCATAAACCCTCAAAACGATCACGTTTTGGGGGTTTTGTAATTGGGAACCACTTTATTGCCCGTAAAATTTGCCATAAATTGATAATTATAGAACCATTTGATATTTGAATTTACTAATACCAGTATCTACATATGTCTTCCAAAATTAATATGATATTTTACAATTATTCTCTGATAAGTACTTTTCAAATATTAATTTTGAAAAATTTTCAGCATCTAATCCTGTATAATGTTTACCAAATACAATGAGTGATATTAGTGAAGTGCATAGACATTTTATGATTTATAAGCCGTATGGATATTTAAGTCAGTTTATTAATAATGGACAGAAGCAAAACTCTAAGCGATTGCTTGGAGAGTTATTTGATTTTCCCGAAAATACTATGTCTATAGGAAGATTAGACGAAAAATCAGAAGGCCTATTATTACTAACTACCGATGGAAAAGTAAGTAATTATATTTGTAGCAATAAAATAGAAAAAGAATACTATGCTCAAGTAGATGGTAAGATCACTGACGAAGGAATCATCAGATTAAAAAAAGGAGTCGAAATTGGATTTGAAGGAAAAAAATACAGAACAAAACCCTGTAAGGTATTACGAATTGATACTGAACCATTATTTCCCAATAGAAATAAAAAGATCAGAGATAGCAGGCACGGACCTACGAGTTGGATTTCCATAATTTTAACAGAAGGAAAATTCAGGCAAGTGAGAAAAATGACATCTGCAGTAGGATTTCCAACCTTAAGATTAGTTAGAGTTCGAGTAGGTAATCTATTGTTAAACAACATGAAATCTGGAGAAGTCAGAGAACTAGAAAAGTTTTATTTGTAATTTTTGGATTCACAAAAAACCATTGAATTATGAAAAAATTATGTTAATAATCTTTCTCCTATGTTTTTTCACCCATATATATATTATATATTTACTGCAGTCAGTTAGTAAATTATTAATTTTTTAAATTCTTTCACACAATGAAATTATTAAAGTCTATTCTTGCGATAGCTGTTATTACAGCTATGGTCAGTTCTTCTTGTACTTCTGATTTCTCAGAAAACATACAGGAAAAATCACAAACATCTTTTAACAAAAACAATATCACTCTTTCTGTAAAAAAATCGTCAGCCAAAAATGCAGGTTCTCTGAGTATATTTCAGGAATTAAATAAAAAATTAGCAGGAAAAAACTACGAAATCGCACAAGTAGAAATATATACCGCTATCACCGAGGCAGCTGATATTCATGCAGCTAGTATTTTACCAGTTCCGGGAGCATCATCGGTTGACTATAGAACGGGGTTTCGGTTTATCCCTAATGATGCCAGAAGAGATAATAGAACAAATCTCACCTATGTAACAGTTTCTGAATTTGCAACCTCTGCCAACGGAATTGTGTCAGAAGAAGTTTTTGATGCCATGTATAATATTTGGGAAAATGAAACTAACTGTAATAATGTAGCGATTGATAAACAAGCCTTTGATTTGGCAACAGACGGATTACCTAGCACTATTTTAAGTCTTAATGGAGGAGATCCTCTAGGACCAATTGCAGATCATAATGTTATTGGATATGTTCCTGCCTTTATTTTTGAAGAAATCGGTGCACCACCAGGAGTTTTGGCAGTAAATTTTTCTTTTGCTTTTCTAGATGAAGATGGCAACAGAACAGACATCAATAATGACGGGAAATTTGACACCTCTCATACAGAAACCTGGTTTAACGATAGTGTAAACTGGAGTACTGATGGAGCTCCGGGAACTGTGGATATAAATAGTGTGGCATTACATGAATTTGGTCATTCTGTAGGGCATGGACATTCTGGAACACTATTAGCCAGTTTTGATGAAAATGGTCAGTTTACAGGAGAATTTTTGCAATTCTCCCCTACCAATGTTATGAATGCAAGCTATATAGGAATTCCTAAAACAGATCTTTCTGGAGATGATAATTCTATCTACTGCGAAAATTTTAGTGCCTGGCCTTATTACTAAAATAAGTTTTTGCTAAAAATAGCAAGTCAATAGCAGGCATCTTTTACTAATATGAATTACATCTTAAAATAGTAATTTATGCTGTTCTCTCATACGGAGTCATAAGATGCCCGCTACTGTTATTTATTATTCTGTACCATCATAGAATCCTTACTTGTCTATGATTCCTCCCCTATCACGATACGTTTTATTTTTATTAGAAATGAACTACAAGGATCTCATAGGTAATCATCAATACCATTAACAAGCTTGATTCCCTTTAGAATCTATGATTTCATAGAAATACATCTATTTTCAAAAATTAGCAATTATATATTTTAAAAGTATTATTAGCATCAAAAACGTTTTTCTTTTTATATTAGAAAAATGAAATGGAGCCACGCTATAAAGGACTATGAACACTATTTACGTATCGAGAGAGGACTTTCTAAGAATTCTATAGTTAATTATAATTTTGATGTCATCAGGCTAGTAAAATACCTTGAAGACAATAATATTAGTACAACTCCACTTTCTATAGAAAAAAATATTCTTCAACAATTTATTTATGAAATAGCAAAACTGGTCAATGCAAGATCGCAGGCACGAATAATATCCGGACTAAAAAGTTTTTTTAATTATCTCGTTTTTGAAGATTATAGAGAAACAAACCCAATGGATCTTATAGAATCTCCAAAAATAGGCAGAAAATTACCAGATACACTATCAATAGAAGAAATCGATATCATTATTGCGGAGATTGACCTTATTACACCAGAAGGGGAACGAAATAGAGCTATTATAGAAACATTGTATGGATGTGGATTACGGGTAACCGAACTTATTGAACTAAAGCTCTCTAACCTCTTTTTTGATGAAGGATATATCAGTGTTACAGGAAAAGGCGATAAAATGAGGTTCGTACCCATTGCAGAAACAACACAAAAATTTATTCACATTTACACAAAGGAAATTAGAAATCATCTTACCATTCAGAAAGGGCATGAAGACACATTATTCCTGAACAGAAGAGGAAAACAGCTTACCAGAGCTATGATTTTCACAATTATAAAACGACTTGTAGAAAAATCAGGAATCCATAAAAACATAAGTCCTCACACTTTTAGACATTCATTTGCAACGCATCTTTTAGAAAACGGTGCAGACCTGAGAGCAATACAATTAATGTTAGGACACGAAAGTATTACGACTACAGAGATATACATGCACATAGATAGAAGTCATCTTAGTGAAGTTATCAATACTTTTCATCCTCGAAGATAAATATGTTACTAAATACTCTAAGAAAAAATATAAGTTTTATCATATTCTTGGGTTGTTCTATGATGTATTCTCAGCGTTTTGGTGCTAATGGAGGACTAATGATGAAAGTAGAAATCACATTAGGAAATCAAAATCAGTGGTTGAAACTTGGTATCTTTAGTTTTGGGACACTTAATTATGGAGATATGTCAGTAGAAAGCGGAATATCTTTTGCCAGTTATCCGTTTTTAAAACGGCATACTGTAAAGACTCAAGGTTTAGCATATTCTTATGAGTTTTTTGCATTAGGCGGTATCGGTAAAAATGACAACTTATTGGGCTCATCCCTTTCTGAAATTAATACTACAATCTTGTTTAATTCTAAGGAAAAATCGGGGTTTAATGGGATTGGTTTTGGTTTTAGCAAAGAATATTTACCAAAAATCTTAAAATCATATGGACTGAGACGTGGAGCATTACTTATGCGTTTTAGCAATGCCAACCACTCAATTCATGTCGCTTTTTATAATGATTTTAAAATAGGTTGGTTTCATGGGGCAGGAACAGATTATGGAGTAACAGGGACATTAAATATTGGTTTCACAAGAATACAAAATGACAATACGATACATCAGTTTGGAATCGGAATTGACTTGTTTACAGCAAGACCTGATTATAGCTTATCCCCAAGAAATCCAATAAACTCTGATGATGGTCGTAAGAATGTCTGGTATACCTTACCTCCACTAAAAGAACTTTTTTACGGAAACGTATATGCATTTGCAACATATCAGGAAAATAATTTTTCTGTCCATAGTAAACTAGGCATTAACAGCCAGAAAGCGGGTGCTTATATTCAAAATATATTACATGACGGTTTAGGGCTCAACCCTCGCTTTCCGTGGCAGGTAGAAACCCGGGATAAAATGTATATAGAAGTTAGTGCAAATACATTTATTAAAAAGATCACAAATGATTAAAAAAAGAATTACAAGCCTTTTATTTTCTTTGCTTCTACTCTGTAATTGCTCAACTTACACCAGTTTTTATAGTAAAACACATGATACCCTCAATAATAAAAATATCAACAGTATTCATAGACTTGATTTTAGCAATCAAAACCTAAGTAAGCTACCTTCTTCTATTGCTTCCATAAAAAACTTAAGAATGATCAACTTAAGTAATAATAAGAATCTGAATTTAGAGGAAACTTTTCAGGAATTAATGCAGCATAAAAATTTAGAAATATTAATACTGGACAGTCTTAATATTATAAAACTACCAGATGCCATTAAATCTCTCAGCAATCTAAAACAACTTTCTCTTATCAATAACCCCAAATTAGATCTTGTACAGATATTTGACCAATTATCAGAACTACATATTGAATTTTTAAATCTTAAAAACAACAATATTTCATTATTACCAGAAAACATCACGAAACTTCAAAAAATAAAAGACCTTAATCTATCATTTAATGTATTACAGCATAAAAAAAATTATGAGTATTTAAGTAAATTACCTCTACTCTACTCACTATGGATAGATCATAATAATTTAAAAGAACTACCAGAAACCATTGGTGCATTATCGCAAATTAGATTTTTATATATCGATCATAATTCTTTAGAAAAATTACCTGAGAAAATCACAGAAATGAAAAAAGTATGGGTCATTCATGCCGGGTACAATCGTTTCAGACGGCTACCTCCCGAATTTGTAAAAATGAAAGCACTCTTAATGGTACACATCAACAACAATCAGATAACGACTATTCCGAATGTTTATGAAACCGAAAAATATCCTCTTGCCGGATTACTTCTGGACAATAATCCGATTAATGATATAGAAATAAATAGAGTAAAAAATATATTTAAAGGCTTTTTTCTTCTCTCATTTGAACAAAAAAAGTATGACTAGACAGGTCTCTACGAATTTTTAAAACAAATATTTTTCTGGTTCATAAACAACTAACTGGTTTAATTGACTAAAAACATACTATTTTCAGCAACGCATTAGAATTATCTCAGTCTTTCTTTTTGAGAAATAACCTATTCTTATTGGTTTTTCTTTTTTACTTTTGGCGATGTATATAATTTATAGAAAAACCCTTTGTAGTTTCTACATTTTTTCGTTCACCAGTCTGGTTTTAGTGTTCATTATATGAATTGGAAAAAATTATGGTGTGCTACGATCCGAAAAGCAAAGAGTAGCATGATTAGATTATGTTACAAACCTTTTTAGAAAAACTAAGTATGAGGTTTTATAAGAAGTAAGTGTAAATACTATAGATAGATCTACCCATTAAAAAATGTGGTATTGGTCATAAAAATATAATAGATGAGATTATTTAAAACTATAATTCTTATTATCTGTTCCATAACGGTAATACATTTTAGTATTAGTTGTGAACGAGATGATATCTGCGCAGAAAATGCGGCCACCACTCCTTTTTTGATTATCAAGTTTATTGATGATGTTACTGCGACAGATACAAAAAGACCAAATGAGCTTCAGATAGGCGCAGAAGGTTCTGATACTGTTATTAATTTTGAAACGAATCTGGATTCTATTATGATTCCGTTAAAAACCGATGCCAGTTTAACTAATTTTAGATTTACTATAGACTCTGATACTACCGATGACGCGACTATTCCTAATGTGGATATGCTTAGTTTTCAGTATAGCCCTCAGGAAGAATATGTAAGCAGTGCTTGCGGTTTTAGAGTCATTTATAATGGTTTAACGAATTCATTAACTCCAGAAGAAGGAGGCGAAAACTGGATTAAAAGAATATCAATACTAGAACAAAATATTATCAATGAGACAAATGCGCACGTACTTATTTTTCATTAGTCTCCTGATATCAGGTACTATTTTAAGTCAAGAAGAAGACAAAACAGTTGCTGCTAGAGATACATTACCTCCGGCAGAAAAATATGGATTGAGGCTAGGAATAGATATCAATAGGATTATAAGAACTGCCATTAATGATGATTATTCTGGTTTTGAGATTATTGGAGATTATAGATTTTATAAGGATTTTTATATTGCCGCAGAGATCGGCAATGAATCTCTTGTACGAGATGAAGAAAATATAAATGTAGAAGGCTCTGGAACGTATGGTCGTTTTGGTATTGATTATAATTCTTATGACAATTGGTATGGAATGCAGAACAGCGTATATGCCGGTTTACGCTATGGGTTTTCTTCTTTTGATCAAACCCTTAGTGATTACAGAGTTTTTACCGGAACGGATTTCTTTCCTGATGAAATCAGAACAGACGAAAGAAAATCAAATGGCTTAACTGCTGGTTGGGTAGAGCTTGTTTTAGGCTTAAAAGTAGAAACATTAAAAAACCTGTACCTTGGTGCAAATATTTCTATAAGAAGATTAGTAAACGAAAAAGACCCTGAAGGGTTCGAAAACCTTTTTATACCTGGATTCGGCAGAACTAATGATTTTAGTTTATTTGGTGTGGGATATAACTACTCTATCAGTTACCTGATTCCTTTTGTAAAAAAGAAAAGATAGCTACATACTTCACTCATGACTATGTAGTTTTACTATAAAGTAGTTTATACTTTTTTGATTCTGAAGAAAATAGTTATTTTTTGATCAATTGAAGTGTTTGTTAAACTTCATAGTAGTGTCGTTACGAACTAAGAAAAAGCCATAAATAGAGTAAAAAAGACAGCATTTTTATGGTGAATTGAGACAGTTCAAACTACTTCTGTATTGGCATTAGGATTTATCTTGAAATTTTGCTTTTTTACTTCCCGCATATATTTCATATTTTACCAAACGAGACTCCAGTTTACCATTAAAAACTTTGATCTTTCTTGAAGGTCTTAGCCCAACATATTTTAAACCTTCCAAATTAGAGGTAATAAACCAGGCGTTGGTTGCAGGATAATGCTGTTTTAAGGTATCACCAATCTGCCCGTAAAACACTTCGGCATCTAATTCTAATCGTTCTCCATATGGAGGGTTAAAAACCATGTGTAATTGTTTTTCTCCTTCCTTACTACTTTCGAAAAAATTACTATCCTGAATCTTTATAAAATCAGTTAGATTGGCATTTTCAACGTTTTGTCTGGCCTTCCTGATAGCAGAAGGAGCTTTATCACTACCAATTATAGTATGATGAAAATCTCGAGTTTTATTGAGACAAGCTTTTTCAATTTTTTCGAATAAATCCATATCCCAGTCCAACCATTTCTCAAAAGCAAACTCTTTTCTATTAAGATTAGCAGGAATATTACAGGCGATCATGGCAGCCTCAATAGCTAATGTACCGCTACCACACATGGGGTCCAGAAAATCACATTGTCCATCCCAACCGGATAACAACAATAAACCAGCCGCCAAAACCTCATTGATTGGTGCTATATTAGTCATCGTTCGATATCCTCTTTGATGCAATGATCCTCCAGAGCTATCCAGAGAAACAGTACATAAATCTTGTTGAATATGAATATTGATAGTAAGATCCGGATACTCAGTATCTACACTAGGTCGTTCTCCCGTTTCTTTTCTGAATTTATCTACGATAGCATCTTTGGCTTTTAAAGAAGCGAATTGAGAATGTGTGAAAATTGTGGAGTTAACTGTTGTATAAATAGCAAAGGTATCATTAGTATCCAAATACTCATTCCATTGTATACTTTGAATAAAATTATACAGTTCCTTTTCGTTTCTAATCTTTTTAGAAGTGATAGGTTTTAATATTTTTAATGCTGTACGCAAACAAAGATTAGCTTTGTACATAAATCCTATATCGCCATAAAAACTAGCCATGCGATTTCCTTGCTCAACACGCTCTGCACCTAAGTTTCTAAGTTCTTTTGTTAATATTTCCTCAAAACCAAAAAAGGTTTTGGCCACCATTTTAAATGAATTACCCACTATCTTTAAATTCGCTATAATTAAACCGCAAAAATACATTAATTTTGCGCCCTATGCTAAAAGATTCTACAATGTGGTATGCATCATGGTTTGACACACCATACTATCATATATTATACAAAGACAGAGGACAACAAGAAGCGCGGGTATTTATGGATACATTGACCAACTACCTGAACTTAGATCATGATGAAAAAATTCTTGATCTTGCTTGCGGTAAAGGAAGACATAGTATCTATTTAAATCAATTAGGATATGATGTTACGGGTATTGACCTCTCAAAAAACAGTATTGAATACGCTTCTCAATTTGAGAACGATACCCTACGATTTAAAGTCCACGATATGTGCGCTCCTTATCCAGGAAAATTTTCAGCTGTTTTTAATCTCTTTACAAGTTTTGGTTATTTCGAAAAAGAAGAAGAGAATCTAAATACGATAAAGGCAATAAAATCTGATCTTAATGAAAAAGGATTAGGAGTCATTGATTTTATGAATGTAGCATATGTCACAGCAAATCTGGTTCCAGAGGAAACAAAAGAAATCGAAGGGATTACTTTTTACATTAAAAAATATGTTAAGGAAGGATATATCTACAAAGAGATCAGGTTTACGGATAACAATGAAGAGTTTTTATTTACTGAAAAAGTAAAAGCAATTACGCTTAAAGATTTTGAACGTTATTTTGAAAAAGCCGAAATTGACTTACTCGATATTTTTGGTAATTATCAGTTAGAAAAATTTCATCAGACTACCTCTCCCCGACTTATTTTGATTTTTAAATAGTGAATAGTTATATTTTATCCATATCTGCAGTTTTTATAGGTTCGATCATAGTATATATTTTTAAGAATGCAAATCAAAAAAACTTAAAACTCCTTTTAGCCTTTAGTGGCGCATTTCTTCTGGCAAGTACTATTTTTAATCTATTACCAGAAGTATTTGAGGATCATACATCTGCAAAAAAAACAGGTGTATGGATTATGATAGGAATACTACTTCAGAAAGTACTGGAATACTTTTCAAAAGGAGCAGAACACGGGCATATCCATATTGACAAAGAGACAAAAAAAATTCCTAAACTACTGTTTATAAGTCTGGGAATCCACGCGGTACTGGAAGGATTTCCAATTCATCAAACAGAAGGAGTTCTCGTCGGGATTATTATACATAAAATTCCGGTAGCTATGATCTTAACAACCTTTTTATTCAAAACAGAAATCAAAAAATCTGCTATATTACTTTTCCTGACTCTTTTTGCCTTTATGACCCCTTTGGGAACCTTGATAGCGGCATATTTTGAAACTGCACAGGATTATTATACAGAAATTACAGCACTCGTCATCGGAATATTTCTACATGTCTCAACAACAATTCTTTTTGAAAGTAATGAGGGACATAAGTTCAATATCACTAAATTGATGGTTATATTGATTGCCACAACAATAGCTTATCTTATTTAATAATGTATAGCAAAGAAGCGTCAAAACAAATCAGACAAGAGTTCTGGACTACTTTTGGAACAATGTACCCGCATAAATGGTTATTATATAATACCAAAATAAAAGATGTAACTCTTAAGTTCACTTTCACTACCAAAAAAGCACAAGTTTCTATTGATATAGAACCTTCTGATGAAATAATAAGAGTTTATTATTTTGAAAAACTTACCAGTTTAAAAAATATTCTTACTACAGCATATCTCACTGATATTATTTTTGATGAAAATTATGAGTTAGAAAATGGTAAAATTATCTCACGTATTTATGTTGAATTACTACAAGTAAGCATTCATAATAGAAAAACCTGGCAAGAAACTATGGAGTTCTTACATAGTAATATGCTTAAACTAGAAACTTTTTTTCTGGAATATAAAGATGTTATTGAATCGTGAATTTACTATAATACAATGTTCTTTTTTTACCTCGGCTGCTATGATCACATATTGTCTTATGGTCGATTTATTTTTCTGCGATTAATTCAATCCGCTCACAATTTAACCGAAACATTTTTCCGTTCTCGAAAAGATAAATTATACGATTTGTGATTAAAAAATTCGTATAAATTCATTGAATTATTTTTTCTTTATGCAAGGCAAAAAAATCAAGCATAGCTATAGCTACGGTTTATTTTTTAAACGAAGTAGAAAGGAAAAAGAAACGATGAATATGCGAAATTTTTAGTTATAAATCGTATTATATCGTCATTCTCATTTGGTTTTCCGCGTTTCATATATCCATCATTGATCTCGCGCATTGATTTGGGAAAGAATGAAATTCCGTTCAAAACATTTTTATCTTCTGGAAAATCGGAATTATCTCCTTCTATCAAATTTTTAAAAGTAGTGTTTTTGTGAATGAAAGTTAGTCGTTCAAATTCGTTTTCAGGGATCCAATTCCCATTCGATTTGGTGAACTCAATTCAAACATTATTATTTAATTCCGAAATTTCTTTGAATTCAAAGTTGTTATGCAAATCAATGTGAATTCCGCTTAAGTCCGTTACTGTCTAATATATTATTAGATCAGTTGGATAAATACCTAAAGAATAAAGGACTGAGGTTTATACGCTATGCTAATGATTTTAGTGTGTATACAAAATCAAAAGCAACAGCCCGCAAGGTTGGCAATGCGATATATCTGTTTTTACGAGATAAACTAGACTTACCGATCAACCGAGCAAAGAGTGGTATACGCAGACCCAGTACATTTGAGGTATTGGGTTATAGTTTTGTACCGATCTACAAGAAAGGTACAAAAGGACACTACCAGTTAGTGGCAGCAAAGCACTCTTGGCGGGGTCTCAAGGGTAAGCTCAAGTATGTTACCAAGAAAACCTTACCTATGTCATTTGCAGAAAGACTGGAAGGTGCGCAACGAATCTACAGAGGTTGGCTCAATAATTACCGTTTAGGTAATTTGCAAGCTAAACTAAAATCTCTGGATGAGTGGTTACGAAACAGGCTGCGATATTGTATTTGGCATGACTGGAAAAAGCTGGAGCGCAAGCGTAAAAATCTGATTCGATTAGGTGTAGATCAAGGAAAAGCCTATGCTTGGAGTCGTACAAGAATGGGAGGCTGGGCAGTAGCTCAAAGTCCTATTATGAAAACTACGATCACTGTTCAACGTCTAAAGAGAAGAGGGTATGAGTCCATGCTGGAATATTATCTCAAAGTAAAGTTTTGATACTACGAACCGCCCAGTACGAGACCCGTACGCTGGGTGGTGTGAGAGGTGCACTCCAATGTCGTTTAGTTAAGGAAACAGGTGTATTGAAAATCGTTGGTTGAAATCTTTTTTTCTGATTTAGTGGTAAATGTGTACATGGGTATTACTACCTCTTCTATAAAGAAGGATAAACTTGAGTT
>NZ_VTZU01000094.1 GCF_008370685.1 Aquimarina sp. RZ0
AACTCAAGTTTATCCTTCTTTATAGAAGAGGTAGTAATACCCATGTACACATTTACCACTAAATCAGAAAAAAAGATTTCAACCAACGATTTTCAATACACCTGTTTCCTTAACTAAACGACATTGGGGGCTCGGGGTGAAAACCCCCTTGTCTACTCGACACTGAACGTTAGCAAAAACTAAGCTCCCATAAATACGAAATGACAATTCAAGAGGTAAGCAAAAAGTTCACAGAAGATCAAAGTAATAGGAACTTTAAATTTAATACACCTGCTTCTGATACTTTGATTGAAGAAGTAGAGACTCTATTGGGAAATAAGCTTACTGATAACCTCAAATACTTTTGTAAATATGACTATCGGATTCCTTGCATAAGATCGATAATTTTCGTATCTTCTTGTTTTAAAGCGATTTATTCTAATAAAGATTCAAGATTTTTTCAAGAAATTTCCAGATGAAGTGAGTTGTAAAACTCATTTCAAAGCAGAAAGAGACAAACAAGGAGTTATTTGTAAACGATGTTCAGGTATGGAACATTATTGGATTTCTACTCGAGACCAATATCAATGTAAAAAGTGTAAGTTCAGGACTACTTTACGCAGTGGTACTTTATTGCACGGCTCACAATTACCATATTACTATTGGTATTTTTCTATTATGTTACTTACCAGTACTAAAAAAAGTTTTTCAGCCTTAGAAGTTCAGCGACAACTAGGCTATCTTTATTATGAACCTATCTGGGCTATGCTCCATAAAATCCGATATGCTATGGATAAAAGAGATGACAATTATCAGCTCCCCGATCAAATAGAAATCGATGAGGGCTTTTTTGAAATTGTTTCTGATAAAGAAGACTGACAGCGCATTGCTCAAGAAATAGCAGATAATAATGGAAAACTTAAACAGGGTAAAGGAAGTCAAAAATAAATATCAGTATTGGTAATGGTGGAATCTAAACCATTAGAAGTTTCTGATAAATACAAACATAAACCCTCAAAGAAAGTAGGCTTTATTAAAATGAAAATTATAGAAGATCTTACAAAAGAAACTACCCAACAACAGATCAAGAGTACTATCGATACAAAGGCATCTGCCACTACAGACGGAGCTAATAATTATAATGATACTAAGGATCACTTATACGATTTACGGGTGAGAATTTCGTAAAAAGAATGTCATTAGATGCGAAATTTTTATTCGTAAATCGTATTAGAAGGTCATAATGCTGTAGTAATAAAAGATAAAAGTAAAACCTCAGAAATACTACCTTGGGTACATATTGCCATTAGTAATGCAAAAAGATTATTGTTAGATATATACCATTCTACTGGGATTCATTATTTACAGAGATATCTGGATGAATATTGTTATAAATTCAATAGAAGATACTTTGAATCCATATTCGACAGGGCTATCATAGCAGTGGTAGCTAGCAAAAAAATGGGAAATGTGTAAACTATCAGATAGTTATATGTTCTTTTATATCGAAATATTCCTCTTAATTATATTTTTTTTAGGAAACCAGATCGTAATAGTAGTGGACTGTACAAATATTTTTTGTAATTTTAATTAAGGGAAATAATACCTTATTCCATAAATAACTGTTGTTTGTCCTCATAGAACAGAAGAACATCCACAAAGTGGGATATCAAACTTTTTTGGTAATTACGTTTATAGCAAATAAATTCTTAAAACCATATTATGAAAACAATTAATTTTTTTGCCAAATCAATTTTACCTGTTGCAGTTCTTCTGTCAATATACAGTTGTGAAAAAGACGAAACTACTATTGTTACAGAAGAAAAAATCTTAGCGGAAGATAGCATAGAACAAGTAGGTATTCCTGAGGAAGAATGGATCACTGACATACACAAAAACGATACTAAAAATCTTATTTCTACTGTGAGTGGAAGAGATTATAAGCATTTTTATATCGATTATAATGGTGATAGGACAAGGGATTTAGTAGCAGTTAGAACGAAGAATACTGGCACAAGAAGTACTGAAATTCACATATTAGATGGAAAAAGCGGATACAGTAGATTTTTACTTCAAACTGGGACTGCGATGCCGGAATTACATTCCCATTTCGAAATTCATATTGGAAAATCTCGTAAAGAAGGGTTATTATTGTATGTAATTCTGAGAAAGAATACTGGTACTCATAGTACAGAATTTCATGTAATCTCAGAAAAAAATGGATTTCATAAGTTCTATAGTCAAAACGGATCGCCAATTCCTGAATCACCTAATTACAGGTTTAAATTATTAAATCGAACATATAGAGATCACTTACACTATATAGAAGTTTTTAAAAATGGCTATAGTTATAGAACATTAGATGCAAAATACACCTATAAAAGATTTTTGGACTATTAATAAATTTATTAAACCTTAGTCTGTGTCAGAATATGATTAATACGATTTATAACTAAAAATTTCGCATATTCATCGTTTCTTTTTCTTTTCTACTTCGTTTAAAAAATAAACCGTAGCTATAGCTATGCTTGATTTTTTTGCCTTGCATAAAGAAAAAATAATTCAATGAATTTATACGAATTTTTTAATCACAAATCGTATAAGAAAGTCAATAGTTCCAAGCTATTGACTTTTTTAATCACTTAACTTAAAAATCCGAATAATCAGATTAGTTTTAAACCTGTTGTGCATTTAGGTATTTTTAGGATAAGAGTCGTCAGTTAGAGTGCTTTGGCTTTAGGAGAAGTGTATCGAAAATAGAATTTTAATCCAAAAAAAGCTGTTTTCGATACATTTTTCTTCATTTCATTTAGACAGAATACTCGAATTGACGCTTTTTTAGCATAATTATTTCTCAATACACAATAGATTAGTTTTAAACAACTTAATAGTCATTTTTCCTTTCAAAATATCGATAAACTCTGAGATTGAAACGTTGAGAGGTATATAGATTGGTCTGATTGAATATGGATGTACGACAAATTGTTAGATAAGCAAAGCTATAAATATACTGGTTTTTAAATCATTACCACCGTCAAAGACGGTGGTCTTTTATATTCAAATAAACAAGTTTATTGTTGATCCTATCAGTATTTAATAAACTTCTGTACACTTTTTGTTATTGGATCTATTAACCAATACATCCCTTCTGTTAAGGAAGAAATATTAATTTTATTCGGAGTGTTTGGCGTTATAGTGATAGTTTTTAGTTTTTTTCCGGTAATATCCCGGATATTTAATATGCTATCCTCTTTGATGCCATCTATTGTAATAAAACGTTGAGCTGGATTGGGGTAGACCGTAAAACTATATTCAGTAAACTCATCAACTGAAAGCAAAGGATTAGAAAACTCAAAATAATTGATATTAAAAAGATAGTCATTACCACCTGCATATTCAAAACGAATTTTTTGATTCCCCTGATTTAAATCAACCGGGATATTAACAGTATTCCAGTTTTGCCAACCACCGGTATTATCAATATTGATCGTCCCCAAAGAAACGGTTTCTCTTACTAGCCTAACTGTCCCTCCTTGAGAATCTGAAGCTACTCTGAGTGCAATATTATAGGACCCTGCGGCTGGAGCAGAAATCTGATACTCGCTAAAGTCTCCATCTTCAATAAAGCCAATATTCATTCCTCCTCCGGTATCAGCAGTTGTTTCTCGTTGAATTCCAAAATGTTGAAAATATTCTTCAGCTTCTACAGTTCCTGGTATGTTGTGTACAATTGTACAGGTATTTATAGTGTCTGAAGGGCATTCATCATCAGAATTTGCTACATAACCCGCAGGTTGAGAACAGCTACTCATCGTTTGAGAGGGATCTCCGAGATCATCATCATCAGCATCTTGATACCAGGTTGTGGGATTGGTACAGGTTGACGTACAGTTTGGATGTTCTCCAGGAAGACCATAACAACCTAAACCTGTTGGTCCCGATGTAATATCCCAGTCAATTCCGGTTTGAAATGGTGCTACACCAAATTCATAGGCTCCCGCATCAGGGCTATTTCCTTGATAGCCATCGGTAAACCCATCTATTACTCTACCGTGATCTACAGCTTCAGAACCAGCTTTGAGTTGATAGTTGTTATTTTCCCAGTTAACAAAAGATTCTTTGCTAATAAGGTTGTTTTGCCTATTTGTTTGTTCATCCCAGGTACTTTCATCTTCTTGATTTCCTCCTTGGTCTGTAGATTCTTTGTCTGTGATGTTATTCCATACCTGTACATTACTAAAAGAAGTACCTTCTTTATGCCATGCTCCCATGGTTGCCGAACCTTTTGCAAAGGTATTGTTATAAATTTTGAGGTTTGTTCCGTTCCAATTGATTTGAATATTGGTCCATTTTGTATTCCAAACTACATTATTATAAACATCCCAGTTTTTTGAGTCATTGTCTAGATAAACTCCCGTTCCTTTAAACCTACCATTTCTTGCTTGTGAGTCGTGAAAAGTATTATGATGAATACTTGATTTCGTTGCTCTCGCATTGGTAGTATATAGTAATCCGCCATCATCGGCTACAAAATTATTAAGACTAACATCATTATAAGCATATTCACCACCATCAACATAGGCCTGAATAATATCTTTTCCTGACCTGGTTAATGTATTGTTTTTATACGATCCTCTTTTTGCTCCACGGGTGTTTAATACACAATCATAATTTCCTAAATAATTAAAATCGTGAACATAAGAATTCAACAATTTGTTATCATCTCCTTGGTCATATACTCCATTACCAGCACCCCAGGCAATTTCACATTGTTCTATCGTATTCTTGTTTCCTGTCATCAATACACTTTGTCTTCTGGAGTCAAATCCATTAATTACACCTAATGTATGATTCCCATAAAAACTAGATACTCTGGATAATTTATTGTTATTACCACTAATATCTATGGACCCACCAAAAACAGCTAAGTTCTCAATATGAATATAGTTTTTATTCAATTTAATGGTTTGGGTTCTTCTTCTAAAACGAATAGAATTATTCGCCGGTGCACCACCACCATCAATTTGTACATAAAGTGTTTTGTTATTTTTATCATAAAACCACTCATTTTTATAATCCAGGGCTTCTTTAATCCCCTGAAGGAAAAACTCACCTTTTTTAACTCCGTGACCCGTATATCCGGGGTGATGTCTCAGTTGAATCCAATTCTGTGCTCTTTCTAATTTGAAATCAATTCTATTAGAAGAGGAATTGGTTATAAAATCTGTCCAGGCTAAAAATCCTGCTCCTCCATAAAAATGAATAGAACCCCCATTTTTCCATTTACTGGCATGAGGAATGCTATTTGCGTGACCATTTGATTGACTCCCATCATAGTTCATCCAGGTTTTTCCACCACCAGCAGCACCTCTGTTACAGGCTGGTAAATAATCGCGTTCAAATAAGTTTTGAGGAACATTATTTGGCCATCTTGCTAGATCCATAAGATTGTCATCATGAAGCGCCATATTATCCTGACCTAAGTCCCAATTGACAGTTGCCTTATAAATATTACCTTGATCAACTGTCCAGTTGTTAACAGCCTGCATAGCTGTAATAATTACTTTTTCTCCTGTTTTAGCTCTATAAACTATTGGATTACCGGGTGTTCCTGATCTTGCAGGTTCTAATAACTCTTCGTAAGTTCCTTCTCCAATGATGACAATATCTCCAGCTTGGGCAACGGATGAAGCTTTTGCTATTGTTTTAAAAGGAGCATTTTGGGTTCCATCATTAGAATCATTCCCATTTTTTGCTACATAAATATCTTTGGCTTGCAAGGATAAGGATATAAAAAAAAGAGGTAAGGATAGTATTAGTACTTTTCTATAATTTCCATATTTTTTTATGGCATTCGTTACATTCAGAAAAGAAGAAAAACTGGGGTTAGCATTGATTTTTCTCATTAATTTGTGTGTTAGATTAGATAGTTAGTTAGTTTAAAGTAAAGTTATTTTATTTAAAACATAGTGTATATGAACTGTTTTAAAGTTGATTCATTGAAGGGAGGGAAGATTAATGACATCTACTTTAATTGAGTTTTTAGCGTAGTAAATTTAAAACAAAACCTGCTTACAAAGCAAGAAAACTCGTTACTTTTATAAAACAGAGGTATTCTTCTTGAAATCCGGATGACATCAACTCCCTGTTCATATCAGGCAGCGTGCTCATAACAAGCACATTATTAAGTTACTAAGTAATAATTTACAGATAATCCAGAAACATATCTTTTGATCTATATGCTTCTGGATTATTTTTAGTAAACTACCTCAAGTCAAGCCCATAAGGGACTTATTTTAAAAAATATATCGATTTGGACGCAAGCCCAGGAGCTTTTAAATTTCGTTTATCGAGTAAAAGATTAGTTATCAGTAAAAGATTTGGATACATTACCAAATTTTGTATTTAGGATGATAAACTCACTTCTTCGGTTTCTGGCGTGTTCTTCTTCTTCACAAGGAGTACCGTTTTTACAATCATTAATCAATTGGGTTTCTCCGAATCCTTTTGCGCTAATTCTGGATGAATTAAATTTTCCTTTCTTAAGTAAATAGTTACGTGTAGACCAAGCTCTCTTTTTACTCAATTCTAAGTTATATCGATCATTAGCTCTACTATCTGTATGAGATCGTATATCAATTTTAAGCTTAGGGAACTCTTGTAATAATACAATAATTTTTTGTAGTTCTATTTCTGCATCTTTTCGTATTTTATATTTATTGAGATCAAAATAAATATTAGGTATATCGAGTATTCTTGATAAGTCATCACCTCTTTGGATTTTTCTTGTATTAGATCTACTTTTTGTCATAAAGACATTTTTTGAAATTATTTCATTTTTTGTAGCCGTAGTTTCCTGAATATTCTGGTTAGGTATGTATCCGGTTTTTTCAACTCTAAGAATAACTTTTTGGTTACAGTCTACGTAGAATATATAATCTCCTTTTTGGTCTGTGAACATTCTATTAATTTCTATCATGTCTTCATTAAAAAGAATTACTTCTGCTCCAGAAATAACTTCCTGAGTTCTGGAATCCATCACTGTTCCTTTGACATATTGTCCGCAAAGTGGATACAAAGGTTCTGTTTGCTGGAAGTAATAGATATCGTCGTTACCTTTTCCTTCCGGGCGATTGCTTGAAAAATATCCAGTTGCTTTTTTATCAACTATAATAAATGAAAAATCATCGTAAGGTCCATTAATAGGTCTTCCGACATTATAGGGTAGTGAAAAAGTGTTATTTCCGCCTCTGGCCAAGAAAACATCCAAACCACCAAGACCTACGTGACCATCGCTCGCAAAATAAAGATCTCCATTTTCACTTATGTAGGGAAAACTTTCTCTTCCTTCTGTATTAATTTGTTCACCCAGATTTTTTGGGGTTCCAAAAGTGCCATCTTCATAAATAGCCACTTCATAGATGTCAGAATTACCATAAGAACCCGGCATATCACTGGCAAAATATAGTTTTTTTCCTTCTGGCCCTATAGCAGGATGTGCTACCGAATATTCATCACTATTAAAAGGTAATTCTTCAATATTACTCCATTTATTATCTAATAGTGTAGCTTTATATAGTTTTAAAAGAGTGGTTCCTGTCCCATCAGATCCTAATTTTTTATTCAGGTAATTATTTCTGGTAAAATAGATCGTTTTCCCGTCTTTACTAAAAACAGCTGATGACTCATGAACAGGTGTATTTATTTCACCTTTTAATGATTTGGGATTCTTGACTGGTTTATCATTTTCTAACGTAATAGTAAACAAGTCAAGAAAAGGCATTTTGTCCCAATTATGAACAACGCCACCACCTCTTGAAGATGCAAAAACAAGATTTCCATTATTATCAAAATTGGGAGAATGTTCGGAGAATTCACTATTGATATCAATTGTTTCTATTACAAATTTTCCAGATTGCTTTTCGATGAGTTCGAGATAATATCTGGTGGATCTAAAAAAAGCTGCCCGTTTATCATATTTACCATGAAGTGTATCAAATTTTTCCATGATTTTATCTGATTTGCGATACTCTTCAATACTCTTCAAACATTGAGCATATCTATACAGATACTCTGCATCTACCTGCTTTTCGAATTTTTTCATAAGCCTTTCATACCAAACTACAGCGTTTTTAAAATCTGCATTATAATAATATGAATCTGCTATTTTTCTAAATAAATCGACAGAAGCATATCCTCTTTTTGCAACTTCCAGATAAATTTCTCTTGCATCTATAAAAGCATATTGATCAAAACTCTCATCGGCTTGTGTAATAAGTTCTTCTTGTGAAGTCATAGTATAACTTGTAGTGAGTAATACAAGTAAGAAAACAATAAATTGATTTTTCATGATATTAAAAGAATCTTGGGGTTAACATTCTACCAGACTTTCTAGCTAACTTATTAAGAAGGTCAAATCGGAGTAAAAACTCATAACTTCCATTATTAAATTGAGTCTTAGATAGTTCAGTAGTCTCATAATCAAATGCTAATCCGAGCATCAGATTTTTAAATATTTGAAATCCTACGATACCACTCACTGCAGCACTCCACCTATATGCGGCACCTACTGTAAACTTTTCGTAAAATAAAAAATTGGCAGAAAGGTCTATTTGCAATGGGGCTCCGTATACTAATTTGGTTAATAATGCAGGTTTAAATTTTGTATTGTGGTTCAGATCAAAAGTATGCCCTGTAATTAAATAATAGTTGACTCTTTCCTTAGCTAAGAGTTCTGTAGAGCCATCTTCGGAAATCGAATTTTGATCAAAATATTCTGTTTCTAAAAGATTAGGAATACTAATTCCCATATAAAATCGGTTTGTATGATAATAGACCCCTGCACCAATGTTAGGATTAAATCGATTCTCAATGTTAGTATCATATGCCGTATCATTAATTGTTTCTCTGGAAAGGTTGATAAGATCAACATTAATGACTTGCGCACCGATCTTAGTACCAAAACTTAATTTTCTGTTACCTCCAATTGGAATTGTATAAGAAAAATCAGCACTAAAATAGGTTTCTGTTGTGGGATTGATCTTGTCATTTACTACTGAAAAACCAAGCCCAACGTTTTTTTTATTTAGAAAAGTATCAAAAGTAAATGTTTGTGTAGTAGGTGCTCCTTCTACACTCAACCATTGCTGACGGTGTAACGCAGAGAAACTCATCATTCCTCTGCTTCCAGAATAGGCAGGATTAATACTACTGGTATTATACATATACTGAGTAAATTGAGCATCTTGTTGCCCTTCGGCAGTTATAGGAATTATATATAATAACAGCGGGATTATTAATTTTTTAATTAATTTCATTTTTATAAGTTTGAGTTGAAATAAGCAATACGTCAAAATTTAAAAGTAAGTCTCCATAACATCGAAAAAAGAATAAACAATCCTTGTCAATACATATACAGGTATTAGACAATTATTCTTTTTCCCATGCCCATCTGGTAGACAGAAAAAATCATGATTTTATAGTTTATTCCAATCCCAACTTGAATCCACCCTATAAAACTGTATCTTTATATGTGATACTTCAAAACAAATAGTAACCACAGTTTTGATCATGTAGCTCTTTTGTTTTCTTATAAGTAAATTCAAATCAGAATTGGTATTAATTACTAGAATTAGTATTTTTTGATATTTGAAGATGTGATAGTAAACATTACCTTAACAAATAGACATGTCCAGATCTCGTTTTTGAATTTCCAGTTTCATTTACATAGTTTAATACATAATAATAAGTGCCTACTGGTAAGAGTTCACCTCTCTCGATTGTAACTCTGCCATCGCTATACCCTTTAAATCTGGCTACTCCATTCTGCTCATATTGATCTTTATCAAAAACCTTAACTCCCCATCTATTAAATATCTGAAGGTTGTTTTGAGGATATTTACTGAGTCTTTTTATGACGAACTCATCATTAGCTCCATCATTATTAGGGCTAAAACTTTCATATACAATAATTCCTTCTGGATCTTTGAGGATCACAATTGTGGGATCTTCGGGATCTCCGTCCTCATCAAGGTCTACATTTTCTGTATTTGAAGGGTCATCAGAAAGATCTGTTATCAAAAAACCGTTAGAATCCTCACCAATCGCAGTTGCCTGATTGATAACTTGTTTTGCTATGACATCACTTTCCATAAGCACATAGGTAGCTGTGAAATTAGACTGATCTATCTCACCTACTTCTAGATCAATAGGATCTCCATTAATTTCTAATCCTGGTAATGGGTCTTCAATTGTTATATTGCTAATATCAAGTTCTCCATTGTTTTCTATTGTAAACTCATATTCGATAATATCTCCCGAACTAATTATACAATCTTCATTAGTATCTTTATAAACTCCTCTTTTAGTTATATTTAAATTTCCTTTTAGGCTATTTGGTTCTCCTACCTCCAAATTCAATACTACAATTGCGGTATCGCAATCTCCATCTGCATCACATATTTGATACGAAAATTGGTCGTTCCCAAAAAAATCAAAATTTGGTACATATTCGATGGTATCATCTGTTGGGTCTCCTGGTGTGCCATTTTGATTTACTGTTGCAGTCCCATTTATAGGATTTGATATCACAGAAATTGGAGTATCAGATGGGCCATCACTTCCAAAACTGTCATTTATCAACACATCGATCAGAATTGAAGTATCACCATTTAGAGCAACAAGATCGTCCACTGCTATAGGTTGATCATCGTGATTTTCTATAGTAATGGTTACAATTGCAGTATCACAATCTCCGTCTGCATCACATATTTGATACGAAAATTGGTCGTTCCCAAAAAAATCAAAATTTGGTACATATTCGATGGTATCATCTGTTGGGTCTCCTGGTGTGCTATTTTGATTTACTGTTGCAGTCCCATTTATAGGATTTGATATCACAGAAATTGGAGTATCAGATGGGCCATCGCTTCCAAAACTGTCATTTATCAACACATCGATCAGAATTGAAACATCACCATTTAGAGCTACAAGATCGTCCACTGCCATAGGTTGATCATCTTGATTTTCTATAGTAATGGTTACAATTGCAGTATCGCAATCTCCGTCTGCATCACATATTTGATACGAAAATTCATCGCTCCCAAAAAAATCAGAATTTGGTACATATGTTATGGTATCGTCTGTTGGGTCGCTTGGTGTACCATTTTGATTTACTGTCGCAGTACCATTTATAGGATTTGATACCACAGAAATCGGAGTGTCTGATGGACCATCCCCTCCAAAACTATCATTTATAAGCACATCGATCAGAATTGAAGTATCTTCATTTAGAGCTACAAGATCGTCCACTGCCATAGGTTGATCATCTTGATTTTCTATAGTAATGGTTACAATTGCAGTATCGCAATCTCCGTCTGCATCACATATTTGATACGAAAATTCATCGCCCCCAAAAAAATCAGAATTTGGTACATATGTTATGGTATCGTCTGTTGGATCGCTTGGTGTACCATTTTGATTTACTGTCGCAGTACCATTTATAGGATTTGATACCACAGAAATCGGAGTGTCTGATGGATCATCCCCTCCAAAACTATCATTTATAAGCACATTGATCAGAATTGAAGTATCTTCATTTAGAGCTACAAGATCGTCCACTGCCATAGGTTGATCATCTTGATTTTCTATAGTAATGGTTACAATTGCAGTATCGCAATCTCCGTCTGCATCACATATTTGATACGAAAATTCATCGCCCCCAAAAAAATCAGAATTTGGTACATATGTTATGGTATCGTCTGTTGGATCGCTTGGTGTACCATTTTGATTTACTGTCGCAGTACCATTTATAGGATTTGATACCACAGAAATCGGAGTGTCTGATGGACCATCCCCTCCAAAACTATCATTTATAAGCACATCGATCAGAATTGAAGTATCTTCATTTAGAGCTACAAGATCGTCCACTGCCATAGGTTGATCATCTCTACCTGGACGAACCAGAACTCTAACTAGTGAAGAATCCGTATTTCCGTCAGCATCTACAATCGTATAGACAAAAACATCTATCCCTGTGAAATTTGGAGGAGGATAGTATATTACTTTGTCATCTAGTGGATCATTAGGGGTTCCATTTTGATCTATAAGTACCACCCCGCCAGAATTAGAAATTCCTGTTACCTGTATAGCACTTCCTGGATTTGGACCGGCAGACCCAAAATTGTCATTATTGAGAACCTCAATGATATTGGCTTCACTATTTTCTATTACTGTTGCTGTATCGTCCATCGCATCAGGAATAAAAGCTTTCGAAAAATAGGTAAAATTTAATAAACTATGTGTAGAAATAAAATTTGACCTAGTATGGTCAGCTCGGCTGGGGTACGTTAGTAAAATTAAAGGTAAGTAATAAAGTAATTTTTTGTTCATAACTAAATTGTTTTTGTGTGAATTAAGAGTGTTTGTGTTAATAAATGTCTTTATTGATCTTGATACTAGTTCTTTTTATATCAAGTGATCGTCTGTAAAAACCACCTAATCGTATCCATCATATATGCTTACTTTTTGTCTGTTTTTGAGCTATTTACATCAGAAAGAAGGCTGCTTCTTCTAACTCTATTTTTGTAGTTGAATTAGAAACTCTATTGTTCTGTTCTCCATCAAATCCAACAGCGTCATTAATAAACTTTATTCTCCCTCGCTCATCATTGACTGATGAGACTACAGACCTATCTGATTCCCCATTTTTTTATATTCTGTTTTCAACTATACAGTATTTATAATTCTCTTTGTATTCTATGAATTCTTATAGCCTCGAATAATCTATTAATCTTCTTGTATTAGAGTTTTCACAATTCTTATTGCAATAGAAAAAATAATTTCCTCTACCATACTTATTTAATCGTTCTATACCATTATTTAACTCAGCATTACCAACCATGTAGTTAGCGAATAGTGTATTAACAAAAATTTCTTTATTTTTTAAACAAATTCCTAAACAGGAAGCGTTTTTTTGTAAAAAAAGAATGATCACTACTCGTCGCATATTGAGCAAGCCCAACTGCTGTATAATTCATTTTTACATGATTTATAGTTTTAAACTAAAAAAATAGTAACAGGTATACCCTTAAAAAAAGTAGTTTTCCGTCAAATCAAGATGAATTTATATAATAGGAATAGAATTAATTTCTGTTTTTCCTAGTAACCAAAGATTATATCTTTCTATGTTAATATCATACAAAAGTAGTATCATATGAACCAGATAGGTAAGGTATACTCATAATCTTGAGCAACAAAAACCTCCTAATATCATAATGATATCATAAAATAATTTATCGTGCTATAAAGAATGTAATACCAAAATTTAAAAATCTGTTAGCTTAGAATAAGCCATACATTATCTACATCCCTATCTACACTTATAATAAAGGGATAGGAAAAAGAATTAGACTTTATATACTGATAATTACACAGCATTACATTTCAATATTTGATAATAACATTTTTTATAAATATTGGTGTAAATAGGATGTGTTCTAAAAAGCTTCTATATATAGATTTAAGAAACTCTTACTTGTGCGAAAATTCAAAATTTATTAAGTAGTTTTATATCATACTAGATTCGGTTTTTTGTTTTAATTAATTGTTTTTATAAGCCCTATATATTTTCAGAAAGTATTGACAAAACCTATTAAAATATAATTCTTAATAGTTACGTTAAACAACTATATGGAGAATTATAAGATCTTATCTAAAGTTTCTTTTTTTTTATTTTATAAACAAAATATCGTAAAATTGTTTTCTGAGAATTTAAAAACAATTCGATTTAAAAAAATATTAGCAATATAAGCTGATTTTCAATTCTGATTGCCTTAAAAAATAGCTGTTATATAATTGAAATTAACAATGTATTTATCTGATTACACTAAGGTAATCAAATATTGATAAGAGATCAAGTTATTTACATTTTTTTAAAAGCGCAAAACTATATTAATGAAACGAGAATTAAAATTTTATCTCTATTTTTTACTCTTAAAAAAAATATAAATACATCTCTAGCCTAGTTTAAAAAAAGGGTTGTTGAGTTCTTGTCTATGATTTTTAATGGTTATTATTCAGGAGCGTATTTAATTTTTAATTTTAAAACGATTTGATTTTAATTTTTGACACTCACTTTAAACAGAAATTACTTTTTGCTGTAAAATATAGATTCCAGATTGTACTGAAAAACAATAAAAAACAACAAAAAACAAGAAAGTGCAATAAATATATTCCAGTGTGGATTAGAATCCAAAATAATACTGCAAGTTTTGAATATAAATTAAACGGATCATTAAAACTCGTAGTATTTTGTTATTTTAAAACTATTAGTAATACGATTTACGGGTGAGAATTTCGTAAAATAATGGCAAGGATTTTTCGCTAGATTGATGAATCAAATTAAAGAATAGCCATAGCTATTGTTTCATTTTATGAAGAAAATATAGTAGAAAAAGAATGTCATTAGATGCGAAATTTTTATTCGTAAATCGTATAACAACTACGTATTACATATAAGTATCATGTAGTGATGAATTATTAGGTTCTAAAAATAACGGAATTATAATTTTTAGAAATAGCACTCATCCCGGTGATCGTGAATATTCAATGTAATACGATTTGTGATTAAAAAATTCGTATAAATTCATTGAATTATTTTTTCTTTATGCAAGGCAAAAAAATCAAGCATAGCTATAGCTACGGTTTATTTTTTAAACGAAGTAGAAAGGAAAAAGAAACGATGAATATGCGAAATTTTTAGTTATAAATCGTATAAGTAGCTATCTTTAAAGATCATTTTTATTTGGTAAAGATTTCTCTTCATAAGAAATCTTCGTTATAAAATTTTGAACAAAAATAATTTTGTTGTATCTCTATTTATATCAGGAATGTAGGTTTTTGTCTTATGTAGCTAGATCTACAGCACTGTATATATAATCCAGACACAGAGTTATATTTACAGTTTATTGAATGAAACAAGGATTGAAATGTAATTCAGATAGTATTCAGTTTGTATGTAATATATTGGTAGTAAGGATGTTGTTGGTTTTGTTCTAAGCTATTGTTTTATGAATTAATTATCTTTGTTTACTTGAAGGTTTTCTGCTTCTTTTTCTTTTCGTTCTTTTAAAAAATCTAAAAATTGCTTACCATACATAGATTTTTTTACTTTAGGGGATAATGCATTTGCTACAGTATCCAGATAATGGATATTGGCATCAAAAACCTCATGAAGCGTTACATAAGGAGCGACTTCTAACTTTTTGTTATTGATAGCGAAGTTGAGCGTATATAGATATTTTTGCTTCATTAAGTTTTTATAAACTTGATCATTTTTGATAAGCTTTTCCTCATCGTTTTGTTTTTTGGCTTCATAATCTTCTTTTATGATTCTCAGGTTTCTATCATTGAAACGTTTATTCATTTTTTTATACTCAAAAAATTTTGTCTGATTTTTTCCTCCTGAGATCATAACATCTCTTTCAAAAGCATTGAGAGAAGTATTGATAATAATTTCTCCTGGCTCAGCAAAAAAATCAATTCTGTCATTATATTGCGCCCCATCATACTTATCTAGGAATAAGTAATGTATCTCTGGTTCTTGTACGTTAGTAGTAAATGTAAATGAAGGATCTCCCTCTATAGCTGTAGAATCAATATTAATAAGTGTGCTATCCTGTACTTTTTGCAAATACAGCATTCCTTTTTTTAATCCATGGACAGTGCCCTTTATAGATACATTTCCTTTTTTTTCGGGAGTACTGCAACTTATTATAAGAACTAATATCAGTAATATAAAAGAAAATTGGCGCATGGATGTTTTGAATTTTAAAAAAATAGAAATACAAATATGCTATAAATAAGATTGAAAAACTAGCTTCCAGATGCAATTTGCATCAATATTGTGCATAAAATAGCACCATAAGTACCTACTACATATCCAAAAACTGCCAGAAGTACACCTACAGTAGCTAGCGATGGATGAAAAGCGGCCGCTACTACAGGGGCTGATGCGGCGCCACCAACATTAGCCTGGCTACCCACTGCAAGAAAAAAGTAGGGAGCCTTGATAAGTTTAGCAACACCAACAAGTAGTAAGGCATGGATGCTCATCCATACAAGCCCTATTAAAATAAGCTTGGGCTCATCCAGTACCTGACCTAAATCCATTTTCATTCCTATCGTAGCGACCAGAATGTAAATAAATATGCTTCCTATTTTGCTAGCGCCCGCGCCTTCATATTTTTTTGCTTTAGTATAGGATAATAAAATCCCCAGGAGTGTTGCAATAGTAATCATCCAGAAAAATGTAGATGTAAAAGAAGATAATGCAGAACTTTTGTCATTAAACACATCAAAATTATTGGACAAGAAGTTAGAAATCCCTCCAGCTCCCCAATGTGATAATCCTACTGCAGTAAAGGCAATAGATAGCATAATTATATAGTCTGTTAAAGTCGGATTTCGGGATACGCTTTCTGCATAGTTAGATACTTTTTCTTTAAGAGTTTCTATAGCAGTACTATCGGCTTTTAACCAATGATCGATTTTAGTACTTTTTCCGATACCAATAAGTAAAATGGCCATCCATAAATTAGCGACTACTATGTCTACAACAACCATAGCGCCATATTTATCAGGATTATACTCGTATATTTCTAGCATGGCAGCCTGATTGGCCCCTCCGCCAATCCAACTTCCTGCAAGTGTAGATAATCCTCTCCAGACTGCATCCGGTCCAATACCTCCTAATGCATCTGAAGAAATTGATGAAATTAATAAAATAGCCAAAGGGCCACCGATAATTATACCCAGAGTTCCTGTGGCAAACATAATTAATGCTTTAGGCCCCAGATTAAATATTCCTTTTAGATCAATACTTAATGTCATTAAAACCAAGGATGCAGGAAGTAAGTATCTGCTGGCAATAAAATATACACGAGATGATTTTTCTATAATTTGACCACTGCCATCATCAAGCTCTTTCCATTCTGGGGCGATAATTCCTAAGGAGTTTACTATTGCAGGTAATAAATAACAAAGTAGTAATGCAGGAATATATTTATAAAATCGTTGCCAAAATCCAGTTTTAATTGAGGAAGTATAAAACACAACTCCTAAGCAGAGCAGTAGTATACCAAAAACAATAGTATCATTTGTGAAAAAAGGAGCATTCTCCATAATTGTGAGTTAGTTTACTATGAGATGCAAAATACAACTTTTAGAAATATTTAAATTTAATCTTTATATAAATTAGCTTTGACTATAAAAGTTGTTTTTGTAAAATGCCTAGAACTTAAAAGAGCTTGGATTAATCATTAATCCAGCTTTTTAGTACATTTATCTGGTTGGCTGTAGCCGTAGAACTTTTGGTGAGAATTATTTTTTCTATAGAAGGAGGAATTACTTTCGAACTTACGGTGACTATTTGTTGATTTCTTTTAATCGTAAAAATGATATCATCTCCTATTTTCCATTTGTTAGAGTCACTAAAAAGATCATATATGTTCTTAATAGTATATTTCTTAGAGTTTATACTTATTAATACATCTGCCGCTTGTATTCCAGCATTTTTTAGAAATTTATTATGTGAAACTCCAGTAGTAAAAACTACCTCATTGGTGGCTTCAGAACCTTTTATAAAAGGTTCTTGCTCATAAATAAAGTAAGAAGAAGGAATCTCTTTTGTAGTATAAACCATTCCAGCCATATTAAAATATTTTTCATAATCAATAGGCAAACTACCAATCACATGGGTTTTTAGAAATTCTGTTACTTCTGGATAAGAGATCTCTTTTATTGTTTGTATAAGTTCCTCGTCTTGAAAAGGGATTTCACTACCAAATGCATCGGATAATTTTTGGATAAGATCCAAAATCCCTAGATTTCCATTGCTTTGCTCTCGTATAATAATATCCAGACACATCGATATAAGTGCTCCTTTTTCATACACGTTACGATAATTTTTGCGATATGGTTCTTGTAGAATGTTTTTACTCATATCAGTAAAAGACATTGTATTATCAAACAGTTGAGAAGCTTCTATTTTTTCTAATATTCTTTCAAAAAATTCTTCTTTGGTAATTAACGCCTGATGAATTTGAAATAATAAAGAAAAATATTCGGTAGTCCCTTCGTATAGCCATAAATGCTGAGACATTTTGGGATTATTGTAATCAAAATCGTGAATTTCTTCTGAATGGATACTTAGAGGAGTGACAATGTGAAAAAATTCATGTGAAACTACATCGACCAAAGATTCATTAAGTTTTTCTAAGGGTATCGATTCCGGAAGTACAACTACAGTTGAGGTATTATGTTCTAAAGCTCCAAAACCTTTAGCATCATTATTTTTTGAAGAGGAGAGATACAATAACACACTGTATTTTTTTGTTGAATTAATACCTCCTAAAAAATTCTTTTGCGCTCTAACCATTCTCTCCATCTCGGGCATGAGTTGAGCAGCGCGATGTGTGTTATTGGGAGAGTATACACTTAATAAAACTTCAATTTCATTAATATTAAAGATTACCTTATCCGGGACAGTATACATAATAGGAGTATCTGCAAGATCAGCATATCTTCTAAAAACGAATAAGTCTGTATCATACTTAACGTTTGGTGCCGGTGTTTCTGGAAAAATCTCATCTACAGAAGTGGAAGCTTCTAAGTGGATAGGGTGTTTAATAAAGAGATTGTATTTTTTTTCTTTCATTTTGGGGAAATAACCAACAAAAGCATAAAGGTTGAGAATGAAGTTTTTATCGCTATTGATATTGGTTCCAGTTGGAGAAAAAATAGTATGGGTATCTTCAATATCAAAAGTGTCATTAACCAGATAGCTTATCGTTTTTAATTGTCTTGCGTCACTGATTTTCCATTGATTATCGCCAGATTTCTGAACAGATAAAGAATTCCCATGACCATCATAGGCTTTAAAGTCTTCAATATAACTCCCGTAATTATTATTTTGATAGGTGCCAGGAACTATTTTTGGGATATAATAACTAACAGTATCTGTATTAAAATTTGATACATTTAACTCAACTTTTACCTTATCATCAATAATAGTAAACAGATCTAGTTCTGCAACGATAGGAGAGGTGTCTACGCGTATTGATTCTTTTATAGGTCTACAACCCAATACAAGATAAAAAGTAGTTATAAGAAAGAATAGGTTTTTAATTGTAATAATTTTTCTTAGCACAAGTATATTAGATATTGTTTTTGATATATGCAGCTACGCCATCATTTTTCCCCGATAGAGTAACGACATCAGCAATTTTTAAAGTTTCTGGTTTGGCATTTGCAACGGCTACTCCTGTTCCAACAGCTTTTATCATAGCAATATCGTTATAATTATCTCCAAAAGCTACTACATCAGAAAGAGAAATTTTAAAATGTGTATCTAATAATAGTTCTATTGCTGTAAGTTTAGAAATACTTTTATGGGCAATTTCTATATATGTTGGTTTAGAGCGATATAAATGTAATGAATCCTTAAAATTATGTTCTAAAAAAAGAAAAGCCTTATCAATATGTTCTTCTGTTCCCATACACATAATTTTATGAGCACCTTTGTTCTCTGCTCTCCATTGACTGATTACTTTTTCTGTGGATTTTATTACTGGCATGACCTTGGTATTCTGAGATTCTCTATTGGCCCAAAAATCCATTTCTGGAACAAACCAGTCATCATTATGGTATAAACTAATATGGAATGAAGAATTTATATTAAAACGATGAAGATCTTCTATAATATCCGGAGGAATAAATGTAGAATGAATAGGTTTTTTATCAACCAAAATAAGTCCTCCGTTATAGCATATGATAGGTATATCTAGAATATCTAGTTGCTTTTGTAAATGAATCATTGCACTAGGCATACGAGAAGAAATTAATACGACGGGGATGGTGTCTTTTATTCGTTTTATTTCTGAAATAGTAAATTCAGAGAGCTCTCTTTCTGCATTAAGTAATGTACCATCAATATCAGAAAATACGATGCGATGTGGCATTTAGTTTATGTTGCTAAGTGATTAATAATTATTGAATTGAACCTATTGTTTTACAAAGTTAGTGATTGCACTAGTAACTTCTGGCATAATAGGAAGCCAGTGTTCATTATAAGACTTATGATTTTCTAAACGACTTCCCTTAATTTCTCGTAGCACGTGGTTCATGTTTTTGATAATTACATATGATGCATTTGGAACGGCTTCTTTTAATTTTTCTGCTTCGGATACTTCTACTTGTAGGTCTTTATCTCCTTGTAAAATTAAAATGGGAATTTCTAATGCTGTGATCTCCTCTGCAGGAACGTATTGAATCCAGGATTTCATAAAAGGTTGTAGGTTGTATCCAAAAATAGATTCTAAAGCAGGATCATAATCCATGGCTCTGCCTTTTTCTTTTAGCGCCGCAAAAGCTGCAGCAGCACGCTTGTCAAGACCAGGGGCTTGCTTTTCTAATTGTTGTATTATTATTTGATCAACCGCTTGTGCATTTCCGGCAATAGAAATAAATGCATCTACATCATTTTTTGCAGCTACCATACCTACAAGAGATCCCTGACCGTGACCTGCCAGAGTAATTTTACTATAATTCCCGTTTTTCTTAAAATAAGAAACAATTGATGTTACGTCTTCTATAAAATGATCCAATGAGATTTCATTCTCATGGATGCCATAAGCATCGATTTTAAATAATCGTTTATCAAAACAATAGGTGGCGATTCCTTGCTTAGCCAATTGAAGAGATAATAATTTAAAAGCATCATTCTTAGACATCCTGTCATTACCTTCTCGATTAATGGCTCCAGCATCCATTATAAAAACGACAAGAGGAACACTCGCATCAGAGTAGGGAGTAATAAGAGTGCCCTCGATGAATTTATTGATCCGTACTGTTGCCGAATTATATTCTTTTTCCTGAGCAAAACAAGATACGTTTATTGCAATGATCAATAATAAAAATTTTAATCTCATATATGTTAGAGGTTTGTATAGTACTGAATTGTAAAACGATAAATATAGTATCATATTTTGAAATTGTTAATGCTTTTTTTATCGCAAAAAAATAATTATTGAATTTTCATTGATTATAGTTCTTTTATAAAATTAGAAACTTTTCAGAGGCTTCCAAACAAAAAATATGAACTGTCAGAATAGAATAGACTCTCTGATGTTTATAATAATTAATATTTCATATAGCAAGGATTCTTGGATTAAAAAAATCTTGTAATATTTAACGAATCCCTAACATACCCTTTTTTATCTTTGTTTCAAAATATAAACTCATGAATACCCGCTACCTATTGTTTTTAATGCTATTTTGCTTTTCTTTTAACGGATTTTCTTTTGGTGAAGATTGGGGTAAAACAGGGCATAGAGCTACAGGAGAAATAGCTGAGAGTTATCTAACAAAAAAAGCACATAGAAATATAAGAGCGTTACTTGATGGTCATGGATTAGCGTTTGTTTCGATTTATGGTGATGAGATAAAAAGTGATGATCAGTATAAGAAGTTTAGTCCTTGGCACTATGTGAATTTTGCTTTGGATAAAAAATATGGTGAAGAGACTCCCAGTGAACTTGGGGATTTGATAAAGGGGATAGAGAAATGTATTGAGGTTTTGAAAAGTGATACAAGTACTCATGAGGATAAAGTTTTTTATCTAAAAATGTTGGTTCATTTTATGGGGGATTTACATCAACCACTTCATGTAGGAAGAGGAGAAGATAAAGGAGGTAATGATATCCAGGTACGTTGGTTCAAAGAAGGTTCTAATTTACATAGAGTATGGGACAGTGATATGATCGATTATTACGGAATGAGTTATACAGAATTGTCTGAGAATGCAGATGAATTATCATCTGTAGAAATCAAGAACATAGAAAGAGGGGATATTCTCGATTGGGTATATGAATCTCAGGACATAGCAAAGGATGTCTATGCTTCTGCAAATGTAGGGGAAAAACTGGGATATAAATATGTGTATACATATTTCCCTGTCGTGCGGTCTCAACTACAAAAAGGAGGTATACGATTAGCTAAAATATTAAATGATTTATTCGGGTAGGCCGGATGAAAACTGTTTAGTTGGCAACCTGTAGCTCTTTTCTATATTGTTTTGGGGACATAAAAAAATGTTTCTTAAAAGTTTTTGTAAGATGGCTTTCATCGGTATATCCTAATTGATAGGCAATTTCGGCAATGGTAAACTCAGTACTTTGTAGTCGATGTTGGACCAATTTCATTTTATATTTAGTAATATATTGATGAATAGATTCTCCGGTAGCTTTTTTGAAATAATTACTAATTGTGCTCTGAGACATATTAAACTTATCTGCCATATAGTTTATTTTTGTAAGATTATTATCATATACGTTTTGTCGTATATGGCCTAATATATGTTCTATTTTAGAGTCATTAAAAGTTATATTTCTATCGTTGGAATCATATTTATAAGAGATGTTACGAACAATAATACTTAAAATGGTGCTGATAGCATTAGATATGATTTCTCTGTGATATGCCTTTTCATTTTTGAATTCTTCCATCACCACATTATAAATATCCCAGATAATTCTGCGGTCTTCCTCATGAGAAATTACATCTCCCGGAATTATGTTGGGTTGATGTAGCAGTTGTTCTATACGCTGTAACCAGAATTTTCTGTCAGGTAAATTAACCTTACTGGAAAATAAAAGTTCTGTAAACTTGAAATGTGTAAATCCAGAATGATTTTCAATTTCAATATGGTGAGTGTCTTCTGGAGCCAGTAAAAATATATCATTTTCTTTGTAATGAAATTGTACACCATTAATAGTATGATAGCCACTTCCGCTTTCTACAAAAATAATTTCAAAATAATTGTGATTATGTGGTGCTGCTTCCCATTTATCAAATGAATACTGATGAACAACAAAGATTTCGTGTAATGTATAACGGTTCATAATCAAGGCTTTAATACTTAAAGTTACAAAAATAATTTAACAAAAAATGGTATTTTCTTACAAACTAGATGTTATGAAAGTGTTTGTTAGCTAATTTGCGATGCTTTTTTTACAAGTTATTTATTGATTTTTACAAGGAATAGCATAGTATAGTATATGTATATTTGTATTTCTCTAAAAACATATATATTTTGATGAATGTAAAGCTAAATTTATATACTACGATACGGGTAGTTTTTGGATTGTTCCTGGTGTTGCATGGTGTATGCAATGCAGTCTTGTATTCGGATTTTTTAAATAGAATTGATGCGTACTTTACGAAGGCAAAAATATTTGATATTGAGTTGATAGAAGCGTTAGCACCATTAGTTCCTTTTGAAGAATTTGTTATCGGATTGTTTTTAGTTTTAGGTTTTTTTATAAAAAGAGCATTAATTGCTGCTATTTTATTATTTACATTTATAGTACTCTTTTTATTAGATGTTGATTCTATAGAATTAGCAATATTACATATTGGATTCTTTTTTGTGGCATTACTACTATGGAGAAAGGATAGTTGTTCTATTGATGGATTGAATTACTCAAGAGATTTGTTTTAACAAACCTTTCTTTAAAATCATTGCTGTTTTAAAAGTTGCTAAATAAAAAGAAATAGCTTTTTGGTTAGCTTATAAGTAGCTATAAGACCAGTATATCAAAAAAAATTGTAGCACTAGTCTAAAAAGAAGTATACTTTTAGGAAGACCAAGCCCTGCTTTTTTATGAGCCAACATGTGTATGTGAACTGGAAAAAATAAAACCAGCATTGTGATAATACTCCATAGTGCAAACACTTTTACAGGAGAGAATAGCATTCCTGATCCAGCTATAATTTCTGCCATTCCGCTTATATAGACTAACGGTTTATGATATGGGATATACAGAGGCATTACTCTCATAAAAGCCCTTGGACGAATTATATGTAAGATGCCTGCTATTATAAAAATACCTGATAATGTATAAAAGTGCCAATTCACTATAAACCAGTGGTTTTTTCTTTACCGGCACTGCTTAATGCAAAATTTTTACTTCGGGTCATGTTTTTTATAAAACTTATTTTTCTAAATCTGAGAGCAGACCAATCTTCATCAATTTCAACCTGTCTTACAGGTTCTAAATTGTAGTCTCCCAAGACTCCCCATCCATGATCTCTTGTGATTTCAGTACTATATTTTTTGGAATTTTTTTTAGGATATGCGAACCAAAGTATAGCATCCCCTACTAATTTAGGATATATAGTCTCGATTCTATTTTCTATTTGCTTTTTTTCAGTTACAAATACTAAAGCAAAATCAACTTCAGAAACTTGTATAAGGGATTCTTTAATGATCACATCTTTCAGACAATTTAATTCTTTGCAAAAGCCTTCAGGTTCGTTTAATATCAATATCTCGTCAAGAGAAGATGGTAATTGCAATTTTTTGAAAAGAGGAGTCATATTTTTGATTTTAGTAAACAATTTCGTGTTTACTAAAGATACGAAAAATAATAAAGAGTTTAGTGTTTTTTAATATCTATTGATAAACAAGTGTTTATGAGTAAAAACGTTACTCGATAATCGGGATTTAAATACTAAGGAAGGCTTGTCTCAAAATCGAAATGTCTTTTTCAATAAATACCTCGTATGATTGCCCCGAGGTAGTTTATTGCATACCAAAATTTGGTGATAACACTATACGTACAATTATAACCCTAAAAAACTAAGAATCTTAACTGAAAAAATGAAATCAAAAAGAATAAAATAAATTCTTTAATTACCTATAATGTAAAGAAGTATTTTCTAAAATCATTTTTACTTTCTTACAATTGTAAGGAAAATTAATAGCATTCGTTGCGTATTACCTTGTTTTTTTTCAACATAACGAATAAGTAATAATTTAATAAATAGATAAAAAGATATTTTGTAAATTTTGGAAATTAACACAAACTTAATCTTAAAAATATGAAAAATTATTTCAAAATCGGGCTAACTTTCCCGATTATGACATTTGCAAGTCTAGTATTTGTAGCTTGTGAAACAGAAACATTCCAGGATGAACCTTCACAAGGAGAAGGGTTTGCTACAGAAGAGGCATATCCTGGTAGAGAAGGAACACTACATTCCTTGAAATTAAACGACGAAACAGTAATTGCAGAAAATTTTGGAGAAAAAAATGTATCAGTTATAGGTGATATGCTGTTTTATACAGATGAATCTGATGGTGCTGTTAGGAGTGCAGGTAGAACCGGTGGCAGATGGCCCAATAATACGGTGTATTATGAGATTCAGAACGGAATGCCTAATCAACGAAGAATAACGGATGCCATCAGACATTGGGAATCCAAGACAGCTTTGCGATTTGTAAAAAGAACAAACCAAGGTGCTTATATCTTTTTCCAAAAAGGAAGTGGTTGTTCATCTTTTGT
>NZ_VTZU01000095.1 GCF_008370685.1 Aquimarina sp. RZ0
TCGTGCTTACTAAAAAAAGCAGCAACACTTTAAAAAACGGCCTTGCAAAGAGCTAAAGTTAATACCCAGTAAATTACGAATTTTACGTTAGCCTACGTACTGAAGTTTCTGGGGTCTATGAGGGATTACCTAAAACAGCATATAATGTTTCCTTATCCGTACTTTTAGCATATTCAATAGATTTTAAGTGATAAGAAACAGCATCCTCATATCTCTCCAAATATTTTGAAATTGTACCTAAAGTAGAATAACATAATGGTATGTATTCTGATTTTCCAGATGATTCAAACTTTTTAATAGCCCTTATAGTTAAATCCTCGCTTTCGCTATAATCTTTTACTTTTTGAGATAGTTTTGCTAAATCAATTAATACTTTACCATGATCAAATGCATAATCAGTAGTATTATACAATTTATTATTATCAAATGATATATATATTTTATCTGCTTCATAAAAGTTTTTATAAGCACTATCTAACTGAATATTTCTGTAATATATTCCTAAATTACCATGTGATTTGGCAATATTGAGAGAATCAACAATTTTATTTGATAATCTCAAAGATTTATAATTTAAAACTTTAAATTTTTCAAAATCTTTAAGAAAATAGTATTGAATTGAAACTTCTTGAAGCTTTTCAACTTTAAATCTATCTTCAGGAAGAGTACTAACAATGCCATAGGCATTCTTTAAATATTCTTTTCTTTGCTCAATAGATTTATTTTCATCCTTAGCATTATTAATACTAGAATCAATTATACTAGATTTTATTTCTTCATTCTTAAAACCTTTATCCTTATCACAACTCAATAAAAAGAATAAAAAAAATACTATAACAGCATTCTTAAAAAAAAATCTCATAGTACATCCAAATTAAAGCCTAATTTAAGGATTAAAATTATAAATAAAAAACAAAGAGAGACTAATAACATAGCCTCTCTTTTAACATAAAAATGTTTTAAATTTTCCTAGTAATTAATTAGCCTGGATTTACATCTTCCGATCCATCTTCTGTTCCAACTTCCTCAATCTCCTCTAATCCAACCTCTTCATTTACAGTATCAGCTTCACAAGCGATAAACATTGAACTTACAAATAATATAGCAAAAATAGTTTTTATAGCTTTCATAATAGTATCTTTTTAGTAATTATATATTGTCTTTTAAAGTAATCAGTTTGTTTAATTTTTTTCTCCTTACAGGATGTTATCCAGTTAGAATAAATGGGGATTTATTCTCAATTCTTTTTTTGTTTGTTGTTAAGGATTCCGCTGGCCAGCTTCCCATATTCGGATTACTCCTCATATATCCTTTTAGTAAATGTGTATTAGGTTGATAACCTTAATTGTACACTACAAATGTAAGCAGATATGAGACTCGCGCCTAATATATTAAGGTGTGTTTAGTGGATGAATGCCCAACAAGTGTAGATGAATGGATTATACGTGTAGATGAGTGGTTTTTAAAAAACCAATAATTACGTAAGAATAAGACTACTAATTATAATAAAAAGAAGAAAGCCTAAAAAAATTATAAAAAAAACAAAAAACTAAATAAATAAAAACGCAAAAATATACGATAATCAAATTACCTGGCTAGGTTTTATTTATTTATAAACAGTACAACCTTATCACAAAGGGTGTATATACTATGTTATAGACATTATTTACTATAGTAAAAATTCCCAATATCCATTTGTAAGAATATCCATATAATAAAGAGAGTCGTTTTGGGGTAATATCCCTTACATTATTTTTCTTTAAAAAAAAGGAAAAAACTTACGCCATCTAATTACCGATATAACACATTGCACATTTTACACTAATACCATAAAAACGGTAATAGTGATATTTTTCTCAGTAAACTACCTCAGGGTAAACCCACGAGGCATTCATTAGAAAAAACATTTCAACTTTCGCAGCAAGCCTCAGAACATTTAAATCTCGATTATGGAGCAAACTACCTCGTATAAGTCCACAAGGAATTTATTTAGAAAGAAAACATTTCGATTATCGAGTAAACAAAGAAACACGGTAGCAAAAAAAACTATGTTGACTCCCCCAATCATATCCCTGACACACTTATCCTTAAGGTTACAGAAATCAGCACAATGAATTCAGAATTCAAAAAACACCATACTACAGAGCAGATATACCATAATAAGGAGAGAAAATATTAGTAAACCACCTCAGGGCAAGCCTAAGAGGCATTTATTAGAAAGAAACATTTCGATTTCGAGGCAAGCTTCGAAGCACTTAAATCTCAAGTATCGAGTAAGGAGCGATAAACTAAAGCCGGAAGAAAACATTTAGAACACAAAAAAAAACTATAAGAAATTGATAAAACCATCACTATATATATATAGAAAAAACAGAGGTCAGTCGTCATACCTGCTTATGCATATTGTTAATTACAAACACATAATAGCTATATCAATACATGCTTCTAACAAATTAAAGCATTAATAAGACAACAACAGACTTATAACAAGGATACTAAGACTGCTCATCTAATCAGAATCACACAAGAACGGGCATTCATGACAATACACAAAACTAAAACAATCGTACAATAAGAGCATTTAATTTGTATTGTCTTGCCAACGTTAAAACAATAACAAAACTACAGCCTCTACCGTAGCCTACCAAATAATAAACCCTTACAGATCAATGGCACAACCACAGACTAAATCATCTATACAAGCCTAAGTAATTATATCCTGTTCATCGCATTTATTACCCACAAAAACAGATACATATACAATCTTCTACAAATAAATTTTTCACATCAAAAATGATTGATAACTAAAAGACGCTAAAAAGGACTATATTATTATTTATAAACAATAATTACTATACATGTAACAGGCTATTTTTTGCCAGTGTATCCTTGATTTCTTCTACGTTTGTTTTGTAGGATTTAGAAAAAGGAATCATATCTGTAGTGTTCTTTATTGCACATTTGGCCTTCCCAAAATGTATTCTCGATACGTATTTTGTATTGATAATATAACTATTATGAATCCGTACAAAATGATCTGGTAGTAAATTCTGAAAATGCTTTAACGTCTTGAAAGCCTCTACTTTGTTACCGTTACTCATTACAAAATCTGTAGTATTACTATCCGCTTTCAGATATAATACATCATCAATATTAACAAATCGGTAGTCTCCATAAGACCTAAAACATAAGGTATTATCTAATACTTCGTCAAAATCTTTCTCGAATCGATGAACCGTTTTTATGAGTTGACTTTTGATGGACGGTTTAAGGATATAATCCAATACACGGTGACGTATACCTTCTATAGCATAGTCGATGGTTTTGGTAACAATCACAAATTCTGGTAAGTGTGACATATACCTTGTTAACTCTGATAACAAATTATAGTGCGTTTTAGCTCCATCTGCTCCTGGAGTTTCTGGATCCAAAAAAACCAATCTAGGCTTTCTCTCCAAAATTAAATTTAGAGCATCTTGTTCATTAGTTGCAATTCCTGTGCAGATATAATCGTTATGGTTTTCTAGGGAGATCTGAATAGCGTGTGCAGAATTCTGATCATTATCAATAATGATATAAGGGTATTTCATGAGGGTATGACAATTAAGGGTTATCGTTGGTTATCAAATACTACCGTATTCTTAATAAAAATTTGTACACATTTACTTGGTACAAGATATGTTTTTTACACATACTTAAGATACGGTAAAACCACAATATTATTAAGTTAACACAGTATTTATAAGGTTTGCAAGCTTGTATTTAATCGGATTTACGTACATATTATCGAAATTAAAGGTTTAATATCTCTAAACTAAAAACAGACATACCAAAGTGTATAAACCACAAAAACATGTCTTAGACAGTTTATTTTCAAGCTATTAAAACGACAGCTATTAGAAAATATTATAAAAAAAAAACATTTAATAACATTTAACTATCGATATCTATATCAAAAAAGCTTCGTCGGTGTCATACGAATTTCAATCCTGATCCAGGACAAATCATTTACAGCTGATTTGTGTTTTCTTTGGCAAAGCACTTTAAAGGCTATGAACTCATCTTCTACCAATGAAGTTTATATCCTATTTTTAAAATAATTTTTATTCTATTCTTTCTGCTTCAAGTTTTTTAAATATTTTTAAAAAATTAATTATACCAGTTCTTATACGATTTATAACTAAAAATTTCGCATATTCATCGTTTCTTTTTCCTTTCTACTTCGTTTAAAAAATAAACCGTAGCTATAGCTATGCTTGATTTTTTTGCCTTGCATAAAGAAAAAATAATTCAATGAATTTATACGAATTTTTTAATCGCAAATCGTATTAGATGAAATCACCTTAAACAGAATCAAATAATTTTTTAATTTAGATGAGAAATAAAAAAATGATTTTAGTAGGTAATTTCATCTGAGAAATGCTATGACTCTTGAAAATGAAGCATTACAATCTCTGGTTCTAAAACACTCAAATAGCAGGCAATAATTTTCTGTTTAAACAGAAAAGAGCAAATTTAAAGGGTATTTTAAATCGAGATCAAATATTGATAAACTCTCTCAAATCAGTTAAAAAAATAAAAAAATAGATGAAAAAGGTAGTCGTACTTACCGGTGCTGGAATTAGCGCAGAAAGCGGAATCAACACTTTTAGAGGTTCGGATGGGTTATGGGAAGGGCATGATATCATGGAAGTAGCCTCTCCGGTTGGCTGGAAAAACGATCCTGCACTCGTACTAGATTTCTATAATAAAAGGCGTAGTCAATTATTAACTGTACAACCTAATCTGGCACATCGCTCCTTAGTATCTTTAGAAAAAACACATGAAGTAATTATTATTACTCAAAATGTTGATGATCTCCACGAACGAGCCGGAAGTAGTACCGTAGTACATTTACACGGAGAATTATTAAAAGTGAGAAGTCAATTAGATGAAAATCTGGTTTTAGACTGGAGAACAGATCTTACCATCGGTGATTTCTGTGAACATAATTCACAACTACGTCCTCATATTGTCTGGTTTGGAGAAGAAGTACCTATGCTGGAACATGCAATACAGATTACAGAGCAAGCTGATATTCTTATGATTATAGGAACTTCTATGCAGGTATATCCTGCAGCAAGTTTATTACAGTTTGCTCCACAAAATACTCCTATATATTTTATCGATCCTAATCCAGCTATTTCTGCAAAAGAAAATCTAACCATCCTGGCAGAGAAAGCAACCGTTGGCGTACCCGAGGTAGTTCAGGAATTAACAGAAGCTGTCATATAGTGAATGTCGGAGATATCACTACTAAATCATAAAAATCACTTTTTACTAAAATAAGAAGATACTTTACCATATGATAAATCTGGAAACCGAAATTAAATCTACCAATCATTCTCGTGAGAAACGAAATCAATTTGCTAATTTGATTTTACAAAACCCAGAACTATTACTTCAGCTGTTGCGTATTTGTGCTCAAGTAGATAATGGAATATCGTGCAAAGCTTCCTGGGGTTTAGAGTTTTTATGCAAAAACAACCTGAAAACCATCCTCCCTCACCTGGATCAATTGATGCTCCTATTCCCTACCGTATATCAGCATCCCGCAGTAAGACCTATGGCAAAAATATGTGAATATTTAGTACTTGAATATTATAAAAATAAATCAGAGATCATACAAAAATATCTAACCCTATCACATAGAGAACATATAACAGAATACTGTTTTGATTGGTTACTTACGGATCAAAAAGTTGCTGTAAAAGCCTACTCTATGACCTCTCTATATCTATTAGGTACAGAATTCGACTGGATACACCCAGAGCTTAAAACAATTTTAGAAAACAACTATAGTACTGGCAGTGCCGCCTACAAAGCTAGATCCAGAATGATATTGAGTAAAATCAGGTAATTGATAATGAATGCTAAAATTATTAAATTAATGCAAATTATCAGGCTAATTCTTTTGAATGCCATTAAAAATCACATACTAAAAACTATTAGACGCTCATACCATCCTTAATGTAAAAGTAGCCGTTGAAATTTGATGTTTTTTATTTGAATATGCTAAAACCAGAAAGGTATCATTAGAAAATTTGACTTGGTTCGTTCGTGATTCTTTTTTAAATAAATTATCTTTGCACCTTTCAAAAAAAACAACAAAAGTATGTCTTTATCTCCGCTACAAGCTATCTCCCCTATTGATGGGCGTTATGCCTCTAAAACAGAATCATTAAATGCCTATTTTAGTGAAGAAGCCTTAATAAAATATCGAGTTTTAGTGGAAATAGAATATTTTATTGCTTTATCAGAGATACCTCTTCCTCAGTTACAGGGCATAGATCCTACAATCTTTGGTGAATTACGAAAAATTTATACTGATTTTTCTACAGAAAATGCTCAAGCGATAAAAGATATCGAAAAAGTAACAAATCATGATGTAAAAGCAGTAGAATACTTTATAAAGGAGAAATTTGATGCACTGGGATTACGGGAATACAAGGAATTTATCCATTTTGGTCTGACATCTCAGGATATTAACAATACGGCAATTCCTCTTAGTATTAAAGAAGCTATTGGCGATGTATATATCCCGCAATATCTTGCATTAAAAGATAAACTGTCAACATTGGTTACAGAGTGGTCAGAAGTTTCTATGTTGGCTCGCACACACGGTCAACCTGCCTCTCCTACCCGATTAGGAAAAGAATTTCAGGTATATGTTACCAGATTAGAAGCTCAATTTGATTTATTAAATGATATCCCGAGTGCAGCAAAATTTGGAGGTGCTACAGGAAATTATAATGCGCATAAAGTAGCCTATCCTACAATTGACTGGAAAGCCTTCGGAACAAGTTTTGTACAAGAAAAACTAGGATTGCATCATTCATTTCCTACTACCCAGATCGAACATTATGATCATATGGCTGCTTTATTTGATGGGCTAAAACGTATTAACACTATTATATTAGATCTGGATCGAGATGTATGGACCTATGTCTCTATGGATTATTTCAAACAAAAGATCAAAAAAGGTGAAGTAGGATCCTCAGCAATGCCACATAAAGTCAATCCAATTGATTTTGAAAATAGCGAAGGTAACATAGGTATTGCCAATGCTCTTTTTGAACATCTATCTGCCAAATTACCTGTGAGCAGACTACAACGAGACCTGACAGACAGTACCGTTCTAAGAAATGTAGGAGTCCCTTTTGGTCATACCTTAATCGCTTTTCAAGCAACATTAAAAGGATTAAATAAATTATTACTTAACAAAGATAAATTCGCACAGGATTTAGAAAATAACTGGGCAGTAGTAGCAGAGGCAATCCAGACAATATTAAGAAGAGAAGGCTATCCTAATCCATATGAAGCACTAAAAGGATTGACAAGAACGAATGTCACGATCAATCAATTAGCTATTGCGGATTTTATCGAAACTCTGGAAGTTACTGACACTATAAAATCTGAACTTAAGGCAATTACTCCTTCAAACTATACCGGAATATAAGTATCAGACAAACCTAAATTTTTATATCTATTATCTGTGTGCTACATAAAAGATATAAGTTTTGAAACATAATGAGTCATATCACAACTTGCATTCATTTTATTAATTGTACATTTAGACAATGCTTACTAATAAAGTGATGATACTATTATCGGGGATTATCTGTATTTCATTTATTCTATCTGGAATATTAGGTATTCTAAAATACGTCCTCATACAGATTATTCTGGGAGGGTTGTTTATATTTTTTATAGGTAGCCTTTTTTACGTTAATTTAAAAAAACCAAAAAAATAAAGTAAACTACCTCATGGCGAGCCCAGGCTTTTATTGAAAAAAACATTTTTACCTCGATTATCGAGTAACACCAACAAAAAAAGCCTTGATTAACTATATAATTAAAGCTTTTTTATGAATTCATCTTGATTTTTTATTTTTAACTGAAAATGAGTTGAAATTTGTCAAAATGAGTTCTATACCTATTATTGATAAACAAAGGTTCTTATCTGATTCTCAATAACATTGAATATAATATCATTCTTAGTCTAGATCTATATTGATATCTCCAGCAATTTTCTTAATTGCGTCCAGATCTACATTTCCTTTATCTATAGCCTTCATTAACTTAGCCATATTCTCAGCTCTCATATTATCACCCAATACCCGGACCAAAGCCAATCCTCTTTCCTTATTAGAAGCAAATACAATTATCTCATCAATATCATCATCATCTCCTTGATACTTAACAATGGCTTTGGTACCATTAGAACCAAATCTCATCAGAGTTTCGTATTTTTCTGTATCAATTATCTTATTAATCAACACTTTTTCTTCTTCATATCGTGCTTTGGTAGCATCTTTCATTGGAAGCGCTAGAAAATTTACTTTCTTAATACTCTCCAGTGCTTCTTTCTCTTCTGCGGTAAGCGATACTTTATCAGTATCCAGAAGACTTGTAGGAACATCTACAGCCAAAAAATCTTTATCGTCCTGATGATCTACAAAATACTTTTGTAAAGATGTCTCGCCACCACAACTAATTAGTAACATCACACATGCGATTCCTATTATTTTTGCTATACTCTTCATTTATATTATTTTTTTGATTGATTAATTTCTGATTGATGTTTTTTTTTTAAACAACCTTCTTCAGATCTCCAATCTCAAGAAGGTTACTCAGTAATCTATTACAAGAACTTAGTAGTGAAGTTTAATTCTTCTTTTTTACTTTTTTTAATTCTTCACCACCAGGAACATTTAGGTGATCTGCAATTTTAGACACTTGTTTTAGATCAATATCTCCGGTAATTGTAAGTATTACTGTATTAGGACCTCCATCATTTTCCATTCCTTCCATGAACATAAACAATTCACTTACAAAATCTTCATTCTTTCCTGGTTTCGAATAAAATTTAACATTTTTACCATCGCTCTTTACACGCATTAATTCATCTAATGTGGAGCCTTTGAGATATGTTTCCACATCTGCTTTCATCTTTTGCCCAATTCCTTTATTTTCTGTAGCAAAAACTTTAATATTTTTTATATTTTCTACAAGATTTATATACTCTTTGACCTCCTGATCATTACTTTCTAAATCCAGCTTGCTCAACAGTTTAAACATTTTACTGGTCACCACTACAGAAGAAACATCGTTCATATCTTCATATTTATCAAAATTACTTTGGGCAATAGAAAAATATGGTATCAATGCCAGGGTTATTACTACAACTAACTTTTTCATAATTAAATTCATTTAGGTTATCCTTTTACGGGAATATTGGTTTTTTATTTTATTAACTTCTCTTTAGTAATTTCAAACTCATTTAAATAAACCAAGTCTTTTTTGGCATTATTAAACTCATTAAGGTACACTAAATCCCTTTTGCCCTCATTCATAAATTGAGCAACCAAGTTGAGGGCTTTTTTGGTTTCTTGTAACGCAATTTCAGGATCATTAAAAGTACCATATTCTCCTTTTTCGGCATGTTCCATTACCAGCATTGGAGGCTGATCAGAATCCGCACCGGGTAATAGATTGGTCATAAACAGCCCTACAATCAGACCTATTGATGCCGCTACACCTACCCAGGTATACCATGGTATCTTCTTATTCTTATTAGTACTCAATGCAACCTCTGAAACAGTTGTCACCTGACGCTCATCAGAAAAAAATTGAAACAGATCTTTGTATTTCTCTAGATGTGACGGTACACTTTCTCCGGTAAAATAAACCTTTAACTTTTTTTCTTCAGAAAGGGTCGTTTCTCCTTCAAAATACTTCTCCAGCAATTTTTCTATGTTAGACAATTCCATAATTGTGTTTTTTTAATAATTCTTGTCGTATTACTTTTCTTCCTCTTGATAATGCCACCCGCACTGCCGTCTCATTCATCCCCAGCATTTCTGCTATCTCTGCATTATTATACTCCTCTATATCTCTTAATTGGATAATCATACGTTGCTGTTCTGGTAATCCATCCATAATTTTGCCTACCCAATCCAGGCTATCTTTTGCCTCTATTTCTCGCTGTAGTGACGGACGCTCATCTTTATAATTACTGTGTACTATCTTTAGATTTCCAGCCTCTTTTGCTTTCAGCTTATCATAGCAGTAATTTTTTGTCATTGTCATTGCAAAAGCTTCTACATTTTTATACTCCGCCATTTTTTTCTTATTTCTCCACAGCTTCAATAAAATTTCTTGCGTAGCATCTTCTGCTTCTTCATTACTTACCAACAAACGCTTTGCCAACCTATATAGTTTGTCTTTGAATCCGTTAGTAAGCGATATAAATGCTCTTTCTTTCATATTCTTTGGTTGGTTGATTACAAAACTAAGCTGTTAGCTTTATATAAGGGAGACGACCAGCCTCATAATTTGTTACACAAAATTTTTAAATTATAATAAAGTTCCTATTTTTATGGTTATATAAAATAAAAATTCATGAAGAAATATATAAAATATAGTGTCCTATTACTTTTGATAAGTACTATCGCAACCAGTTGTTTTAATGATAATGATGATGTTCCCAGAATTTCTTCTACCTTAGAAATACAAGAATATATTTATAGAGGTCTCAATTTTTGGTCTGTATACAAAGCAGATGTGCCCGATTTGGCAAATAACAGATTCTCTTCTGATCAGGAACGTATCGATTTTTTAGATGATTTTAGTTCTCCAGAAGAGCTATTCGAAGCTTTAAAATCTTCGAGAGATCGGTTTACTGTGTTATTTAGTGATTTTACTGTGCTAGAAAATTCATTAGACGGTATCTCTCTAAATAATGGAATGGAATTTAGTTTTAACGCATATCCTAATGATGATACTAATGTATTTGGTTTTGTCAGATATGTACTCCCGGGAACAGATGCTGAGGCAAAACAGGTAAAAAGAGGAATGATTTTTAATACTGTTGACGGACAACAAATGACTCGATCCAATTTTAGAGAGCTAACAGCTCCCGATTCTTATACAATTGGGCTAGCTGATTTTGATGGCAATGTAATTACCCCCAATGACGAAACCATTCAGTTGACAAAAACACAGTACACTGAAAACCCTGTTTTTATTGCTAATACATTGGATGTAGGAAGCAGTAAAGTTGGATATCTAATGTACAATGCTTTTACTTCTGATTTTGATCCGCAACTGAATGCCGCCTTTGCTAATTTTAAATCTGAAGGAGTTACAGAGTTTGTTTTAGACCTTAGATATAATGGTGGTGGAAGTATTGAATCTTCTAAAGACCTTTCTAGTATGATCACAGGACAATTTACTGGTGATGTATACTCTAGAGAAGAATATAACGAGGATAGACAAGCAGACTTTGGAAATATAAGGACATTTGATACCGAAATCCGGGGAGGACAGGCTATAAATAGTTTAAACCTATCCAAAGTATACATTCTTACCTCTCCCAGAACTGCTTCTGCCAGTGAATTAATTATCAATTCACTACGCCCATATATACAAGTAGTGCAAATTGGAACAAATACTACCGGAAAATTTGAAGGTTCATTTATTGTCTATGATGCTCCTGAACCTCTTTTCAGAAGATCTGAAGCTAATTCTGGGCATAAATATGCTATGTTACCACTAGTACTAAGATCTTCTAATGTTAATGGGGTTACAGACTATGTGGATGGATTGGTGCCTGATATTGAACTTAGAGAAGATTTGTCTAATGCAGGAATTCTTGGAGACGAAAATGAACCTTTATTAAAAGCTGCATTAGATGATATATTAGGCAATAGAAGCGTAGGAAATAAAAATATCCAAAACATTAATTTTATCGGAGACAGTAATATGTTTGACCCTACATATCAAAGAATGTTTGTAGATTAATTTCTATATACCTGAACAAAAATAAAAAAGACCAAATTTTCATTTGGTCTTTTTTATTGATACCGATCCCATTTGCATTTATTATACGATTTACGGATGAGAATTTCGTAAAAATAATGGCAAGGATTTTTCGCTAGATTGATGAATCAAATTAAAGAATAGCATAGCTATTGTTTCATTTTATGAAGAAAATATAGTAGAAAAAGAATGTCATTAGATGCGAAATTTTTATTCGTAAATCGTATTATACGATTTGTGATTAAAAAATTCGTATAAATTCATTGAATTATTTTTTCTTTCTGCAAGGCAAAAAAATCAAGCATAGCTATAGCTACGGTTTATTTTTTAAACGAAGTAGAAAGGAAAAAGAAACGATGAATATGCGAAGTTTTTAGTTATAAATCGTATAACACCATTTCTGATTTCGAGACAAGCCTCGGAGCATTTAAATCTCGATTATTGAGTAAGTATCTAGAAGCTTAGATTAAATCCTATTCTGGCATTTCTCCCTCTTGTACTAAATCCAAATATTTCCTGATATTCTTCATTCAAAATATTATTCATAGCTGCATATACGCTAAGGTTCTCCATCAATTGATGACTTATATAAAAATCCAGTAATCCATAACTATCCAAAGTGACTGGCACAGGATCAAATGTAACTGGATCAAAATCACTATCCGTGCGCGCTCCATTATATTGATAAGTCAATTGGGTGTATGTTTTCCCTGATAACTGATACCCTATATTCGCCTGAATCGTATGTTCCGGAATTCTGATAGCATCCTCCAATTTGGATATATTAGTATATGTATAATTACCTTGTATAGATAACTTATCTTGTAATAACTTTGTAGAAAACTCTACTTCTACTCCATCTACCCTAATATCTGCTGATGAGTTAAAATTCACAAAAGTATTAGGATCAAATGTGATGAAGTTTTTTGATCTGCGGTTAAAATATACAACACTTAGGGTGGCCTTCTTTTGATGAGAAAGCACTGCCCCAGCTTCCAAAGTTGCACTTTCTTCTGGTTCTAAATCAGGATTTCCTGAAAAAAATGCTGTATCATACAATTGAAATAATGATGGCGTAATATATGCCGTACTATAGGAGGCCAGTCCTTTAATATAATTTTCTCCAAATGTATAAGTATATGAAGGATTTATGGTATACACCAAATGATTTCCATACGAACTATGGATATTCAATCTTACCCCTGTATTTATATTTAATCCAAATTTAGAAACATACACTGCATTTATATATGGATCAATGATATCAAAATCCGCTTCATTATCATTGATTGTTTGCTCTAGAGTTGTACTACCAAACGGGATGCTAAAAAGATTAAAATCACTATAAGATCCGTTGGCACCAATTAACGTATATATTCTATCCTTTATAGTGTACTTATTATATGCATCAAAAGTATATACTTTGCTCTCATATCGAGATGGAAAATTAGAATCAAACGCTCGTTCTAACAAGGAATAACTATCTACAAAAGTAAAACTACCATTGGGATATGTAGCTTCCCAAAATGAACCTCCTCTTAATTGACGGCTGGTAAATTGATTATCTGCATCAAGACTTGCTCCACCATCAAAATCAGTTTTGTATTGATCCAAATTACCAAAAAAATGAAACCTAAAATTTTTATTGTAATGATATCCTAGTTTAGCATATACATTAAACTTAGAATACGCATCACTTTCAAAATCTTCAGCTGTAGATTCTGACGGATTTTTTTCTGCAGCAGATAAACCGTCTGTAAATTGATTCGAAAAACTACTTACATAACTTATTTTACCGATAGTACCATGAATAGACGCCAAATTAACAAACTCATTGATATCATAATCCTGATCATCCTGAGACTGATTTGTACCGATTGTAGAAGAAAATTGTGCTGCTATTTTTTCTTTACCCTCTGATTTTGTAGTGATGTTGATTACTGCGGTTGCTGCTCCAGAACCATATAATGTACTGGATGCCCCTTTGAGTATTTCAATAGATTCTATTTGATTTACCGACAACAATCGTAAATCAAAATCCCCTGCAGCAGACGATGGGTCACTTACGGTAACCCCGTCTATCCTAATCACAATCTGCCGATTACGACCTCCTCTCACATAAACTCCCAATGGTTCTCCAGCGGCATTATTATTACCGTTTATATATACTCCCGCTACACGATTTAATACGGTCGCTACAGATTGCCCCTGGCTACGCTCTAACGCTTCAGAAGAAATTTTGGTAATTACTTTACCACTCTGCTCTCTTTTTAGTTTAAATTTAGAATCAGAAATAATTATTTCTTCTAATACATTCACTTTTTTATCTGGTACAATCTCTTGTGCTAAAACAACCTGAGATCCGAGCATTAAATATGCTACACCAAAAAACATTTTTTTGTTCATTTACTAAATGACTTAATTTTACAATTACCGGAAAAAAGTATGTAGTTTACCCATACCTAAACTTCTATCCCGAAAGTTTAACATAAATAAATTCAGGCAGGTCTCCTGGCTTTGCGTCTTATCGCTTACCTTCCCATTCGCGTGCGGCAAACAGTGGTTATTAAGAATTAGCAATAAGCATCAAACTGACATTTTATAAAAATTTATGTACGGTTTGACACAGCTTACAGTTGCGGGAACAGCTCAGGATTATTGATTTTACGATAATTATACATTAAAAATGACACCAGATTGCACATTTTATTTCCCTGATAAATTCGCGTCTCTTTTCACCCGATTCCCTTTTAATCCAGAACTCTACAATAGAATTAAGGAACCAAAATTCTCAGCGAATGTATTATTTTTCATGGAAAATGCACTTACTTTAACAAATAAATTAGTAATACTATTACCTTTGTGTATCTTAAAACTAGTTTTAAATGCTGTATTATATTACAGGTGGTGAACGTTCCGGTAAAAGCAATTATGCCCAGAATCTGGCATTAAAGCTCTCTGGTTCTCCTGTATATTTGGCTACATCTAGAATTTGGGATGACAATCATCAAGAACGAATCGACAGACATATTGCCGATCGTGATAAACGATGGACATCTATAGAAGAAGAAAAAGAATTGTCTAAAGTAATCTCAAAAAATAGTGTTGTTGTGATTGATTGTGTTACCCTATGGTTAACCAATTTTTTTGTAGATACCAAGAATGATGTAGCATCCTCTTTAAAATTAGCTAAAATAGAATTTGATAAACTTCTAGAATTAGAAGCAACTATTATCATTATATCAAATGAAATAGGAATGGGTGTACACGCCACCACAGAAATAGGTAGAAAATTTACAGAACTACAAGGCTGGATGAATCAGCATATAGCCAAACACTCTGATAAAGCAATATTAATGGTATCGGGTATACCAGTAACTATAAAATAAATGAATTTTAATATTAAGATCTTAAGCAATTCATTAGAAAGCGCTATACAGCATAAAATTAATATGAAAACGAAACCAGTAAGCTCTTTGGGAATACTGGAAGCAACTGCTCTAAAAATAGGATTGATCCAACATACCAAAACACCAATACTAACAAAACCCACCATCATCGTTTTTGCAGGAGATCACGGAATAGCTATAAGAGGTGAAGTAAATCCATACCCACAAATTGTAACTCAACAAATGGTTCATAATTTCTTGCGTGGCGGAGCTGCTATTAATTCATTTTGTACTCAGAATAAAATTGATCTCAAAATAGTAGATGCAGGAGTCAATCACGATTTCGAAAATAAAGAAGAGCTTATTGATTGTAAAATTGATTATGGTACCAAAAATTATCAGGAGGAACCAGCTATGTCGATGGATCAATGTAAAACGGCTATTGAAAAAGGCGTGAAAATTGTTACAGAAACCAAAGAAAACGGCTGTAATATTATCGGTTTTGGTGAGATGGGAATTAGTAATTCATCTGCAGCATCTTTATTAATGAGTTATTTTACCAAAATTCCTATTGAAGAATGTGTAGGAGCAGGAACAGGAGTACAAATGCAAGCTATGAAAGTAAAGAAGCGTATTCTTTCTGAAGTTTTCAAAAAATATAATCCCTCTTCACCTCTGGAAGCACTCGCAACTTTTGGCGGATTCGAAATTGCAATGATTACAGGAGCTATTCTAAGAGCAGCAGAATTACAAATGACCATTATGATCGATGGCTATATTGTTACTGCGGCATTACTTGTGGCAAATGCTATGAATGAAAATGTATTGGACTATTGTGTGTTTTCTCATACTTCTGAAGAGCAGGGACATCCAAAAATGTTGGCTTTTTTAGAGAAAAAAACACTATTATCTTTGGAGATGAGATTAGGTGAAGGTACAGGAGTAGCGGTAGCATATCCAATTATAGAAGCTGCCATTGCTTTTTTAAACAATATGGCTAGTTTTGAAGAAGCCGGTGTTTCGGAGAGTGATGATTAAAAAATAAATATATAATGACCTCCATTCGGGAAAAATGAAAAGAGGCATGCTATCTATAATCGTTTCTGGTATCGGTCTGTATTTTGTATATCGATATAATATACAAATTTACAATACTTCCGTTCTCCCCATAAAAAATGATTCTTCTGCGTATCTTACCCCATATATTTTTACGTTTCATAAGGTGTATAGAATACTTGCGATATCCATTGCGCTATTGAGTATTTTTTTAGGATTAATCTCCTGGAAGAAGGAAAAAAGCAGGCTTGGCTTATTGGGTATCATTGTAGCCATCATTCTAATTATTTGCAGCTATATTCCGTTCACGGATTATATATGATGAAGTAATAATGAATATGATTTGATTAAATATGTTTTACCAAGGTTTTTTTATATGAAGGAAGAGATACACATATTTTTTACAGCTTTACAATTTTTTACCAGAATCCCCTGCCCCAAATGGATTGATCATCATCCAGCATATTTACAAAAAAGTTCCAAATATTTTTCATTAATTGGGATTCTTGTGGGAGGCATTGGTGCTATTACTTTTTATGCTGCTTCTTATATATGCTCTCTGGAAATAGCAATTCTGCTCTCTATGGTTGCCACCATATATACCACTGGTGCTTTTCACGAAGATGGTTTTGCCGATGTTTGTGATGGTTTTGGGGGTGGCTGGACAAAAAATAAGATTCTTGTGATCATGAAAGACTCCAGATTGGGAACCTATGGCACTATTGGTATTTTACTTATACTCGCAGTAAAATATTCAGCACTGCGTGAAACTGAAGTTTTTTATATCCCCTTCGTATTAATCTCTGGACATAGTCTAAGCCGTTTTATCGCTACTACATTAATCTTCACCCACCCTTATGTAAGAGACACTGATGATAGTAAAGCAAAACCTGCTGCAAAAAACATGAGCCTCTCCATGCTTTTTATCAGCGGATTTTTTGGTGTGATTCCTTTATTGTTATTTAAAAACTTCTGGATATTTTTAGTTCTAATCCCCATGTATCTCTCTAAAATATTTTTGGCTGCCAAATTCGAGAGATGGATCGGTGGTCAAACAGGAGATTGCGCAGGTGCAGTGCAACAGCTAAGCGAAGTCGTTTTTTATTTAACAGTAACTATCATATGGAAATATATCTGGTAAGACATACTACTCCAAATATAGAAAAGGGAATTTGCTATGGTCAAAGCGATCTGGGTGTAACGGATACCTTTATATCTGAAACTTCCAGAATTCATACTCAAATCCCTATCCATAAGATTTCTAAAGTATATAGCAGTCCATTACAGCGATGCAAAATTTTGGCAAAAACATTTGATATACCAACCACCTTTGATAATAGGCTTAAAGAATTAGATTTTGGGGCCTGGGAGCTAAAAGCATGGAATAAAATTAATCCCGATGAACTTAATCCGTGGATGGAAGATTTTGTAAATGTAAAAGTGCCCTCTGGTGAATCCTATATAAAACTACAAGAAAGAATGTTAGATTTTTATGATTCGTTAGACCACTCCTCTGATGAACACATCATTATTGTTTCGCATGCAGGTCCAATAAGAGCATTATTATCACATACCAGACAGATAGCACTCAAAGACTCTTTTAGTATTAAAATAGGATATGGAGAAGTGATCAAAATGTAAACAACTTCATAGCTCTAACGTTTTAAAAAACTAAATCTGATTTGAAAACAATAACTGTCTGAATTTATCGTAAATTCAGACAGCATACCCTTATGATTGTCAAAAAAATTATTCGTTATAAAGGCTAAATGTTATACGATTTGTGATTAAAAAATTCGTATAAATTCATTGAATTATTTTTTCTTTATGCAAGGCAAAAAAATCAAGCATAGCTATAGCTACGGTTTATTTTTTAAACGAAGTAGAAAGGAAAAAGAAACGATGAATATGCGAAATTTTTAGTTATAAATCGTATTACTTCACTGATATGTTGCTTATGTCATAAAAATAAAGTGATTTAAAGGTCATAGAATTTCACTAAAAAAACTTTGTTGGATGAAGGTTTCAGATGCTTTGTGTTATTTTAAATTACTCAAAAAGCAAATTCATAGCAAATAATAGTAGTATTCTCTAAAAATTATCGAAGTTTGGGCTTTAAGCTGGTTTTAAAAGAAAAAACAACACGCAAAATATAAATTTTGCAGGTCAAATCAGTGCTCTAAATAAGTGCTTTTGGTAACAAATTAATCAAAAACAAATGAAATATTATACCATAGTAATATTTATATTCTTTTCCTTTTGTTCTTGCAAAAAGGAGGTGAAACAAAAAATTATTCCTGATATCAAAAAGCTAGTTACACAGGAAATTGAATATGCCACAGGTTTCACTATAGAAAATCATGAAACTTATAAAAAAATAAAAGTCACCGCTCCCTGGCCGGATGCCAAAAATGCTTTTACTTATATCCTATATCCCAAAGGGATGGAGAAACCTACATTGGATATCCCTAATGAAACCCTAAAATTCATACAAATCCCCGTAGAAAAAACAGTAGCCTCTTCTACCACAGACATTCCGATTTTAGAGTACCTGGAGCTAGAAAATAAATTGGTTGGTTTTCCGCATACGGATTATATTTCTTCAGAAAAAACCAGGACTCTAATTGATAGCGGACATATTGCCGAACTGGGAAACAATGGACATCTCAATACTGAACTCACCATAGAACTGGCGCCGGAACTCATCATTGGCTATTCTGCCGCCGGAGATATTAAAACCTATGACCTTTTAGAAAAAACAGGTATTCCTGTGGTGATGAACGGTTCCTGGATGGAGCAACATCCTTTAGGTCGTGCAGAATGGATAAAATTTGTTGCTGCTTTTTTTAATAAAAAAATTGAAGCTGATAGCATTTTTAAAAATATTGAAAAAGAGTATAAGGAAGCTACTACCCTAGCCAAAAATACGACCACATCACCAACAGTTTTTTCTGGTGATATGTTCAAAGATGTATGGTATGTCCCCGGGGGGAATAGCTATTTTGCCCAACTGCTAAAAGATGCAAATACGGATTATCTATGGGTTGACAATCAAAAAACTGGTAGCATTGCATTAAGTTTTGAAAGCGTCTTAGAAAAAGCCAAAAAAGCTGATATTTGGATAGGTTCGGGGAATTCAAAGTCTCTGGCATCACTAAAAGAAAAAAATAATCGATTCACTTTTTTTGATGCATTTAAAAATAAAAACGTATATTCTTATGCAATAAAGGTGGGCGAAAAAGGTGGATTACTCTATTATGAATTAGGATCTATTCGTCCTGATTTCATTTTAAAAGATATCATCCAGATTGCACATCCCGAGCTTTTAACAGATTATAAACCTTATTTTTTTGAAAAATTAAACTAATTGACCCCAAATAAATCATATCGCCTGGTTTTTATTGCCATTAGTATACTGCTATTAGTGTGTTTTATAGCAAATATTAGTTCGGGGTCTGTGTTAATCCCCTGGCTAGATACCTTGAGTAGTCTAGTAGGAGGCTCTGTAGAAAAAGAATCCTGGAAAAGTATCATCATTGAATATCGATTACCAAAAGCGATTACTGCCATCATTGTAGGCAGTGGTCTAGGAGTTTCTGGTTTATTAATGCAAACACTTTTTAGAAACCCACTGGCAGGTCCTTTTGTATTAGGAATCAGTTCTGGTGCCAGTCTTGGGGTAGCGTTGTTAATTTTGGGAAGTTCCTTTGTCACTGGTAGTACTGCGGTATTTCTTGTATCTAATTGGGGATTAGTTGCAGCTTCCAGTCTTGGTAGTATTGTAGTCCTCATTTTAGTAATGATCGTTTCTTCTCATGTGCGTGATACGATGGCAATACTCATCATCGGGCTTATGTTTGGTAGTATTACAGCTGCCATCGTGAGTGTCCTTTCTTACTTTGCCCCGGCAGAGCAATTACAACGCTATGTGTTTTGGGGATTCGGTAGTTTAGGCAACCTCACCTGGTCTGATATTTTGATATTTTCTGCAATCGCAATAGCAGGAATGCTATTAGCACTGATTGCTATAAAATCACTAAATACACTATTACTGGGAGAAAACTATGCACGTAGCCTGGGATTACACCTAAAAAAAAGCAGATTTCTTATCATTATTGCCACAGGTTTATTAGCAGGCAGTATTACTGCATTTGCAGGACCAATTGCTTTTATAGGGATTGCAGTACCACATCTCACCAGACAACTATTTCATACCTCAGACCATAAAATATTAATTCCTGCAGTCATACTACTTGGCAGTATTATTATGCTAATCTGTGATACGATCGCCCAACTCCCGGGGGTAGAATATACATTGCCAATCAATGCAATTACCTCACTGATTGGTGCCCCAGTTGTCATATGGTTATTAGTACGTAAACGGAAAATGTTATTTTAGAAACCTCAAAACAATAGAGACACGAATTTTATAGAATATATAATACTAGAAAACAGACATATTGAATCCAGAAAATCAAAATATAGTTTTAAGAACAGAAGATCTCTCTATAGGATATCGCCATAAAAATAACCTAAAAGTAGTTTCTGCTGATATCAACCTAAAACTATATGAAGGAGAACTAATAGGATTGGTAGGAGCTAATGGTATTGGCAAATCTACATTGCTACGCACCTTATCTAAGGTGCAACCACCACTAAGAGGAACTATTTATTTTAATGATAAAGAAATCAAAACCTTTGCCTCGTCAGAACTTGCTTCTCAGCTCAGTATTGTACTTACAGAGCAGATCGCTTCAAAAAATCTCACGGTACAGGAACTTGTCGCTTTGGGCAGACAACCGTATACGAACTGGGTGGGTAAACTGACAGAAGAAGATAAAGAAAAGATAAGAAAAGCAATAGAAGTAACACACGTCACCGAACTCGTAAAGAAGCGATGCTATGAATTAAGCGATGGGCAATTACAGAAAGTACTGATCGCCCGGGCCATAGCACAAGACACTCCTTTTATTATGCTGGACGAACCTACGACGCATCTGGATGTTTATCACAAAGCATATATACTAAAACTTTTAAAGCGTTTAGCTTTCGAAACCAAAAAAACGATCTTATTCTCTACTCACGAAATTGATTTTGCCATACAATTATGTGATAAAATGATTGTCATGAATACTGAGGGTTTTGAATTTGGGCGTCCCAAAGAACTCATACAATGCCGGGCTTTTTCTTCTTTATTTCCTGAAGACCTGATATTATTTGATCCTAAAACCGGAAGCTATAAAGTAAGAAATTAATATTCTTCAAGATCCAGGTAATTCTCGTAAAAAACTAATAAACAAATACATAGCACTTCTGTTTATTATTTTTCTAAAAAACAGCCAATAATGTAGGCGAATAGGCAGTCTGGCCTATGATAAAGAGAAGGAAAAAAGTCATCTGTAATGCAATCATGCCTTTTGTCGAATACTTTTACTTTTTATAGAAAAGCCGTAGAATAAATGAATTGATAACGCACCTATTTCTTTTATAAAATTGATATCTTCGTCCCAAAATAAAAACCTATTAATGATGAACAAAATTTTTAGATTTAAACCAATTGCACTTTTTGTGCTTACTGCTACAATTTTTAGCTGTAGTTCGGATGACAATGATGACCTGGTTATCACAGATCCTAATGCAGATTTCGATGCAGAACTTATTGTTACTGAAGCCGGTACTGATGATAAAAGAAATGTTACGGTAAACGCTGTCGATGTTACTGGAGACACCTTTAAAACAAAAGTTGTATTCTCTGCGAATTCGGCAAATATGAAAAGGTTGTACATCACTCAAAACATCTCAGCTGTAGGAGAAGAACCTTTTGTATTTACCTCTCAGGAAGTAGACGAAAAACCAGATGGATCTTTAGACCTTGTGGGAGAAAACAAAAAAGATTTTGAATTTCAACTGGATTTACCAAAACCAGATGTAGCCAATGGAACAGTAGTATATAAACTGTGGGCTACTACCGGAAGAGGTGATTTTAGAGACATTACTAAGCGAAATGCACTTGGAGACGATGTGGTAGGAACGATTACTGTAAGGTATGGTAGTGGTGTCAATGATGGTAGTGGTATTAAAGCATTTACACAAACGATGTTGGCAGCTCCTCTGGGAGACGGTTCTTCTGAAACTTTTATCTCTTTATTTAATAATAAAGTGTATAAAATTAGTGAAGGTGAAGAAACTGCAGCCTTATGGGATTTCGGATACTACTATGGAAATACTCAGAATGCTTCTTTAGCTTCTACTTCTAATTACCCTGCACTTTTTGATAATGACAATGATCCAAATACGGCACTTGTTAATGTATCTGGTCTTACTGGTGTAGCACAGACAGAATTGAATACTTTCTTCATTGCTTCTTCATCTATAGATTTTGACGCCGTTGCTGATTCTTCTGATCTAGATGCAATTACTGCACCTACTACAGAGAGAGCTACTGGTTTATCAGAAGGAGATGTTTTAGAATTCGTTGATAAATATGGAAATAAAGGAGTGATCAAAGTAATAGAAATTTCTGGAACAAACGGTTCTGGAGACTTTATCACATTAGACATTAAAGTACAAAACTAATTCTCGATAAAGTATTTTTTTTTAAATGACTACTCAGCAATGGGTAGTCATTTATTTTTTAACAAGCTCTCATCTATAAAAAGACACACATTGATAGAACTCACCTCTTTTTCAGCAGTAATTCATCAAATTATACAATGGGGCACTACGCCAAAACTTACGATTGATAACAAAGTACTACTACTAAAAAAATCCCTGATTTCTCTATATCAGGAATATCTAAAACTTCGGAGCAATACTCCTTCTGATGATAAAGACTACCACGATCCGCCTGATTTTAATTTTGAAAAAATATCAAACACCATCCGCTCTAATTTTGCTGAACTAGGTTTTTACCAAACAGTTTCGTATCCATTTGATTTAAAAAAACCTGATACGATTCTTGGCGATGCTAATGATGATTTATCAGATATCATTAAGGGTCTGATGGAGGTACAATGGAGGTTCCAAAATACCAGTGAGATCGATGCTATTTGGTATTTTGAGTTTATTATGCGCAATAAATCAACAACCTCGGAGCAAGCTCACGAGGTATGCTTCCAAAAATACATTTTGTTTTCAAGGCAAGCCTTGGGGAATGAAACCCTCTATGAGTGATTCAAAAAGGCATGTAGTAAATCTTATGAAGACACTAAAGGATTTGAAAGAAAAAGACATTGATTATACCACTTGTTGTTTAATTTTTAATGTAAAAGAAAATAATTAATAATACAAATCAGGTATTTATGGTAAAAAAGCACAAATAAAGAACAATAAAAACATCATAATACACAAAAGAGTATAATCAAATTTGGTCTTTTTTTATACCAAGACTTCTAACATTCTATAGATTGGAAATATCATTTCTGACAAACAGAAAAAGAACAATAGAAGTCACCTTGTCTAAGAAAAAGTTAAATTAGACACAAACGCACAGAATCATCAGAGTATGTTTAAAAAGAATACAAATTGAAAATCAATAGTTTGAGGTTCTGAATATACTTCAAATGGTGAGTATATCGAGATATTTACATTAATTTGAAGTAACCTCACGGTTCTTAAAATATTTGTTTTTCAAGAAGTAAGGTTTTTAAACAAGCTCTCAATAGAAATTAGACTTGAATATTTCTAAGAGCATGTTTAAAAATAAAATTATGCTAAAATTTATGTAAAAAATCTGGATAGCTTCTACTTTGCAATCAACAAAAAGACAAAGTTTATGCAATCGAGTTACAACCGACTTACTACCCAGCAGTGGGAAATTATGAAAAAAATACTACCTGTGAAACAAAAAGGAAAATATAAGTTGCGTGATATTGTTGATGCGATCTTATGGCAACTACGCATCGGTGGTCAGTGGCGTAATCTGCCAGATAATTTTCCCAAATGGGGT
>NZ_VTZU01000096.1 GCF_008370685.1 Aquimarina sp. RZ0
TTATATATTAGATTTGAAGATCGAGTGGCACTTGATTTAGCGACCAAGCCCCAGGAGGGCTCTGGGAGCTAGCTCCCAGAGCCCTCCTGGGGCTTAACCCTGAGACAGGGTTATAATTACACTTCCGTGCAAAACGTAAATTTTGTAGGTCAAAGCATTACTCAAAATGAGTTTATCATTAAAAAAGTTTACATCAATCTAAATACTATAATTAGCTTACTGATTCCCTAAGATTATTGGCATTCCACTGTCACCAGAACCTACAACGATAACCTTGGCATTAGGAGATTTAGCAAGTTCCAGCGTTGCTTCAATACCTTTTTCTGTAAGAATTTTATCTGTTAACGAGGCGCTTAATATTTGATTAGCAACTGCCTTTCCTTCAGCATCAATTTTCTGTCTTTCTGCTTCTTTCTTTGCTTTTTCCAGTCTAAACTCATACTCCAAAGATTCTTGTTCTTGCTTTAGTTTTCTTTCTATTGCTTCTTTAATTGTTGGTGGTAGTGTGACATCCCTTACCAACACTTCATTAAGCTGAATAAACTGATTACTTACAATCTTTCTGGTTTCTTCATAAATCTCTTTTTGAATAGCATCTCTCTTGCTAGAATATAATTGTTCTGGCGTATATCGTCCAACCACACTACGAGCAGCAGAGCGAATTGTTGGTAATAGCACCCGTTGAACATAATTTTCTCCTTTTTGTTGATGTAGAAGACCTAATTTTACATAGTCTGGTTGAAACCAGGCTGAAGCATCTAACTTTATTTCCAACCCATTAGAAGAGAGTACTTGCATCTTTTCAAAAACTTCTTGTTGTCGCACTTCATAAACAATTACCTCATTCCATGGAGCCACTAAATGAAACCCTTCTCCAAGTGGCGGCTGATCAGTCACCACTCCCCCTCCAAAAGTTTTATACAATACACCTGCTTCTCCAGAATCGATAGTGATTGTAGATTTAGTAATAAATACTATCACTAGTATAACAACAATAAGAATAGGCAAGCCTATTTTAGGTAATTTTTCCATAATAAATTTTAAGTTTTAATTTTTTAAATGAGCCCATTATATTTTCTCATAAACCATTCGATACCAAGTAAAAAAATGATTATTGCTAAAAGATATTTCCAATCTATTAAAGATACAACATTTTCTTTGCTCTTCTGAATTGACTGATACCGATCATCATTAATCAGGTCATTGATCATCGCATCATTTTGATCCATAAAATAAGCTTTCCCATTTGTATTAGTCGCTACTTGCCCTAGTTTTGTTACATCTGCATTCAATAATTGTTGCTCTACATCATAATCAAGTATTGAAAAATTACCAGATCTCGATATGTTCTCTCCTACTACTGTTACGGTATAATCATAATTTCCCGATGTCAAATTACTTAAATCGACTTCATAAGAATTATTTTTAAGTAACATTGGTACTGTTTGAGAAGCTCCTGTATCCACATTATTAATACTAATATTAAGACTCCCTCTTCTATCAAATTCATAATTTTTTGTAAAATACTCAGCCCTGATTTTGATACTTGCATTTCCGTAATAGAAAGATTCTGAAATTGTATTCAATCTACTTTTTCTTTTGTTGGATGCCGTATATTGAATTAACTTTCCGAAGAAATCATCAAAATCTTCAAAATTCTTGTTATCCAGATAATTCTGAGCTCTCCATCTCCATATTCCTTCACCAAACAGTATCGCCTCTCTCCTTCCGTTTTCTTCAATTGTAGCCAAAAGGGGCTCGTCTGTTTCTATAGTCTCAATATCCCTATATAACAGTATATCGTGAGAAGCATTAATCTTAATCTCTCCAAATGTCCCCTTTAATGGAGGATACTCGTTAAATCCAATATCTACTAATAAAAATGTTCCATAATTAGGATTAAACCTTGGTAAATAATATTCTGTTTGTCTTGTAATCTCTTGCTTATATTTATTCTGAACCTTATTCAGGAAAAACCAATCTGTTTTAGATCCGATAATGGTAAAATAATTCTTCTTTACATCGTCCAACCTTTCATAAATATTTCTAAATCGAGTAGTAGGCTGGTAGACAATAATCAGCTGATAGTCATTTATTTCTGAAACTTCTGAGGGTTTCATAATAGTCAAGCTTCTACGCTCATTACTTTCTATACTCTTTTTTAGTGCTCCGAGATCAGGGTGGATAATATCACTTATCAATAATATATTTGTTTTCTGATCTATTACTTCTACTGCAAAATTCTTTATATTGTTTGCTTTATTCTTCTCTTCGTTGATAGGAACCAGCACCGCTTTATATTTTTGCACGCCAGCTGTATTGGCAGGTAATGTAAACGTAACGACCTTAGAATTATTTTCTTCAGAGAAAGACAGTACTTCGGTATAGATTGTATTTGATCCGGATTGTATTTCAAACCTGGTAGTAACGGCATCACTTCCTGTGTATGTAAGGATTGCTTCAACAGGAAATTTATTTTTTAGATATGCATATCTATTTACATTAAGTTGTTGAATTTTTGTATCGGTAACTTCTGTAGTATCACCTGTAATTACTGGATAAATTTGTTGTTTAAAATTAGCACTGCTAAATCTGTAATCCCTGCCATAGGTCTGATTACCATCTGTAATTAACATTACAGGTGCATTTGTATTTTTATAAATTTGATCTAAATTTTCTAAAGCATCAGAAATATTTGTTTGCTTTTGATCAAAGGTTAAACTCAGAGAATCTTTTAATTTATCTGAAAAAGAATAGTACTTGATATCAAACCGATTATTAAGATCTTTGTGCTGCTTAATTTGGTCTACCAGTTGAGAAACAGATTGATCTTGTTTTAGATGTTTTATAGATGATGAATTATCTACTGTTATAGCTAAAACAGGCTTTTCTATAAAGTAGGTGTTTTTTCTGAAAGAAGGATTGATCAGCAATAATAACAATGCAAAAACACTGAGAAATCTTAAAAAAGCAAAGAACAGATTTTTTTTTGTTCTGTTCTTTGCTTTATATATATATTGAAATAATGCGATTATTAATGCAATAATACCAGCTGCTATTATCAATCCTATAGTTTGTGTCTGCATTCCTTAAATTATAATATACAATTTTAGTAATATGAAATTATATAAATTGAAATGTAATGACTTTGAAACTAAAAAGTATTAAAATATTCCAAAAATGACTCAAAAATCTTCAATTATAACCTTTAAACTAGCTTAGGTAAGCATTCCTCCATCTACGTGAAGTACTTGTCCGGTAATATATGTACTCAAATCACTTGCCAAAAACAAACAGGAATTTGCGATATCTTCTGGGGATCCGCCGCGTTTTAAAGGGATTGCTTTTCTCCATTCATCCACTACTTTTTCATCTAATTTTCCTGTCATTTCAGTTTCTATAAAACCTGGAGCAATCACATTGCATCTTATATTTCTAGATCCTAATTCTAATGCTACGGATTTAGAAAATCCAATAATACCTGCCTTTGATGCTGCATAGTTAGCCTGACCTGCATTTCCTTTTACACCTACAACAGAACTCATATTAATGATACTTCCTTTTCGTTGCTTAAGCATGGTTTTTTGAACAGCCTTGGTCATATTAAATACGCTCTTAAGATTCACTTCAATTACCTGATCAAAGTCTTCTTCTTTCATACGCATCAATAAATTATCCTTGGTAATACCTGCATTATTAATCAATACATCAATACTTCCAAAAGTCTCTAAAACATCTTTTACAAGTTCTTGAGCTTGTTCATAACTTGCCGCATTACTTTGATATGCTTTTGCTTTTACCCCAAAAGTAATTAATTCTTTTTCTAGTGCTATGGCTGCTTCTACAGAAGAACTGTATGTGAATGCTACATTTGCTCCTTGTTTTGCAAAAACCTGTGCTATTCCTTTTCCTATACCCCGAGTAGCACCAGTGATAATTACTGTTTTATTTTGTAAGAGATTCATTTGCTCTGTAATATTTTTTGGTATCGCATACTTTTTTACCAAGTACGCTTAGTTTATAGGATCAAATATAAGAATTACTAAGAGCCAAACAATAATAAACCCTGTGATTTCTCACAGGGTTTATTCATAAAAACCTCCTTACGATTTTTGACTGATTATAATTTGATATCTTTTGTTTCTTTTTCGTAATTAAATAAATAATCTACATCCATTTCCTTAATCTTTCCAAGTTTTGACAATGCTTTCATATCAACATCCTTCTTATTACCAATAACCAATACATTATAATTCTCTCCGCTAATATTATCATTAAAAAATGATTTTAAATCTGCCAAAGTCATATTTTTAATCGCATTGTATATTGCCTCTCGATTATCATTATCTATACCTCTTTTCTTTAAATTTTCATAGCTCCAAAAAATATTTGATTTTGTAATACGTTGTGCGGCAATTTTTTTGAGCGTAGCTTCCTTTGCCTGGTTAAACTGCTCCTCTGCCTCTGGCATTTCTGTCATTAGCTCCATCATTGCATCTACAGCCTGAGGCATTTTGTTTGCCTGAGTTCCTACATATGCCATTACATAATCAAAATCTCCTACTTCGCGCCCTTGACTATAACTCGAAAACGCAGAATACGCTAATGATTTAGATTCCCTGATTTCCTGAAATACGATAGAGGACAATCCCTGACCAAAATATGTGTTAAATAATCTAGAGGCTGCCATTTTTTTTGCATCAAACTCTGCTCCTTTTGCTAATAGTAGCATTTCACTTTGTACCATATCATAATCTACGAAATACACATTACCTCCAGTTTCTTTTTCTACATAGGTTACCTCTTCTGGATAATCCAATAAATCAGATGAAACAGTATGATGATTATCTAGTGAAGTAATTACTGCATCTATATCTTTACCATAATAAAAAATCCGTTGTTTAAATTTACGTAATTCTTTTACTTTATCCACTAGTTCTTGCGGATTAATTGCTTGTAACTCTGATGCTGTATAAATATTGCGCAAACGAGAATCCTCGCCATACTTACCATAACTCATTAAACCACTCCAAAAAATAGTCCCTTTTTGGGTTTTTCCATCTTGTCTGCCTTTCAAAATTTTATCTACATATTTAGTATAGGTCTCTTGATTGGGCACTGCATTATTCCATAAATGTTCTAATAAAACCATCCCAGCATCCAGATTTTCTTTTAGTCCCGATAAACCGACATATGTTTTATCATCAGAAGCAAATACATAGTAATTAATACCTATTTTATAAAATTCTTGTTTTAATTGTTCTGGTGTATATTTATCTGTTCCCAAATAATCCAAATACCCAGCGGCCAAAGATACTTTACGATCATTATCTTTACCCATATCAAAAATAATATTGAGATCAAATAGATCATTGTTTGGATTATTAATAAAGGAAACTTGTAGTCCACTTGCTGTTTTACTTTCTTTAATAGCTGTTTTATAATCAACAAACTGCGGAGCTAAGTCCGGGGTTTCAATTTTATTAAACTCCTGAATAAAGGCAGATGCTTTATCTCTATTTAATTCTATGGGAGTTATTCCAGGGTTTTCTACTTTTATAATATTTTTATCTTCTCCTTTTCTTTTGTAAGTAACCACATAATTATTTTTGTAAAAAGAATTAGCAAAATCTACAAGTTCTTGCTTAGTTATTTTCCTTAATTCACCTAGAAAGGCAACTTTATCTTTCCAATCCTGGCGATGTATAAAAGCATTGTAATAGGCCGAAGCCAGTGCAGTACTATTTTCATAGTTTCTTGTTTGGCTTAACTTTAAATCATTAATAACTGCTGGAATCATCCATTCTTCGAATGCTCCTTTTTTAAGTTTATCTATTTGAGCAAGTAATAAGTCTTTTACATCATCAAGTGTTTGATCTGCTTTTGGGGTTCCTGTAAATACGTGGTACCCATAATCATTCAATATCGTAGGCGAACATCCAGCTCGCTGTACTAATTGTTTTTGATTTAGATTTAAATCTATCAACCCTGCTTTACCATTTGCTAGTATCATATCCGCAAGTGTGAGCAGTTTTTCTTCCTTTGTTCCTAATCCGAGAGAACGAAAAGCAACCGAAATAGATTCTGATGTTGGTCCAAAAACTTCTTTTACAACTGGAGTGGTAATAGGACTTTCTTTTGGTAATACAGGGTGTTCAACATCCTTTCTTTTAAGCGTACCAAAAGTGGTAGCTACTTTTTTAATGGTTGTATCAAAATCAATATCTCCAACTAAAACCATTGCCATATTATTAGGTACATAATATTTATCAAAATAATTATGTATCGCTATCATTGAAGGATTTTTGAGATGTTCTGAAGTTCCGATCGTTTTTTGTTGACCATAGGGGTGATTCGGGAACAAACCGTCTAACATAGCATAATAAGACTTCCTGAAATCATTATCCTGACCTCTATTAAATTCTTCGTATACCGCTTCTAGCTCAGTATGAAATAAACGTAATACTAATTGACTGAAACGTTCACTCTCTATTTTTAACCATTTATCAAGTTCATTTGCTGGTATTTTGTTTTTATATACTGTTTCTTCAAACCAAGTATGCGCATTTGTACCTTCAGCGCCCAAAGAACCAACCATCTTATCATATTCATTAGGAATAGATATTTTAGAAGCTTCTAACGATACTTCATCAATCTTTTTATAAATTTCTTTCTTTTTCTCAGGATCTTGCTCCAATTTATGTTGCTCATACAGGTCAGAAATCTGTTTTAAAAATACTTTTTCTTTCTCAAAATCCTGAGTTCCTATTTCATCTGTACCTTTAAAAACCATATGCTCCAGATAGTGAGCCAAACCTGTGGTTTCTTTAGGATCATAATTAGATCCTGCACGTACTGCAATATAAGTTTGAATTTTGGGTTCTTCAATATTTTTACTCAAGTATACTTTAAGACCATTTTCTAAGGTATACAATCTCAATCCAGTAGGATCATTCGCTACTGTTTCATAAGAGAAACCAGCCGCGTCTGTATGCTTTTCTACTTTTAACCTTTTCTCAATAATTGTTTCTTGATTTGATGAATTCTTACAATTACTAAGTAATAGTATTACCATAGATAATAGTAAGATTGATTTTAATGATTTCATTTAGTAAATTTAAGTTAATCCTGTTTAATCCTCTATTAAACGCAAAATGTTAATAACTGTTACACTTTTTATGAATAATTTAACGACATTTACAAATTACGTAATAAAAAAAGCCGCGATAATTCACGGCTTTCTATTGTGTATCAGGATTGTAAGATACTCCTTTATTTTAAAAAAATTATACACTTTTACCCTATAACTTCGGCTACTTTTTTACCAATTTCTGCTGGAGAATCTACCACATGAATACCACATTCTCTCATAATCGCTTTTTTTGCAGCAGCGGTATCTTCACTTCCACCAACAATTGCTCCTGCATGTCCCATAGTACGTCCTGCAGGCGCTGTCTCGCCAGCTATGAATCCTACAACAGGTTTAGTAGTTCCACTTTCTTTAATCCACTTTGCAGCATCTGCTTCTAGTTGCCCACCTATTTCTCCTATCATCACTACACAACTAGTTTCGGGATCATTGATTAACAATTTTACAGCTTCTTTTGTAGTAGTTCCAATAATAGGATCTCCTCCGATTCCTATGGCAGTTGTAATCCCCAATCCTTGTTTGACAACCTGATCTGCTGCTTCATAGGTTAATGTTCCTGATTTAGAAACAATTCCTACATTCCCTTTCTTAAAAACAAACCCTGGCATGATACCAACTTTTGCCTCTCCTGGAGTAATTACTCCCGGGCAATTAGGTCCAATTAATCGACAGTCTTTATCTTTAATATAATCAGATGCTTTGATCATATCCGCAACAGGTATACCTTCTGTTATTGTAATAATCACCTTAATCCCTGCATCTGCAGCTTCCATAATAGCATCTGCAGCAAATGCTGGTGGAACAAAAATAATAGTAGTATCTGCTCCTACTTCCTTCACAGCATCTTTTACAGTATTAAAAACTGGCTTATCTAGGTGGGTTTGACCCCCTTTACCTGGAGTTACTCCTCCTACAACATTAGTACCATATTCGATCATTTGACCAGCATGAAAGGTACCCTCGCTACCAGTAAATCCTTGAACTATAATTTTTGAATCTTTATTTACTAAAACACTCATTGCGTTATGATTTATTTTTTTCAGTTCCAAAAGTACGGTTTTGGATACTATAGTTAAAACGAAAAAACGAAAAAAAAACATAATTTTTCGTTTTCAAAATACGAGTTCGTAAAAGAAGGGGTTTTTTAAGAAATTCAGAAAAAATACTATACTTTATAACATTATATCGAAATAAAAGATGCTAAATTTTCTGAAGTATTATCCCCATGCTGACTTATCTGATATCCTTTATATAATTTATTATCTTTGAGTTCCCATATTGCTATAAAATGAGCCAGAGCTTCTTCTTTTTCTGGTCGTTCTATAGTCGCTGCAAAATAGGTAAACCTTATGGTAACTATATCATTTTCTGATAAAAGGTGACTAATTTTACATCTAAAAGATTCAAAAGAATTAGACATGCCCAGAAACATGCTTTTTATATCATCAAAATTCTTTTTGGAAAAACCAAAACTACTATTCCAATGTAATTCAAAATCTGGGTGTAAGTATTCAGAAAAAGCTTCTGGAGTATTTAATAAATCAGTATTGTAGAAAGACTGGACTATGTTTTTAGCAATATTATTCATTCTCTTTTAACTTTTCGATTAATTCTGGGATTTGTCTTATGGCAGCTATTTCTTTATATTTTTTTCTAAAATCATCTGCAGGTGTTCCAAAATAACTTTTATTACCTTCTAGTGATTTACTTATTCCTGATTGTGCAGAGATAATTGCTTTTCTACCAATAGTAACACCACTGGTAATGCCTACTTGTCCCCAAATAGTCACTTCATCTTCTATAACTACACAACCAGCAATACCTACCTGAGAAGCTATCAGGCATTTTTTACCAATAATAGTATCGTGACCTATGTGTACCTGGTTATCAATTTTTGTACCCTCTTTAATGGTGGTATCTCCTGTAACTCCTCTATCCACAGTACAAAGAGATCCCAAATCAACATTATCTTCTATCACAATACCACCACAAGAGATTAATTTATCAAACCCTTCAGGACGTTTTTTGTAATAAAAAGCATCTGCACCAAGAACTGTTCCTGAATGTATCGTTACATTATCTCCTATTCTCACACCATCATATATACTTACATTAGAATGAATAAGACAATTACCACCAATGTGTACATTATTACCAATAAATGTTCCGGGTTGTATGATAGTATCCTTGCCAACTAGAGCTGTATTAGCAGTGAGAGCAGTTGCTTTCTCAAAAGGCTTAAAATAATTTGTTAATATATTAAAATCTCTAAATGGATCATCAGAAATTAATAATGCTTTACCCTTGGGACATGCTACTTCTTTATTAATAAGAATTACTGTCGCTGCACTTTCTAATGCCTTATCATAGTACTTAGTATGATCAACAAAGACAATGTCACCAGATGTAACTACATGAATCTCATTCATTCCTTCTACAGGAAAATCTGAATCACCAACAAATTCTGATGATAGTATCGTAGCAATTTGCTGTAATGTATGCGTTTGCGGAAATTTCATTTTGTTAGTTGAAGATAGTAATCCTTAAAGATAGTAGGTTAAAATTTTTCTTTTTTGCACAAACTTAAATTTATAAAACAATAAAACCAAAGGTTTTGACTTTGGTTTTTATTACTATTCAATTTTGTGAACTAAATCTGCATTAGACCGGGTCTGGAAATTGACAACCATTATTGACACAAACCATACCTCTACAACACGTATGATCCAAAACACAATAGCTTCCTTCTACAACACCTGTGCACTTTGAGTCATTACCTTGTCCATTTATCTTTTTTTGAATTGGCTTACTTAAAATTTTAACTCCTCTTAAATTTGAAAATAATTTCATTTTGATAAGTTTTAAGAATTAAACAACATTTAGTCATTACTATACTGTACATGATTAGAATATGTTTAAAAAGAATACAAATTGAAAATCAATAGTTTGAGGTTCTGAGTACACTTCAAATCATGAATATATACATATAGATATTTACATTATTTGAAGTAAGCTCACGGTTCTTAAAATATTTGTTTTCAAGAAATAAGGTTTTTAAACAAGCTCTTATTTGATGTATAATAAATATACAACTTTATACTTTTTTATTTCTTAAAAAAAACAAAATCACAATTAAAAAAATGAACTATTCTTTGATACGCTCTTTATACGTGCCCTTGTCCGTTTCTATTTTGATTTTATCTCCTTCATTTATAAAAAGCGGAACCATTACCTCTGCTCCTGTTTCTACTACGGCAGGCTTTGTTGCATTGGTAGCTGTATTTCCTTTTACCCCAGGTTCTGTAGAAGCTACTTCCAGAATTACACTTGCAGGCATCTCTACAGAAAGAGGCATTTGATCTTCTGAATTGATGATAACAGTAACAACAGCACCTTCTTTTAATAATCCTGGCGCGTCTAATACAGATTTTTCCAGTGTTATTTGATTGTAATCTTCTGTGTTCATGAAGTGATAGGTTTCCCCTTCTGCATATAAAAACTGAAACTTGTGCGTCTCCACTCGAACTTCATCAATCTTATGCCCTGCAGAAAATGTATTGTCTATTACTTTTCCTGAAGTTACACTTTTTAATTTTGTACGAACAAAAGCTGGACCTTTTCCAGGTTTTACGTGCAAAAATTCAATAATCTTAAATATATCGTGATTGTATTTAATACACAATCCATTTCTAATATCACTTGTATTTGCCATTGATAATATTTATTATTTATTACTATATAACCCTCCCTACATCAATTAGAGAAGTATCCTTTCATAATTCCTCGTTGCGAGTTTTTTATAAACTCTAAAACTTCATCTCTTTCCGGTGTTGCTTCCATCTCTGCTTCTATGATCGCTACAGCCTGAGAATTATTGTAATTACTTTGATATAAAATTCTATAAATCGACTGAATCTCTCTAATTTTCTCAGTCGTAAAGCCTCTTCTTCTTAAGCCTATAGAATTTATGCCAACATATGATAGTGGTTCTCTCGCAGCTTTTGCATAAGGCGGTACATCTTTACGAACTAAAGATCCTCCAGTCACAAATGCATGATTACCGATACTACAAAATTGCTGAACGGCAGCCATTCCTGCCAAAACAACATAATCTCCTACATTAATATGCCCAGCCAAAGTGCTATTATTAGAAAAAATACAATGATCTCCTACAACGCAATCATGTGCGATATGGCAATATGCCATTATCCAACAATTTTTACCAATCTTGGTTGTCATTCTATCTGTAGTACCTCGATTGATAGTAACACATTCTCTGATGGTAGTATTATCACCAATCTCTGTTGTTGTATCTTCATCATTAAATTTCTTATCCTGCGGTGTTGCTGAGATAACGGCACCAGGAAAAATATTACAGTTTTTACCTATACGCGCTCCTTCCATAATCGTAACATTAGACCCTATCCAGGTACCTTCTCCAATCACTACATTATTATGAATGGTTGTGAAAGGTTCAATTACTACATTTTTTGCAATTTTTGCACCCGGATGAACGTATGCTAAAGGTTGATTCATCTGTTTTAATTTATTTTTATAATGGTTTAAATATAACCCAAAGTTATACTATAAACTATCATTTAGATTTAACAATCTGTGCCATAAGCTCTGCCTCTGTTACCAATTTCCCATTGGCGTAGGCAAACGCTTGCATATGACAAATACCTCTGCGAATTGGCGTAAGCAGCTCTAATTTAAATATTAAAGTGTCTCCTGGCAAAACCTGTTGCTTAAATTTCACCTTATCTATTTTCATAAAATAAGTCAAATAATTTTCTGGATCCGGAACCGTGCTCAATGCGAGAATTCCACCAGTTTGTGCCATAGCTTCTATTTGTAAAACACCTGGCATCACTGGAGCTCCAGGAAAATGCCCAGCAAAAAACGGTTCATTCATTGTTACATTCTTCATTCCAACCACATGGGTATCAGACATTTCCAGAATTCTATCTATCAACAAAAATGGCGGCCTATGAGGAAGCATAGCCATTATTTTAGTGATATCCATCAATGGTTCTTTGTTCAAATCGAATTGAGGCACTTTATTTCGCTTTTCGATTTTAATAATCTTCGAAAGCTTTTTGGCAAACTGGGTATTTACAAAATGACCTGGCTTATTCGCTATTACTTTCCCTCGTATTCGGGTACCAATAAGTGCCAGATCTCCTATTACATCTAACAATTTATGTCGTGCAGCTTCATTTGGATAATGAAGTGTAAGATTATCTAGTATACCATTGGGTTTTATAGCAATAGATTCTTTATCAAAAGCTATTTTGAGCTTTTCCATGGTCTCCATACTCAACTCCTTATCTACATATACAATTGCATTATTAAGATCACCTCCTTTTATCAAACCATGTTCAAGTAACATTTCTAACTCATGTAAGAAACTAAAAGTTCTGGCATCTGCAATCTCGTCTTTAAAATCTGAAAGATGTTTCAAAGATGCATTCTGAGTACCTAATACTTTGGTTCCAAAATCTACCATGGTTGTCACCTGATACTCATCTGATGGCATTACTATAATTTCACTTCCAGATTCTTCATCTGTATAGGATATAACATCTTTTACAATATACTCATCTCTTTCTAATTTCTGCTCTACAATACCTGCTTCTTCTAAAGCTTGTATAAAAAATTTACTGGATCCATCCATTATTGGTGGTTCTGGTGCATTTAGCTCTATTAGAAGATTATCTATCTCCAGACCTACACAGGCTGCAAGCACATGTTCAGAAGTCTGAATACTAACACCATTCTTTTCCAGATTAGTGCCTCTTTGTGTATTTATAACATAATTAGCATCAGCCTCTATTACTGGATGTCCTTCTAAATCAACTCGACAAAAAGCATATCCATGATTTTCTATTGCTGGTTTAAATGTTAGTGTTACTTCTTTTCCAGTGTGAAGACCAACTCCTTTTAATACAACCTCTTTTTGGATGGTTCTTTGCTTTTTCATAACAAGATTACTCATTGTCGTTTATCTTTTTCTCAAGTTTATATATTCTATCTACAATTTTATGCAAATTCTTAAAATGCACATAGGATTTATTATAGTCAGAATATCCTAATGCAGGAGACCCCTGAATAGCTTCTTCGTCCTTAATATTTCTACCTATTCCTGATTGCGCTTGTATTCGTACTCTATTACCGATTACAAGGTGTCCGGCAATACCTACCTGACCTCCGATCAAGCAATGCTTTCCTATTTTAGTAGATCCGGCAATACCTGTTTGTGCTGCAATTGCAGTATGCTCACCAATTTCTACATTATGTGCTATCTGAATCTGATTATCTAATTTCACCCCTTTTCTGATGATCGTAGATCCCAAAGTAGCTCTATCGATTGTAGTCCCAGCTCCAACATCAACATGAGATTCTATAATTACATTACCCGTTTGTGGTACTTTACTGTATTCGCCCTTTTTATTAGGTGTAAACCCAAATCCATCGGCTCCTACAATCGCTCCACTATGAATTACACAATAGTCTCCTATAATACTTTCTGAGTATATTTTAGCGCCAGCAAAAACAATAACATTATCTCCTATAGTTACATTATCCCCAATGTATACATTTGGATATATTTTTGCATTATCCCCTATATTTACATTATCTCCCAAATATGAAAAAGCCCCCAGGTACATATTTTTACCGAATTTGGCACTTTCAGAAATAAAACTAGGCTGTTCCACTCCTGTTTTATTCATTTTTACCATATTATAGTATTCTAATAATTTTGAGAACGCTTTATAAGCATCATCAACTCGTATTAAAGTTGTTTTAATACCTGATTCTGCCTCAAAAGATTTATCTACTATCGTTATAGACGCATCAGTTGAATATATATACGGAGTATATTTTGGATTAGATAAAAAGGTTAATGAACCTTCAGTTCCTTCTTCTATTTTTGCTAGCTTAGATACTTCTACGGTTTCATCCCCCTCGATTTCTCCGTCTAAAATACCTGCAATTTGTGTGGCTGTAAAAATCATTAGCAACAAAAGTATAAAAAATGTCTTAATCTTTATGCTTTGGATAACATATAAAATATTTAGTGACTGGTTTTGACAATGCCTTTAAATTGAATTGATCTGTCGCCCTCACAATATCAACTATTTTTCTAGATTTATATAAAATATTTATATTCTGCCTATTTTGATGGTAGGCTTGATTCGAAATAGTCCCCGTAAATACAAAATAACAAGCTTCTTCTTCAGAAATTTTATTATAATATTTAAAATCTTGTATATGCTTTTGCATTTTATCAACCCCAAAAGCTTTCTTCTTAATTTTTATTTTTAAAAGATCTCTATTAATTATCATAGATGATAGATTACGCAACACAAAGTCATCAGAAGTTGCCCATTCTTTCATCCCTGCCATAATATCATAATCATCCAATTTAGAAAAAGTCTCTAATACTTCGGTTGTAAAATTATCCGCAGTAATTTTATTTTCTAAAAAGAAAGAGAGTGCTTTACTACAGTTTAGCCTTATTCCCTGCTCTACCAGCTCTTTTGCTCTTTTTAATACTCTAATAAGTAGATTCTCTGCTACCAGACTAGTTTTATGCAGATAAACCTGCCAGTACATCAATCGCCTCGCTAATAAAAACTTTTCTACTGAGTAAATACCTTTTTCTTCTACAACCAATTCATCATCCACTACAGTAAGCATTGTGATCAACCTCTCGCTATTAATATTTCCTTCTGCCACACCTGTATAAAAACTATCCCTTTTTAAATAGTCCAACCTATCCATATCTAACTGCCCCGAAATAAGTTGATGAAGAAAATTACGATGGTATTCACCCCTAAAAATCTGTATTGCAAGCGTTAAACTCCCGTTAAACTCTTTATTAATTTCCTCCATAAACATTAGTGATATAGTTTCATGATTCACTTCATTAACTATACTATGCTCCATTGCGTGAGAAAAAGGACCGTGACCAATATCATGCAGTAAAATAGCTATACACAATGCTTCTTCTTCCCCAGAAGAAATCGCAACTCCCTTAAAACGAAGGACTCGCACAGCATTTTGCATTAAATACATACATCCCAGTGCATGATGAAAACGTGTATGATGCGCCCCTGGATATACAAGATAAGAAAGTCCCATTTGGGATATTCTTCTTAACCTCTGAAAATACTTATGTTCAATAAGATCAAAAATTAGTTCATTAGGTATCGTAATAAAACCGTAAATTGGATCGTTTAATATTTTAAGCTTATTTCTTTTTTTCAAATTTACTTTACTTTTACAAAACAAATATATATGTATGGTTTTACAATTACACGCTTAGCATTGTGAATTATTAAATGATAAACAAAATAATAATGATATAACTGTAATTCTTACCAGAACAAACAGTCCATACTATGTAAATAAACATGTTAATATTTCCAAGATTAAAGAAAACATATATTAAAAGTAAAATCAAACAAAAAATAAAAATACAGATTAGATGAGCAATATAAAGATACTTTGGGTAGATGATGAAATTGATTTACTAAAACCACATATAATATTTCTGGAAAAGAAAAATTATGATGTAACAAAATGCCAAAGTGGTACAGAAGCCCTTGATATCCTTGATGAAAATAATTTTGATATTGTTTTTCTTGATGAAAATATGCCAGGTCTTTCTGGAATTGATACACTGGCTGAGATTAAAGAAAAAAATGATAGCTTGCCTGTGGTAATGATTACCAAAAGTGAGGAAGAATATATTATGGAAGAGGCTATTGGGAGTAAAATTGCCGACTACCTTATTAAACCTGTAAATCCAAATCAAATTTTACTAAGCCTTAAAAAGAATTTGGATAACTCAAGGCTTGTTTCTGAAAAAACAACTTCTAACTATCAGCAAGAATTTAGAAAAATTGCTATGGATATGGCCATGGTAAATTCTTATTCAGAATGGGTAGAATTATATCAAAAATTGGTGTATTGGGAAATACAGTTAGAAGATATTGAAGATACGGGCATGTTCGAAATTCTGGAATCTCAGAAAGTTGAAGCAAACTCTCAATTTTGTAAATTCATTGACAAAAACTATCCAGACTGGTTTAATGGTGATGAAGAATCACCAATTATGTCTCATACCCTATTCAAAGAAAAGGTAGTTCCTGAAATTAGCAAAGAACAACCTACACTTTTTGTGGTCATTGATAATTTACGATACGATCAGTGGAAATCTTTTGAACCTATTGTAAACAATTACTATAAAAAAGAAGAAGAAATTTCCTATTGCAGTATTCTGCCCACAGCAACGCAGTATGCCCGTAACGCCATTTTTTCTGGACTAATGCCTGGTGATATGAAAAAGAAACACCCGGATTTATGGCTAGACGACACAGATGAGGGCGGTAAGAACATGAATGAAAATGAATTCCTTACTGCACAGTTACAGAGGTTAGGAATGAATATTAAGCATGAATACTACAAAATAACTAATGAAAAATCTGGTAAAACGTTAGCTGCAAACTTTAAAGGCTTAAAAGACAACGATCTTACTGTCGTAGTTTACAATTTTGTTGATATGTTATCGCACAGCAAAACAGAAATGGAAGTTATTAAAGAATTAGCTTCAAATGATAAGTCATATAGATCCCTGACACAAAGTTGGTTTAAGAACTCTCCCTTATTGGATATGATACAGCAGGCGCAACAAATGGGTTTCAAATTGATTATTACAACGGATCATGGAACTATTAATGTGAAAAACCCTTCCAGAGTCATCGGAGATAAGAATACAAGTTTAAATTTAAGATACAAAACTGGTAAAAGTTTAACGTATGAAAATAAGGAAGTATTAGCAGCCACCGATCCTAAAGCTATCCATTTGCCATCGATTAATATGAGTAGCTCTTTTATTTTTGCTAAAGGTGATTATTTCTTTGCATATCCTAATAACTATAATCATTACGTTAGCTATTATAGAAATACGTACCAGCATGGAGGCGTTTCTCTCGAAGAAATGATCATTCCGTTTATCGTGCTAAATCCAAGATAACTGTTTCTTTAATAGTATAACTATAGAGAGTGTTTGATTTTTTCAGACGCTCTCTATAGCTTTTCACATCTACTCTACACTTAATAGTCCTATATTCTAATAACACCAGATATTGTTTTAATTTACTAGACAAAAATGTTTTCTTACAGTGAATTCAAACAACAAACGGCATAACTTCTATAAATTCAACAAAGGAAAATTGTTTCTAAGACAATTGATTTTTGAATTAAAAACAGAATCTAGATTCTATTTTTCTACATTTCAATTCGAAAAATTACTTAATTTTGAAGATCTTCTTTAAACCAAACTCTTACACTAAAGTATATATTAACCCGCAGAGCATGTAGAAATTTTTAAATTAGGACAGAAACAAAAAACCAATTTTTTATTTCAAATACGAGCCCTAAGTTGACAGACAATTAATTGATTGTCATTAATTTAATATCAGAACATATACGTATAGGTTGTAATTATCAACTTTTCAGAATTTTAGCAGTAAGTTCCCTCTGCAAAATAGAATGAAGCGTTAGTAATCGTAGAAAACGAAAATTATTCCCATATATAAAAAGCATTAGGGAGAAATTATCAAATGTTTTTACTGCATTCGAAGATTATTCTATTGTGAGCAGTATGCCTTTAGAAGTCGGCAAACTATTAGGGGCTGGATCAACTACTACTGGAAATTCAGGAAACCCATGTTATACGATTTATAACTAAAAATTTCGCATATTCATCGTTTCTTTTCCCTTTCTACTTCGTTTAAAAAATAAACCGTAGCTATAGCTATGCTTGATTTTTTTGCCTTGCATAAAGAAAAAATAATTCAATGAATTTATACGAATTTTTTAATCACAAATCGTATTACACGATGTCTTCAAACTGTTGAACAATCGATTCGTGAGGTGGGCAAGAAAAAGGTATAAGTGTTGCAAAACAATTATAAATCGTGCATATCAATGGTTTTATAGGGTTAAGGAACAATTCCCAAACCTATTTTATCATTGAAAAATGAGATATACCATTTGAAAACGCTAATTTAGATTTGTATAACAAGAGCCGTTTGATGGGAGATCATCACGTACAGTTCTGTGAGAGGCTTGTGGTAAAAATTCCCTTTCCTCCTCGGCTATTTAACGTTAGTCAGAAAAAATGAAAACACTACTAAGTTTTATTATACTAATAAATGCAATTATGCATACTCAAGCTCAGAATGAATTGAATAGAATAGAAGAAAGTAATTTTTTTTCAAATGGAACTGAGGTTTTCTATGTCTTATCTAACAAATTTAATTCTTCTGGTTTTCTTTCAGAACATACAGGATTTGATAATCTTGAAATTTCTAATTTAGATGAAGGAAAAATGTTTGACAATAAAGTCTTTATTATTTCGAAAAAAACATTTTCAGAAAAATACAATTCTCATTTTCAGTATAGAAAAAAAAATGACTCTTGCTATAGAAATTCCAAAAATCAATTTGAATGGATTTAAAATAGTGGGTAAAAATTATGGTATATTTAAAAGTGCTGTATTTTATACATTTAACAAAATTAAAAATGTCGATATTTTGAGCTTTCGTATTATTTTAGATAATGATTACGAAACCTTATCTAAAGATAATAACTCTGTTTTTTTCAGGAAAAAGCGATACAATTTGCAAACCCAAAGACCTTCAAAACCTTAGAAAATGGCTATACTAAAGATGACAAGTACGTCTTTAAAAAAGGTGGTGAAATCATTAAAAAAGCAGACCCTAAAACCTTTCAAGTATTAACTTACACCTATCAAAGAGATAAAAAAAATGTATTTATACCAGGCGAAATCACGGAAATAGATGTAAAATCATTTAAAATATTAGAATGTAACAATCAGGGTAGAAAACAGAAATCCTTATATGCAACTGATAAAAACTATGCTTATTTTCAAGGAAAAATAATTCCAAATGCAGATGTTAAAACATTTTATTTAATTGAATCTGATGCGCCTTACCAAACCTATGCTATTGATAAAAATAAAGTTTATTATTCAGGGAAGAAACTAAAAGATGCAGATCCAACAACATTTAAGTTAAACACCAATAAGACCTCTAGTAATTATTATGATGCTAAAGACAAGAACTACACCTACATAAGAGATAAAAAAACTATTACTAAAAATAAGTGACTGGAAGCAAATCTTCTGAACGTTTCAATAACCACCGCTCCTTGTTGACACCTTGACAATTAGGACAATGACGATTCCCACAAGAATTATAATGTACTCTGGTAACTACAGCTTATACATCCCTCCTTGTCACTACCCAAAACTGCCGTGCGACAATCTCCAATCAATCCCAATACTTTTAATTGATCCCAGTGGAGCGTATTATTAGCCATCACAGAACCAACTGTATTGCCGTACGCTATTTTGCTTACAGCCACGACTCCGCACATACAGAACTCTAACCCTTTGAGGCATCCAAATTTTTGGACAACATGTCCTACGATCATAGCAGTTAAGTGATGAATCAAAAGGTTCTTGTATATTTGATATAGCGTAACGACCTTATAGAATGAAAGTTATAGCATATTAATCGTTTAATAATTAATGCTATTGATAGCTACTGTCAAGTACTATGAATAAAAGGGTTTATCACAATCAATACAAACTAAATAGCAAACTATTAATAACTACAGATTTTGTCTTACTTGTGACACATGTATTAAACATTCGCAGGCATTCAAAACAGTATAAAATAATAATACATGGCAAAGAATAAAACAATTCAAACTGAAGTCAATGTAATTGATTTTATTAATTCATATGTTGACAATGAGCAAAAGAAAATCGACAGCAATAATTTAATTGAATTAATGGAGAAATGGTCCGGTTTTAAACCTAAAATGTGGGGACCAACTATTATTGGTTTTGGTAGCTATCACTACAAATATAAAAGCGGACATGAAGGAGATGCTCCTTTGCTTGGTTTCTCGCCACGAAAAGGGCAGTTTTCGCTATATATCTATTCGAAAACCGATAAGAGTGATGAATTATTGAAAGATTTTGGCAAATTTAAAATGGGGAAAGCCTGTATCTATGTTAAAAAACTTGCTGATATTGACATTTCAATTTTAGAAAAACTATGTATAGAAACAATTGGATATCTCAACAAACATCATGAATGTGCATGTAGAAGTTAATAACGACTCATCAACACTGAAAAAAAATCATTGCACCTTGCGGATGTCATACGTCATATACTAAGTTTTGTTTGTTAACACTAGAAAATCAATAGTAATAAAATGATACTAAATCAGTTATTTATATTCTTAAGCTTCTTTATCCCCATAAAGTATCAATGCAACTGCCAAAATGAATTTAGAAATTCAGAAAATAAAAACTCAATCATTTTTAAAGGAAAATATAAAAAAAGTGAAACAGAAACTGATACTCTTTGGGTTTCTCATAATGACACAATTGTATTTAAAAAAGAAGAGGTAATTACTACTCGTCCTTGTAGTAATCCAGAATTATCAACGAAGTATAATTTGATAACTCCTATAAACAATGCCTATTATTTCATTTATAATGAAAAACAGCAATTAATTAAAGAAGGAAAATACACGTATGAATATACCCATATAGGAGCTACAAAAAAATCAGGAAGCTTTTATAATTCAAAAGATTACCATTATGACAGCAACGGATGCGTAGATATAATATATTACACCGCGGATGGTAGAAATCATAAAGCAGAACATTTTGACAAAAAGAACAGATTAAATAAAATACGATATTTTGACAAAAAATCATCGGATATTGAAAAAATTGAGATCTACAAAAAAGGCAAACTTAAAGAAACTAAAATCTACACTAGTTTTAACAAGTATTATACAATTAAAGCAAGTGATTAAAACAGCGTTCAAAAAAATATATTGTTCAACAAAAGTTATAATTAATACTAATTTAGGCATAAAACTAGGCTTGTCTAATCTTTTTGATTTACAACTTCATTTTTCTTTTACATTTTGGTAGTCGTAGTCCTCTCGGTGGGTTTTATAAATAAAAAGACATATATCAAACCTCATTTAGAAAAAAAATCATTTCTAATTCTTATGAGTATTGACCAAAAAAGAACCCTCATCAAACATTAGAATAGTTTGGTGATGTAAAATAGCATATTTTAGAGTTGTACAATAAGAGACATATTCATAGGAGACTATCACATATAGACTTAGGTTAAAAACCCCATTGTATACTCGACTACGACATCGCTAGCTCTAACTGAAAAGTAATCTTCAAGCATAGATAAATTTTCTCTAATCGATTTTTTTTGATTAATTTACAAATCATACTAATTAGTATTTTCTATGACAAAAGCCTCAAATACACGACATACAATTCTAGAAAAAGCGTTTGACTTAATTTATAAAAAAAGTTATCAAACCACGAGTATTGATGAAATCATTGCAACTACAAAAGTTACAAAAGGTGCTTTCTACTATCATTTCAAAACAAAAGACGAAATGGGAATCGCCATTATTAATGAAATTATTAAACCGACAATGCAGGATACTTTTATTCTTCCATTGCAAAACACTTCGAATCCAATCGAAAAAATCTATCAAATGACTAAATTTTTGTTGTTAGAAAATCCATTCCTAAAACTTGAATATGGATGTCCAACAGGAAATTTGACACAAGAAATGACCCCTTGGAATATTGAATTTTCAAAAGTTTTAAAGGAGTTAGTAATAGAATGGCAAACTACAATAGAAATTAGTTTACAAAAAGGAATTGAAAGCCAAAAAGTAAATAACAAAGTAAACCCAAAACAAGTTGCCTATTTTATTATGTCAAGTTATTGGGGGATTAGAAATTTCGGGAAAATTTATAATAATACAGACTGCTATCACGCATATTTAAAAGAACTTAAGCTATATCTAAACAATTTACACTAAAAACATACCAATTAGTATGTTTTTGTTATCTTTGTGATATTATTAAATATCTCATTGGTGTATCAAGGCTTAATTTATATTCATTCTATTATTCGGTGGCTTGTTATAATCACTCTTGTTTTTTCCATTTACAGAGCATATAGAGGTTATTTTCTAAATCTAAAATTTTCAAAATTCGACAATATTGTTCGGCATTGGACTGCTACAACAGCTCATATTCAGTTAATTATTGGCATTTTACTTTACTCTCAAAGTCCAATAATCAAATACTATTGGCATAATTTTAATGATGCAATAAAAAGTTTAGATAGTACATTCTTTGGTTTTATTCATCTTATCTTAATGCTTCACGCAATCGTTTTAATAACTATCGGTTCAGCATTAAGTAAGAGAAGAACAGAGGATAAGACAAAATTTAAAATAATCTTGCTTTGGTATTCTATATCACTTATCATCATTTTCATAGCTATTCCTTGGCCGTTTTCACCATTAGCAAACAGACCTTATTTTAGATAATTATGATACATCTTTTCAAAACAAAAATCGGAAGATTACGAATTATTGGATTTCTTGAAGGTGTTTCATTATTGGTACTCGTTTTTATTGCCGTACCTATGAAATACTATTTTCACAATCCAAGTTTATCCAAAACATTAGGACCAATTCACGGAGCAATATTTTTACTTTTTATTTTCAATACCCTAAGTATCGGCGTTGAACAAAATTGGAAATTTAAAACAACTACCTGGAAAATAATTTTAGCTTGTTTTATTCCATTCGGCACATTTTATATTGACAACAAAATTTTAAGCAAACTATGAAAACGATACATCATTGGCGGAGCTTGGTCAGATCTCAAAAATTAGTGAACTAAAAATTTAAAAAAAATGATATTCATTTTCAAAACAAGTGTACAGAACAAAAAACAAGTAAAAGAGTTAAAGCCGTATCTTGACAAGATACCCATTAAATCTCAATGGAGTTTTGACCTTGAAGACAGCGATAAAATTTTAAGAATTGACAGTGAAAACTGTTCGGCTAAAAAAATTATAAAATTATTAGAAAATCTAAATTTTGAATGTGAAGAACTTGAATAGATATGAGTAAAATAAACAAAAGTGAATTTAAAATAAATTGGGACGAACACGCTGAATATTGGGATGAATATCCAAATGCTAAATTCTATTCAAAAAAAGCATTTAGTTTGATTGCAACGCGAGTTTCCTTAAAAAATTTATCAGTTCTTGATTATGGTTGTGGTACCGGATTGCTTACTGAAATTATTTCCAAAAAAGCAAAAAATGTAGCTGCTATTGATTCTTCACCAAAAATGATTGATATCTTAAAAAATAAGAAATTGAATAATGTGACATCTATTGTAGGAGAATTATCTCCAATAACAATTGGACAAAATTCTATATTTAATAATAAGTTTGATATTATTGTAGCCTCCTCTGTTTGCGCTTTTATTCCAAATTTCATAGAAACACTATCTATTATCAAGTCTCTTCTAAAGTTGAATGGTTATTTTTTTCAATTGGACTGGCACAAAAATCAAACAAACCCCAGCCTAGGTTTTACAGAATCAACAATTAGAAAGAGCTATGAATCAATTGGGTTAAAGATTGAATCGGTCAGTAAACCTTTCTTTATTGTAGAAAACGATAAAAAGATGGAAGTTATGTATCCATCCGTCTAACCCACCTTGATTAGCTTTGGTTTGAGATCTATTTTTGTCAAAAAAGTATATGTCACAATTATCGGAATCTAAACGGATGGAGGAATTGGTATCCTCTTATCACAGTTCAGGTCAGACTCAAAAAGATTTTGCAAAGGCTCATGTCTTAACGGAAGGTAAATTACATTATTGGATAAAGAAGCTATCCGTGCCACTAGAAGAAGAAGAACCACTTCCCGAATTTATCCCCTTAGATTTATCGTTCCCTGGTAGAGAATCGAAGTTTATTATTATCCTTACGGCTGATGGCATGAAGATCCAAATACCCGTATAGATGTTTGGTTTAGGTACTTCTCATAAGTTTCAATTGTATGCCCATCCTACCGATATGC
>NZ_VTZU01000097.1 GCF_008370685.1 Aquimarina sp. RZ0
CTACTGCAAAAACATAGCTCCCAAAACCTTCAAAACTATCATTTAACTTATCGGATAATCCAGTATGAACCTCTTTACTAATTTTACGCTTTTTAGCTTTTCTTGGCTTTGAACCAATTAGCATAGCCTCAATCCCTTCATCCTTATAAACTTTTAACCATAACTCCATACTGCGAACATTGTACCCCAAATGACTCGCTAAATCTGTTTGTTTTTTAAAAGTGTTTTCTCTTATGTGAAGTAATGATTGTAATCGTAAAATATTTTTAGAATTTGATTCCTTTCGAATCATTGAACGAAGTTCTGAAGACGATTCTGTTACTCTAAATGATATATGTTTACCCATATACAAATATACGAAATATTATTCCGTAAATCGTATTATACTATTTTTAATCTATAAGTAAAGACACTAAAAAAGCCTTAGTACGAATCGTAAAAAGGCTTTTAATCGAATAAACAAATATCTTTATTACATAACCAATTGTTTTTGAGATGGCTTAAATCTGGTTAGTACAATACCATCAACTGCCGCTTCGTATTCTTCCATAGTAGGAGTTCTTCCTAAAATTGTAGATAATACTACTACCGGAGTTGATGATAATAAAGATTCTCCTTTTTTCTCATCAGAATCTTTAACAACTCTTCCCTGGAATAGGCGTGTTGAGGTAGCAATTACGGTATCTCCTGGTTCTGCTTTTTCTTGGTTACCCATACAAAGGTTACATCCCGGGCGTTCTAAATAAAGCATATTTTCATATTTCGTTCGTGCTAAACCTTTTGGTGCACTATCATCAAACTCAAAGCCTGAATATTTTTGTAATACCTCCCAGTCACCTTCTGCTTTTAGCTCATCAACAATATTATATGTTGGGGGAGCCACTACAAGAGGAGCATTAAACTCAACTTTACCTTCTTGTGCCTCTATATTCTTTAGCATTTGAGCTAAAATTTTCATATCTCCTTTGTGTACCATACACGATCCCACGAATCCTAAATCTACTTTTTTGGTACCTCCATAATAGGATAATGGTCTGATTGTATCGTGTGTATAACGTTTAGAAACATCATCGTTGTTCACATCTGGATCAGCAATCATGGGCTCGGCAATTTCATCTAAATCAATAACTACTTCTGCATAATATTCGGCATCAGCATCAGGTTTTAAAGCTGGTTTTATCGCAGTTTTAATTTCTTGAATTCTGCTATTAGCTTTATCTACTAAACCTTGTAGCATTTGCTTTTCGTTATCCATTCCTTTTTCAATCATGATTTGGATACGATCTCTGGCAATTTCTAATGATTCGATTAGTGTTTCATCTTCTGAAATACATATAGAAGCTTTTGCTTTCATCTCGGCAGTCCAATCTGTGAATGTAAACGCTTGATCAGAAGTTAATGTCCCAATATGAACCTCGATGACTCTTCCCTGGAATACATTTTCTCCACCAAATTGCTTTAACATTTGTTGTTGAGTTGCATGAACTACATCTCTGAAGTCCATATAACTTTTCATATCTCCTTTAAAAGTTACTTTTACAGATTGTGGAATTGGCATAGTAGCCTCTCCTGTGGCTAAGGCTAAGGCAACAGTTCCTGAATCTGCTCCAAATGCAACTCCTTTTGACATACGTGTATGAGAATCACCACCAATAATAATATCCCAATCCCCTACTGTAATATCATTTAACACTTTATGGATTACATCTGTCATTGCGTGGTAATTATCTTTAGGATCACGCGCTGTAATTAATCCAAAGTCGTTCATAAACTTCATAAGTCTAGGAATATTAGCTTTTGACTTATCGTCCCAAACCGAAGCTGTATGACATCCTGATTGATATCCTGCATCAACAATAGGAGAAATAATTGTGGCTGCCATCATTTCCAGTTCCTGAGAGGTCATTAATCCTGTAGTATCCTGGGAACCTACAATATTTACTTCTACACGAACATTAGATCCTGCATGCAGTGTTTTACCGGGTGTCGTTCCAACTGCATTTTTGTTGAATATTTTTTCTACTGCTGTTAATCCTTGACCCTTAATAGAAATTTCTTTTGAAGGGGCATATACCTGAGGTGCTTCTATCCCTAAAGTTTTGGCAGCAAATGTTTGTAATTTTTTACCAAAAACAACAGCATAAGATCCACCTGCCTTAATAAACTCCATTTTTTGAGGAGTTAGTGCTGTTGAAATATCTTTTAATTCTTTATCTCCGTTATATAATTTCTTTGTCTTTGTATTAATGGTAAGCACTGTACCTGTTTCAACAGAATATACATGCTCTAATACCGGTTCTCCATCTTTATCATAAACGGTATTACCTTCTGCATCTTTTTTAGTAACCCAGTTTTTAAGATCGATACCTATTCCACCTGTTACTCCAACGGTTGTTAGAAATATTGGAGCAATTCCATTAGTACCAGCAATTACGGGTGCTATATTAATAAATGGCACATACGGACTGGAGGTAACGCCTGTCCATAACGCTACATTATTTACACCAGACATTCTGGATGAACCAACACCCATAGTTCCTCTTTCGGCCACTAACATAATACGCTTGTCCGGGTGCTGCTCTTTTAGTGCTAACACCTCTTTTTGCATATCTTTGTTATGCTCAAAAATGCACTGACCATGTAATTCACGATCTGATCTTGAGTGCGCATCAGCACCTGGCGAGAGTAAATCTGTAGAAATATCACCTACACCTGCGATGTAAGTTACTACTTCTATTTTTTCATCAACCTCTGGTAATTTAGTAAAGAACTCTGCTAGCGCATAGCTTTCAATAATATCTTTGGCTACTGCACTTCCTTTTTTATAAGCATTTTCTATGCGTTCCATATCTGCTTCATAGAGAAAAACCTGCGTTTTTAAAACTTTAGCAGCTTCCTGAGAAATAGCTTCATCATTACCTAAGGCTAACTCTAGTAATACTTCTACTGAAGGCCCACCTTTCATGTGAGATAGTTGCTCAAAGGCAAAAGCAGGCGAAATTTCTTCAAGAACAGATTCTCCAAGAATAATTTCTTTTAAAAATTTAGCTTTCACACCGGCAGCACTTGTAGTACCAGGTAAGGTATTATAAATAAAAAAATGAAGAGAATCCTCTCGATGTGTATTATCTTTATCTTTGATTTGCGAAATAATTTCGCTTAATAACTCTGCTCCATCAATTGGTTTAGGGTGTAATCCTTGAGATTTTCTTTCTTCAATCTCTTTGATGTAATCATTATAAGTGTTCATATAATATATAATAGAATTCTTTCAAATGTTAAAACGTAAGCGTGTAATCACACATAAATTTCTTTTTCTTTGTCTGCATACACTACCATAACTCCATGTGTATAGTTAATAGTGTTATCACACGACAAATTACTAAGATATGTAGCAAAATCGGCAGTGTCCTTACATCCTTAGCTTACTTTATTAGTTTTATCTTTCCAAGAGTATATACATAAATTTTTTCCTGTTAAAACAAAAGGAAATCTCGTTACTTTGTAAGCTGTATTTACTGATTCTTCAGCTTGGACATACATCCTTTTTATCATATCGATATCAAATGCCATACACAGTATTTTTAAGTATTGAAAAGTCCGACGAAAATACGAATTTTAAAGGATTTTATTAAATGAATACAACTAATAATCCTTTTTTACATATTTTGAAAAAACAAGCTATGTATTTATATAATTTATCAAATATAGATCTGCTAAAATGGTAATCACGTAAAATTACATACAATTAACTGACGTAGAATTTTATGGATAACGAAAACGTTATAGTGTATTATCAAATTACAAGATCTAAAATCGACAATTTTATCTATAATACATAAAAAAAGTGAAGTTTTATCAACTTCACTTTTTTTTAATGATTCACGCCAAATTAGTGTTCTATCTTTCTTTTTTATGACCTTTTTTTCCTTTTCTCTTTTTTATCTCAGCGTATTGTTGACGCTGATTTTCATTTAAAGATGCTTCAAACTTACTTCTTTCTGCTCTCATTACTTCTTTATGAGATGCTTTCATTGCCTTTTGATCCTCATTCAACGTTGCTTTTAATGCTTTACGTTTTCCTTTTTTAGAGAGATCTTCATTTTGTACAATTGTCAATTGCTCCTCTGTAAATGTTGCTTTTAAAGCTTCTTTATTTTTTCTGCCAAGTTCTTTTTGATGCTCTAATTGTTCTTTTTGGTCTTCAGAAAGACTTTCATAGAATTCTTTTCTTATTTTTCTTTTTTCCTCTCTACCTTCTGATTGTGCACATACAGATAGCACTCCAAAAGATAGTATCATTAGATAGGCTAAAACTTTTTTCATTTGTTTATTTTTTTCTTTAGTATTAAATGTTTTTTATCCTATACTATGACTCCTATAAATCAAAAAGGTTTAACGATGATGCTCAATACACTATTTATTCCTATTCTTTAATCACTTTTTTAATTACTGTCTTATTATTTGATCTAATTCTCATTAAATACATCCCTTTGGGCATATCCTGTAAATCAATATGAGTCATCTTACTTTCCATTTTTTTATCTATAATCACGTTACCAATAATATTCATTATTTGCACAGATGAATCATTTATTTCTTCTAATGATATACTAATAGTAGAGATAATTGGGTTAGGATAGATATTGATTCCATCAAATGTATCGTTATTATCTATTATGTAAAGAACAAACATTAGCATCTACTATACCTGTAATGTTACTACAGTTCCCATTGCTAATTTCGATATTTTATGGAAATAAGGTAGATCCAAAATACTTACTCTATCCTGAACGGTATGAATAAATGGATTAAGATCGTTAAATACTCCTGCTTCAGATATAAATATTGCAGAAAAACCATTATCCCAAAAAGGTGCATGATCACTACTTTCGAAACCAGGATTCATAGGATTTGCTGTTAATCCAATTTGTGAAGAATATGTGTTTAATACGATTTATAACTAAAAATTTCGCATATTCATCGTTTCTTTTTCCTTTCTACTTCGTTTAAAAAATAAATCGTAGCTATAGCTATGCTTGATTTTTTTGCCTTGCATAAAGAAAAAATAATTCAATGAATTTATACGAATTTTTTAATCACAAATCGTATAACACATTCACAACAAGGCTTTGCAACTCAACCGAGTTTTCTATATCCCTAGCATGAATTCCAACATCATCATTTTGATTTTTATCATATCCAGATTAATGACTCCTACTATATTATCACCATTACTAGCATAGTTTTTCGAACCGATAAGGCCTACTTCTTCTTGATCCCATAATGCATAAATAATGGTATTCTCGATACAATATTGAGATAATATTCTTGCAATCTCTAATATTGCAGAAGTACTCGTGGCATTATCATCTGCACCATAATCAGTCAAAGAATCGCAATGCGCACATACTATATAAATATCATAAGGATTAGTTTGACCAACCTGAGTCGCTATAATATTTCTACCTTCACTGCTATATACATTACTCGTTTATCTCTAAATTACCAAAATTATTAAGGCGTTCCATAAGGTAGTCTGTAGCTAAATCATTTCCTGGAGGATCTTCACTTACCCTATTTTTATCGTTACAGGAGAACCATTAACGGTAGTACTTACTTCTCCAGAAAATTCGTTCAAGAATGCGTTTAAGGAATTAGTATCTACTTCATTGATTAAATCGCTAACAGATTGAGCAAAATCGCTTGAGTAAATAGTATTAAACCAAATTGGATAAAAGAGCATTTTTGTTTCATCATTTGTTTAGATTTAAATTAATATCTTTACTTATTAAACAATGCTAAATCAAATTACCCTATCTGTAATTTTAGAGTATGTTTAAAAAGAATACAAATTGAAAATCAATAGTTTGAGGTTCTGAGGACACTTCAAATAATGAGAATATCGAGATATTTTAATTATTTGATGAAGTAAGCTCACGGTTCTTAAAATATTTGTTTTCAAGAAGTAAGGTTTTTAAACAAGCTCTTATATTTATCTAACTAATAAAATCATCCTGACTTTTTATTTTTAACCGAAAATGAGTTGGAATTTGACCAGATGAGGTACTTTTTGTAGTCTATAGTAGCACTACAGACGAAAAAACAACGAAATACAGACAAATTTCAGCCATTTTTTAGGAAATAGAAAAGGTTAATATAAGTGTTCAATACCATAAAATCCTGTTTCCGACTTATATAGTTCCTTTTTTTCAGGGAGTTAAACGCTTTAGAAAAAAAGGTAGTATATAAAATAAGAAAACTCCTTTAAGGCTGCAATACAGGAGCTACATATGAATATGATACTGCCATGCGTATAAAAAGAAAATGTATTAATTATGAAACTTAGGTATTCTCTAACTTGAAAATAATTTTAAAACAAACTCTGAATAATATCCTCAATGCTCACTCCTTCTGCTTCTGCTTTATAGTTCTTAATCATACGGTGGCGTAAAATTCCAGTCGCCACTGCTTGCACATCTTCGATATCTGGTGAAAATTTCCCCTTTACAGCTGCATTCGCTTTTGCTGCTAAAATAAGGTTTTGAGAAGCTCTCGGACCTGCACCCCAGTCTATATAATTTTTCACTAATTCTGTAGCAGTATCTGCAGCAGGTCTTGTTTTAGAAACTATGCTAACTGCATACTCAATTACATTATCAACTACCGGAATACGACGAATTAAATGCTGAAAATCTATAATCTCTTGCGCGGTAAATAACGGATTGACTGTTACTGATGTATCTCCGGTGGTGCTTTTTACCACTTCTACTTCTTCTTCAAAACTTGGATACTTCAGTTCTATGGCAAACATAAATCTATCCAACTGTGCTTCTGGCAATGGATACGTACCTTCCTGCTCGATCGGATTCTGTGTAGCCAGCACAAAATATGGTAAATCCAGCTTGTAATTATGTCCAGCTACCGTTACTGATCTTTCTTGCATTGCTTCTAACAATGCTGCTTGTGTCTTAGGAGGCGTACGGTTAATTTCATCCGCCAGGATAATATTAGAAAAAACGGGCCCCTTGATAAATTTAAAATGTCTTGACTCATCTAGAATTTCACTCCCAAGAATATCACTAGGCATCAAATCTGGAGTAAATTGAATTCTTTTAAAATCCAACCCTAATGCTTTGGATATAGTATTTACCATAAGTGTCTTTGCCAATCCGGGTACTCCTATTAACAGTGCGTGACCTCCAGAAAATACAGCAATAAGTATCTGATCGATTACTTCTTCCTGACCTATGATTATTTTTGAAATTTCCTTTTTTAATTCGGTATGCTTGCTTACCAGTTTTTTTACTGCTGCAACGTCGTCTGACATATTATTTTTCTTTTTTTAACCAATTACCACTATACTCACAGTCTCTATAGTCTCCATTAAGTTTTACATAGGTATCATTGATCTTTTCTTCCTGCCATTTTCGTATTGCTGTAATTTGTTTTTTTCTAAGCGCCAGTTCCTGAATTTTCAGGTAATCCTTAGAATAATTTGCAATATGCTCGTCATAACGATTTAATACTGTTATTAATTTAAACTTTTTACGACCTTGACGATCCTGATCAGGAATCACCAATGAGACTTCATTCATTTTTAATTTTGAAACTTGATCATACAATATAGGGTCAATTTTGGTAAGTTCAAAACGAGTATCTCCAGTAGTAGGGTTTAATAATTGTCCGCCGTCTTCTTTTGTTTCCTTTTCATCGCTAAATTTTCTGGCAGCTTTTTTAAAATCCATATTACCACTAATAATACCTGTACGTATTGAGTCTACAAGTTTCTTTGCTTTATCAATACTTTCTCTTGTTACTTCTGGCACTAAAAGAATATGTCTTACATCAATATTCTCTCCTTTTATTTTATCCAATTGAACAATATGCCATCCAAAATCAGTTTTGAAAGGTTCACTCACTTCTCCTTCTTGTAGGCTAAAGGCTACATCTTTAAATTCTTTTGCAAATTGAGCTTGTCTGTTTATGGTATACTTCCCGCCAGTAGATTTAGAACCCGGGTCCTGAGAATACAATACAGCTTTGGTAGCAAAACTACTTCCATTCTCTATAATATCAATTCTAAACTGTTTTAATCTATCTATAACTTTTTGTTCTTCTTCTTCTGGAACTTTAGGTTCAATTACAATTTGAGCAAGTTCTATTTCTGTTCCAAAAAGAGGTCTTTCTTTTTCTGGGATTTCATCAAAAAATTCTCTCACTTCTTCTGGCGTAATCTCTACTTCTTCAATAATTTTAGACCGCATCTGTTCAGACAATCTATTTGCTTTATTTATTTGGAAAAGTTCTTTTTTAAAATCATCAAGATCATCCTTTTTATATAATTTTAAAACTTTTTCGATAGTTCCTAATTCTCTAGTCATATAACTAAGTTGTTGATCAACCATAGAATTCACCTCTGCATCTGTAACCAAAACACTGTCCTGAACGGCGTGGTGCGCATATAATTTATTCTCAAACAAACTTCCTGCTAATTGACATCTGGATACATCTTCTACAGATACTCCTTCACTCACCAATTGCTGATACGCAATAGCAACATCACTATCCAGAATGACATACTCACCAATCACAGCGGCAACGCCATCTATCTTAATTCTCTGAGATGGCTCAACAGATTCATTTTTTTCTTCTGTGACTTCTTTTACTTCATCATCAATAATCTCCTGGGCGTAGATCGGCATACTAGATACTAGTAGCAACAGCACCGCTGTATATAAAATCTTCTTACTTATAAGTTTCAAATTGTTTATTTTTAATCGCATCTTTTGTAATATCCTTTTCTAATTTTTTTATCAATTCTCGCTTCCTCTTGCTTAGTATGATTTGTCTTATAGTAGGTTTTATATATTCTAATGGTGCTGTTTCTTTCTTTTTGAGGGCTTTTTTTATTTTAATCATATAAACTCCCAAAGAATCACGCAATTGTACATATTTGCCGTTCTTCAAAAGTTTGTTCCTATCTTGATCTTTTAGAATTGGAATCCGATTTAATACCTTTTCTAATTGTATCCAAGAAGCATCTGAAAACGAAAATGTTACAAATTCCAGTTTTTTACTTAGTAAATCTTCTTTATCCTCATCATTAAAACGATTAAAACGTGTCTGCGTTGCAACTATATCATTATAATCAGCAGGCAAATGTAAGTAACGTAACTTTACTAACTCTTCATTAAGATTAAAATTTTCTATATTTTCTTTGTAATACGCTTCTAAATCCTGATCAGTCACCTCCATATTAATGGATTTATTAATCACTGCATCTTTATACGCATTGATATATAACGTGCTTTTATAATCTTCTACCAGATTATCAAACTCCTGTAACTCTAATTCTGTTAAATTACGTTTTGATTGATCTATAAATAATTGTTTTGTAGCCCAAATATTGATGTAGTTATTTATGATATTAATACTATCTTCCCTAGAAGCACCATCAGGAACCAGGCTCTTTATCTCTTCTTTATATAAGTATGTATTATTAACTCTTGCCACTGCTTCTTCCCGTCTTTGGCGATTCATATTACGGCAAGAAACAATTACAAGCAATAGAAGCATGAGTATACTACTATATCTCATTTATATAGATAATTCTTTTTTGATCTTCTTCAATGTTTTTTTGTGTACGTCTACAGAATATTTTTTTCTTAACTGACTAAGCCAGGTTTTTTCCAGATTTTCTTGAAAATCATTGATGACTTTACCTTTTGTTTCTTCAAAAGTTTTTAATCTTGATGGTGTAATTTCATTCACTTTGATAAGCGTTATGTAATTATCCTCATTTGTTACCAGAATTTGTTCTTTCTTACCTGATAGCTTATTCACCAACGCATCTTCTCCTTTTATTAATTCCTCTTCAGAAAAGAGTACCACATCATCCTTAGAAGTGTTTACTGCTGATTTTATCTCCTCTATTGATTTTCCTTTACTAATCAACTTTTCTACCTCATCAATCAATTCTTTTTTAGTCGAGGAAGCTTTTGTTATTTTGTAGGTTTCTCCTTTTACGTAGTTATTTTTTCTCGATTCATAGAATTTTTTAAGTCCTATAGAATCACTTTTTGCAGCATTCCACACTTTGTTATCCATTAAATCAAAAAGTAACAACCCATCTCTATATTCTGATATCACATTTGCAAAATCCTGATTATCATCTTCTAGGTGTTCTTCATAATACTCTAACAATTTAGAGGATTCAAAATCGGTATACATTTCCTCCACAAAAATTGCTACATCCGTAGAACCGGATTTTGTTCCTTTTTCTTTTAGTGTTTTTGCAAAATCCATAAAAGTATACTTAGTAGCACCAATAGTCATTAACTCCTTATTTAGACTATCATCACTGGACGGTATTGCCCATTCTTCTTTAAAAATAGTCTCTGGAACTGTTTTCTTAAAGTAACTAATTGCCGCTTCATTTCTTTTTAGACCGTATTTCTCTTTTAGAGAATTTATGAATGATTCGGTAATCAATTGTGATCTGCCGTCCTGCTTTATTTTTTTGGTTAATTCCGGCTTTAATTCCTCAAAAGTTTTAGGTGCGTGTTTTTCTATCAATTTTATAATATGCCATCCATATTTAGATTTGACGGGCGCAGATAATTCTCCAGGAGTTTTTAAGCTGAACGCTGCTTTTTCGAAAGGCTCTGAATTAATAACCCCTTGCCCAAAACGATTAATTTTACCACCATTAACCGCTGTATTCGTATCATCACTAAACTGTTTTGCCAAAGATTCAAAAGAAGCATTTTGTTGTAACTGTTTGTTAATTTCGTTTACTCTTTCTTCTGCTTCTGATTCAGTTCTTTCCTTGGTAAAAGCTACCATTATATGTGCTACTGTTACCTCTCCTAAAGTTTTTTCTCTTTGGTTAACTTTTACGATATGATATCCGAAACGAGTTTTAAATGGTTTTGAAACGTCTCCTACTTCTGTAGTATATGCTGCTTCCTCAAAAGGGTACACCATTCTGAATGCAGAAAACCAACCTAGATCACCACCATTACTTTTTGCAGATGGATCTTCACTATAAAGTTTTGCTATTTCATTAAAACTTTCTCCAGTAACAATTTTATTTCTAGCCTCCACAATTTTATTATATGCTACCAAAGTGTCCTGAGCCGAGGCATTAGGTTTTAGCATCACTAGGATATGACTGGCATTTACTCGTTCCTGTAAACGATCATATGCTTCTTTGACCAACGCATCAGAAGCCTCATTATCTGTTAAATACCCTGAAGACAGTTGTTTCCTATACCCTGCCAGTTCTTTAATATAACTTTCTTTTTTATCTAAACCTTGCTCCTTTGCTTCTTCTAATTTTAATTTATAATTAATAAAAAGTTCCAGATATTCATCAATATCTTTCTGAGATTCGTCTTTAACCAGATCAATATTCTTAAGATAAACTCTTCTGAATTCTGAAGTATATACTGGTGCATCATTAATAGTAAGAAGTACTTGGTCTTTTTGTTGTGCGTTTGCTAGAAAGCAAAAAATCATACTTAGAAAAAGTATAGTAGTTTTTTTATACATAGTTTTTTTAATAAAAGTCCCTATCTGGACAAAAATAATAATATTAAGGCATTTTACAAGTTCTTCTTGTAACGAAACATTATGGTAATATAGTATTAAAAACCTTTTAAAATTTTATGAATCTCATTAATATTGTGACTTTATTTTAAAAAACAAAAACTACACCTTATCATATTGTATTATCAACTTCTTGTTTATAAAAAAATATTTTGGAAAGAAAAATAAAGTTAATCTGGGATTTCAGAGGACCATCTGCCCATAAAACAGCTAAGCATCATGAAATACATCTTAAAGAATATGTGTTTTCAGAAAAGTTAGCGATTACTATTACTGGATTTCAAGATGTAAATGAAATGCACAGTATCGCATATTTGGTGGTTACAGATTCAGAAATGAAAGCTGTAAGAGATCGTCTAAAACCGCATCGCGGTCAGTTATATGAAGAATAGACTTCTAAAAAACATATTTCTTGGCACATATATTGTTTTAGACCTTATATATTTGCAAAAATTTTATAACACGAGTTAACAAAATTACAATGAAAAAAATAGTATTCCCGATTTTATTATTTATAGCTAGTATTCAGTTGATGGCTCAATCTAAGGTTGGTACCGTTGATAGTGAATTTATTCTTTCTAAACTCCCGGAACTCACTAAGGTTCAAGAGGATCTAAAAGCCTACAATGCCAAGTTAGAAGCTGAGCTAAAAACAAAGGCAGATGAATACCAAGCCAAGGTAGCTGAATATCAAAAAAATGTAGCTACTATGACTGAGCCGATGAAAAAGACAAAACAAGAGGAAATTATCGCCTTAGAAAATGATATTGCCAAGTTTCGTCAAAACGGAACTCAACTTGTTCAATTAGAGCAAAACAAATTATTACAACCTCTATATCAAAAAATTGGAAAAGTACTAGAAGAGGTTGCCAAATCAGAAGGATACTCGCAGGTACTTACTATTACTAATAGCGGTCTGGCATATATAGATCCAAAATTTGATCTTACTAAAACTGTTATGACTAAATTAGGCCTCAAGGTAGAATAATACGATTTATAACTAAAAATTTCGCATATTCATCGTTTCTTTTTCCTTTCTACTTCGTTTAAAAAATAAACCGTAGCTATAGCTATGCTTGATTTTTTTGCCTTGCATAAAGAAAAAATAATTCAATGAATTTATACGAATTTTTTAATCACAAATCGTATAATATCATTTCTGATTTAAAATTACTTATTAAAATTTACTCTTTTTGATTGAGTATTTTAAAACTAAAAATGGGTCATTGCTTAACTAAGCAAAAAAAACCGTTTCAAAAAATAATTTTGAAACGGTTTTTCTTTTTCTCAACCCCTGATATAATTCATAAATCCAATAAGAACTTCGGTCTAAAAAATCACGTCAAGGGGATCAATCTTACAACGGAAGGTGGTATCTAGAATAGTAAACTATTACCTTGGGGCAAGCCCACGAGGCATTTATTTAAAAAAACATTTTGATTTCGAGGTAAGCCTCGGAGCATTTAAATCTCGATTATCGAGTAAATCTTGACCTAAACAGACATTTACATCAATCCACATCCCAGAATAATTTACTTGTTAGCACATCTCCATCAGACAAATTAGTAACTGCCGCGGCTCTGTTTGCTCCATTTAATGTCTGTAATATTAAAGGATATCTAAGACGTGTTGGTAAATCGGTAAGTCCTTCACCTGCCTCAAATATATAGGTTGTAACACCTGCCGGACCTGCCTGTGATGCTGGCAAAACAGTTTCTTCGTTTGGTTTGATCAAAATATTTGGAAATCCAGTTCTTCTGTATTCTGCCCAGGATTCATGAGGCTGCATGTATAAGGCAACATATTTTTGATTCAAGACTGTTTCTTGAGATGCTGACGGTAAATTATTGACAAAGGATTCTATATTTGTTTCAGCAACTCCCCAACGCTCCATAGATGCTCTCACACCATCTTCATATAGAGCTTGATCCCATCCATTATGCTCGGACAGTATAAATGCTACTTCTGCATACTCCATCAATACTTCTCCATAATCTGGTTTGATAATTGTGCTACTCGGAAACGAATAGGTCGTAAAAGGTAAAAGATTTGCCAATCTAAAAGCATACGGAATGCCTTCATAATCATCATAATTCTCACTCCTTGTATAGCTATTTTCTTTTATACTAGTGATAGATGCACTGGCTGGAGCTGCCATTTCAAAGAGTCTGGGATCCGGTCCAAAATTCCCTATATCTCCTTTCAGCAAATTAACAAAAGGAGCTACTACAGAAAAATCTGTTCTATTTATAAAAGCTCTCCAATAAGGTGAAGCTGTTGCATCTGCAGATTCGTATTGCTGAATTGCATTGTCCATATTAGACGTGAACACTCCTGCAGCAACGGCTGTTGCAATCTCATTATTTGTTGTTGATGGGTCTACACCTCTAATACGGTTTGCAACTCGTAAAATCAGTGAATTTGCAAATTTTTTCCATTTTACAGCATCTCCATTGAAAATATTATCTCCACTGGTAAATACTGGTTCAGATGTATTAATCATATCAGAAGCTTCTCTTAACTCTTTTAAGATATCCATATATATTTTCTCTTGAGAGGCAAAAACAGGAGATAGTACATTATCGATATCTAAAGCCTGAAAATCCGGATCATCACTCCCAAAGGAATAATAAGGAACATCTCCAAAAAAGTCTGTAAGCTTATGAAATATATATGAAAGCATAATTCTGGATGCTGCAATCTGATTATCATTATTACCGACTGCAGACATTTGCTCTCTGGTCTCGGGGTTTGTGTTTAAATCGATTATTGATTTAAAATCTGTTGCCACTAAATATGTATTCGTATATAAGCCTTCTGCCGTTCCTTCTCTATAAATAAAGCGATCTTCATCTGCATAGGCATTTTGACCCCAGTACTGCATCCATGGCAGGCTCAACCTTCCGGAACTAAAACTATTTCTAGTGTCGTCTACATACTCTTTGGTTGCACTATTAAAAATCGTATTACTTAATACAATTTCAGGGCTATTCGGGTTTTCATTTATATCCTCCAGATCTTCTCCACATGATATAAAGAAAAGTATATTTGTAATGATTGCAAAAATTGCTATTATATTTTTCATGATTTCTTAAAATTTTAATTCTACATTTAACCCAAAAGACCTTGTTGAAGGCAATGCTCCTCCTTCTGATCCCTGTATATTACCACTCCCAGAGGTCGCAACTTCTGGATCAATATCATCATTATCCAATCCCCAAACAAAAAGATTTCTTGCGAATGCTGTAAATCGAACTGATTCTAAATTTCCCTCTATCCACTCTTTGGGTAAGGTATATCCTAATGTGATTTCACGTAATTTTATATAGTCTGCATCAAAAATATTTTGAGCATCAGGGCCAAAGAAATGATCCTGTCCAAACTGCTGTGCAGTAATCCTGGTAGTATTTGGCGATGTACCTGTAACAGTATAGTTACCATCCGCATCAAATGTTACAGTACCAGTCACCGCATCTAAAACTGTACCTTCTTCACGAATGTTGTTTGCTGCTGTTTGTTCTAAAATACCAGAATAATTCCCCCATAGATTTGTCAACGATCTGTAGACCCCTCCTTCTTGTACATCTATAAGAAAGCCAAGATTAATACCTTTATAGTTAAAACTATTTCTAAACCCCATATTGTAATCTGGCAATACAGATCCCAGATTCTCTACATTTCTTGTTTCCAAAAATCTACCGTTTGCCCCAACGACTCTATTCCCCTGGTCATCAAAAATATAATTAGTTCCTCTAATCACTCCATATGGTTGCCCTACTACTCCATTTACAGAAACACCGTTAAATGGAAATCTTCCTATCTGTAATACTTCAACTCCATCTATCAACTCTATTAATTCATTTTTGTTTTTAGAAAAATTCCAGGTAAAATTCCAGGTAAAACCTTTTGTATCTATCGGGGTAATATTAATCAATGCCTCAATCCCTTTATTAGATAACCTCCCGGCATTTGTATTTGTTTCAGAAAATCCTGTAGAAGGATCAACTGCTACTGGTGTAATCAGATCCTTCGTTTCTTCATCATAATAGGTAAGATCAAAACTTACTCTGTTTTTTAAGAAAGCCATTTCCAGACCGACCTCCCATGTAGTTTTCTGTTCTGGTTTTAATCCGGGGTTAAGTTTCGTTTCATCATTGTTAAATCTAATATTCCCAAAAAATGAACTCCTACTCTCAAAGGTATTGATTAATGAATAAGGACTTGTATCACTACCTACTCCCGCAATACCTCCCCGGATTTTCCCAAAGGACAACCAAGAGGGGGTAATGAATTTAGAAAAAACAAAACTTCCTGTTACCGATGGATAAAAATATGAATTGTTCTCTATTGGTAATGTTGAGGACCAGTCATTCCTTCCTGTTACGGTTACATATGCAAATTCATCATACCCAATAGATAACGACCAAAAAATACTATTAATTCTCCTTCTCGAATCAAACTCGTCAACATTTGCATCATCAACAGAATTATTCAGGTTATAAATTCTTGGAGTAGCGAGTCCACCACGGGTATTCCCACTAATTCTACTAAATTCATTATTTCTCCTGTTACCTCCTATAAATGCATTTATATTAATTTTTTCATCAAAAAAGACCTGATCATAATGTAGACGCCCTTCATAATTGATTTCTTTCAAATTCCGGTCAGACTCAGAATATGAGGATTGTCCGGCAGAACCCACTGCTGTTTGTTGATTAATTTTGAGATTATAAGTATCCCCATAAATCTTTACATTAGCATACAAAGAAGGCGTAAAATCATATTTTAGACCAACATTACCATACCAGCGCACTCTTTCGTCGGTTGCTATATTTTCATTTATTGTCCAATAAGGATTATCAGAAAACCTGATTGTCGGGTCATTTGCAGCAGTACGATTCCAAGATCTTTGTGTACCATCAGGAAGCTTAAAGTTTCTCAATCTACCAAAATCTAAGGAGGTTTGACCAAAATGAAAAAACTGCTGTATCACACCTGCTCCGGTATATCCTGTTGCTGGTCTGTTAAACCCTTCTGTAATGGTTAAATTGACCCCGGCATTAATTTTTATCTTGTTAGATAACTGCGAAGATCCATTAAAATTTACGGATGTTTTGTCGAGTTTAGAATTAGGAACTATACCATTAGTTTGTGTATTATTTAAAGACAATCGAATATTTGATTTATCAGTACCTTGTGTAAAAGACACTCCATTGTTTTGTGATATTCCAACATTAAAAAAATCTTCCCTATCATTTTCGGGATAGACCCAGGCTCTCGGTCTCATGAAATCATTGGGAAATTCGGGGTCAAAAGCATCCCAATGTAACACAAGTCTATTAGGATCATATCTTGGGCCCCAAGATTCATCTGTAGCATAATCAACAACATCAAATGTGGTTCCATTCATGACTACTTGTTGAAAATCTGATTGTTCAAAAGTTGCAGGATTTCCTGCTCCTCCTCCATATAGTTGCTGAATCTTAGGAATGATATTGATCGCTTCAAAAGTTATTCCAGAATTAAGGGTTATCACTGTTTTCCCTTTTTTACCACTCTTTGTAGTAATCAAAATCACTCCATTCTGCGCTCTTGACCCATATAATGCGCTTGCAGCACCACCTTTTAGCACACTAATATTTTCAATATCATCTGGATTAATATCAAATCCCGCATCTCCATAATCTCTACCACCTCCTCCTGTTTGAGTAGAAACTGTATTAAAATTAGAATTATCCAATGGAGTTCCATCAACAACAATTAGCGGTCTGTTCTCTTGAGTAATAGAACCCGGACCCCGAAGTAATATTCTGGATGATCCTCCTAAATTTCCACTTGGTGTAGAAATTTGTATCCCGGCAATTTTTCCTGAAAGCGAATTTAATGCACTTGTATTTCTTGCTTCTGTAATATCATTAGATTTTATGGTCTGAACAGAATACCCAAGAGATTTCTTTTCTTTAGAAATTCCCAATGCCGTTATCACCACTTCATCTAATTCTGAGGCTGAAGGTTTTAATGAAATATTGATAAGAGCATTACTTCCTACAACAACTTCTTCATCCTCAAACCCCAGATAGCTATAAATTAACATGACTCCTTTTGACGCTTGAATGTTGTACTTACCATCAAAATCTGTTTGGGTTCCATTATTTGTGTTTTTTACAACAATGTTCACTCCTGGTAATGGCAACCCTTTGTCATCAAGCACTTTCCCTTTTATCGTTATTTCTTGCGCAAAAGATACGCTTGTAACTAATACCCAAAATAGTATTAGAATTTTTTGTCTGGTTAATTTCATTTTTGTTTTAGTTAATTTATAGTTGATATTATGTGAATTCTTAATAAATACGGATCATACGGCGAAGTGTATTAAACCTTCTCAACACCATAATATTTACCGATTATATCTTATATATTTTTGAAGTTAGATGGGTAGGTACTATATTAAATAAGCAGTATAAGATTCTGAATGATAAAATTTCACTATCTCCTTTATAACATAGGACTTGTTATACATGATTAATGCTTTGAACAAGATCTTTAGATATTACTTCACTTATAGATTCAGTTTTTTACCTAATTCAGGATAGCCACTTTTACATTTTGCTAACTATGACTTCTCTAAAAAGTGCATATGAAAATTATCTTCAAGCTTTTAAACAAGAAGATTTCCTCAATGTTTGTCGTCCGGACTTGCATGTGCTGGTTTTTCCTAGTCATTAATAGCAGACATCATAAACAATCTATAAAACATTATACTTTTAAATGGCAAAACGATGATTCGTTCCTAATCAGCCGAAGTTTTCAATTATGCAAAATCTATGCAAAAAAATGCTTTTCTTTAAACATTTAGCACTTCTTGTCAATGAGTTAATATGCATACCAGACTATTAGATTAACACTTATGAAGTCTCCATTTACTTTTAGAAGTATGTAAGTAAGAGTGCTTCTATATTTTGATAGTCTGAAAAGTATAATGTGATATCAATCTTGTGATACGTATAGTTTTTCTACATTAATAATAGATTCCAAATGAATACCCTCATCATAACCTTTTTAATATAACGACAGTCTAGTTGTTTTATGATGAATTGAGTAATATAGCTGTAGTATTATACCATTTGAAAGACCATTTTGTTGATTCTTTGGGCTGATTTTATCGCTTTCGTTTGGGTTATTTACAGTGGATAATGCAGTTATAGGCTGAAAAAATTTACGTTCTAAAAGTATTTTTTTCATAATACAATGGATTTTAAGAGTTAGTTTACTGGGTTTATGACAAATTTGTATAAATAATCATTTTTAAAAAGCCAGAGATTAAAAAAATCAGGCACATTTAAAGAAATTGAAAAGTCATCTAAACTTAAGATTTACGAAAATTTATCATTCACCTATCTCACTTCATTAGGTTTACTATAAAAACAAGATGTATCCATAATTCCCTACAAAATAAATGTTAATAAAAAGTTATTTTTTAACACTAATAATTTATCTTCTATTGAGTATTAGCTTGATTGACTGTCTTCAAAATCAATTCCCAAAGTAAAAAAATTCTACGAATACTCATTCTTTAGAAAAAGAATAATAATTAGATAAATTTGTGAAAACAAGAAAAAAAAGAAGCAGTTTTTAATAAATTATTATCCAAAGAATGCTTTTTACCAGAGTAATTGTCTATTATTTTATTTTTTGATTATAAAAAGTGCATTAATGTAGTCTTTCTTCTTAGATTCTATTATTTTTTTCACACCATATATTACAATCAAACAAAAAATTGTTCTCAAGAGATGCTTTTTGAGACAAAATGCATTTCTCCGAAAAAGTATTTCTAGTTCTAAAAAGAAAATAAGCAAGTTCTAGTTTGAACAAATCAATAAGTACTACTAATTCTTAACTTATTTTCTAAAAAACAGTTACGCTAAAGTAAGGGATCTAAAAACCCTAATTTGTGAAAAGAAATAAAATCCAGAAAATTATCGACTATAATTGGGAGCTTCTTTTGTAATGGTTACATCATGAGGATGACTTTCATGGATACCGCTTGCTGTTATTTTAACAAAACGCCCTGTTACCTGTAGTGTTTGTATATCCTTGGCGCCACAATACCCCATTCCTGCTCTTAGACCTCCTACAAACTGATGAATACTTTCATAAAGATCTCCTTTGTATGCTACACGACCTACAATACCTTCTGGAACTAATTTTTTGATATCATCTTCTACATCCTGAAAATAACGATCTTTTGAACCTTTTTTCATAGCTTCTACAGATCCCATCCCACGATATGATTTAAATTTTCTTCCTTCGTAAATAATTGTTTCTCCAGGAGATTCTTTGGTTCCTGCAAGTAATGATCCTAACATCACTGTATCTGCACCGGCTGCTATTGCCTTTGGAATATCTCCCGTATATCGAATTCCCCCATCTGCTATAACAGGAACTCCAGATCCTTTTATTGCAGCTGCTACTTCTAACACTGCAGAAAACTGAGGAAATCCTACTCCTGCGACAACTCTGGTAGTACATATAGATCCGGGACCTATTCCTACTTTTACTGCGTCTGCACCAGCTTCTACTAAGTACTTTGCTGCTTCGCCTGTAGCGATGTTACCAACGACCACCTCTAATTCAGGAAATTTTGATTTCACTTCTTTCAACACAGCTATAACTCCTTCTGTATGCCCATGAGCTGTATCAATCACAACTGCATCTACGCCTGCTTTTACCAAAGCTTCAGCTCTATCCACCGCATCGCCAGTTACTCCTATTGCTGCTGCAACCCGTAATCTTCCTAACTCATCCTTATTAGAACTTGGTTTCAACGTAAGCTTTGTGATATCCCTAAAGGTAATTAGACCTATCAACTTATTATCATTGTTTACTACGGGTAGTTTTTCTATTTTGTTTTCCTGTAAAATAACCTCTGCTTCCTGTAACGAAGTTCCTTCTCCTACAGTTACAAGATTTTTGCTTGTCATCACTTCTGATATAGGGCGATCATCGTTTTTCTCAAAACGTAAATCTCTATTGGTAACAATCCCTAATAATCTATCATTCCCATCTACAATTGGAATACCACCAATACTATGCTCTCGCATATTATTCTTGGCATCAACGACTTTTGCGTTTAATGGCAAAGTAACAGGATCGATAATCATCCCGCTTTCTGCTCTTTTTACTTTGCGAACCTTCATTGCCTGCTCCTGTATGGTCATATTTTTATGCAATACACCAATACCACCTTCCTGTGCCATCGCAATCGCCATGCGACTTTCTGTAACCGTATCCATAGCAGCAGAAACTATAGGCACGTTTATCGTAATATTTCTTGTAAACTTAGTCTGAATATTTACTTCTCTAGGTAGTACTTTTGAAAAGGCAGGAACTAAAAGGACATCATCGTATGTAAGTCCTTCTCCAACAATTTTGGATTCATGTGTTGTCATGGCAATTAAGATTTAATTGCGTGCAAATATAAGTCTTTTTTAAAGGAATATAGCTGTATGACTTTTTTTATTTTGATGGAGAAGGAAATAAACCTCACATCGATCAAATTTGATTTCAGAGAACACAAAAACGCAATAAAAAACTAATTATCAATATTTTAAGTATTTTTTTTATCTTAAAAATAGTAAACTTTTATATACCTCGAATTTTTATAATAAAAAAGGCAATAAAATATTTTTTTTAACGTTTTTTTACAACAAACTCATCTTAAGTAATGCTTTGACGTACAAAATTTACATTTTGCACGCTAATTTTGTTGTTTTTTTAACCTTAGCTATGACTATGCTGGAAAAACCTACTTCATTACAGTGCAAAAGCCAAACTTTTCGGTTGAAAACCACTACTCAAGATTAGTTAAATATATTTCCTAATTTTAGAACTAGACATTCCCAAAGTGTCTATTCCCCAAAATAATGTTATATGAAAAATCATATTATCCTACTATTGATATGTTTTAATATTAGTTTTATCAATGCTCAACTCACAAATTCTTCACGTATAAACTCTAATTATAGTAAGTTTCAGAAAATAGATAATAAGCCTAAAAAAAGTTTATTTAAAAAAAGAATTTTACCAATAAGTTTGATTGCTTCCGGAATCCTATTATCGACTAGTGATTTTGAGAAATCTCTTCAAAAAGATCTTAGAAGTTCTGTTGGTGATGATTTTCATTTCAAAATTGATGATTATACCAGATACGCTCCAGTTGTACAACTTTATGCAGCAGATATATTGGGGGTTCCTTCAAGAAATCATTGGTTTGATCAAACTAAAAACCTTATGCTTTCTACTATTTTGACTGGTGTTACCACAACAATCATAAAAAAAGAAACGTATAAAGAGCGACCTGGCGAATCTACACAAGCAAATTCTTTCCCTTCTGGACATACCTCAATTGCATTTTCTAGCGCAAGTGTTCTCTATGAAGAATTTATTGACACAAAACCTCTATTAGCCTATAGTGGTTATTTTTTTGCTATAACAACTGCTGGCATGAGAATGCTTAATAACAAGCATTTTCTTTCTGATGTACTTGTTGGAGCTGGTATTGGAATTTTATCTACCAAACTAGTGTATCATTTTGATCATCTTATTTCCTGGAACCCTTTTAAAAAAATGGATGGAATTGCTTTTACCCCTCAATACGATGGGCAGTCTTTAGGTTTTTACTTTTCCAGATCTTTTTAGCCCTGTATACTATCCTTTCTATGATTACCTATTAAAATTTTCTCTTTTTTTACTCATATTTCAAAATAATAAAGAAGCCTTACCGTGGCTCTGTTTTAATTTTCTTTTTTGTCTGAACAAGAAATTGTTGCTTTCTATTTGAGTATTTTTAAAACAAAACTGGTATTATGATCTAGAGTAAACTAGCTCGGGGCAAACCCACGAAGCATTTATTGAAAAAGACATTTTGATTTTGAGGCAAGCCTCGGAGCATTTAAATCTCGATTATCGAGTAAACTGATTTTGAGTACAATTTTGACAAAAAATTTGTATCAAAAGTACTTGACACACTTTTCATTAGTCAAAGCTCTATCATTAATACATTACATAACTATCTGTTTTGCAAATAATTAAAATTTAAAGTTCTTTGACCATTATGATAATATTTTTCTACCTATCTCAGGTTTAAACACTGGATAAAATTTTATTAGATGTCTCGAATTTACGGTTTTTAATCTTCTGAATTAATCATCAACTCAGGTTGCTATTAATTCGTTTTCTATAACTTATATACAAAGTTTCAAAAAGGTAATACCAAATCCTTAAAATACTATGCTTACACTTATCTAACTCAATAAACAATGAACTATCAGTTCTATAAACTAATTTTTTAGGTCCTTAATTTTATCCGCAACAGAACCAAGCTCGCCTAATCGAATTACTCCCATAACAAGCTTAACAATCCAACCTGGATTTGTAATAAAATTTGCATTTTTTATAACTTTTTCATCTCTTTCTTCGATATGCTTTTGCAGCTGATCTTCAGAAGAATCAGCAATATTATTTGCAAATTTCCAAGCTCCATCCCGGGCAATTTCCATACTGAAATCTATCAGAAAATCATCAATATTTCGAGTGAGTTTTAAGATTTTATGCCATGTTGGCCAAATCTCTGCAAGATCTCTTTCCACCTCCAGCACAAGAGAAGAAAGGATTTCATTGATTTTATTAAAATCATCTTTGAGATCTTCTATATTTTGATCTTTAGCTACTTCTGCTGTTGCAATACCAAGATCCAAATTAATATGGGCATTCATCCCCATCAGTAAATGTTGAAGTACAATTGGCCAATATTTTTTTGATACATCAAATGCTTTTTTCCAGGACTCGGTAGTTGGTTGTTGGTTTTTATAGGCAAAATATGCGTGAAGGTACCTACTCGCAAATATGACATCTAGTTTTTCCATTCTTGATCCATCATCAAAAAAATTGCTTAAAATACCTTCTTTAACTTTTACAGTTACTTTTCTGTACAATGCCGCAAAATACCCTAAAGGATTATGATCAAGTATAGATTCTTCTATGATGGTATCCAGATTACTAATAACATCATCTATTGTATATATTGGTTTCAAGTTTTTTGATCTTACGAATTAACTACCTGTAATAAAAATAGTTAAAATGTTTTTAATCTTACCTGTACTATTTCAAAAACAACTAACAACTCATAAACAACTGTTTATAAGTACATTAAATCTATTTTCCTGTTATGATAATTTATTTAGGTTAAAATTGGATTTTGTTAATCCTTAACTAATACGATTTGTGATTAAAAAATTCGTATAAATTCATTGAATTATTTTTTCTTTATGCAAGGCAAAAAAATCAAGCATAGCTATAGCTACGGTTTATTTTTTAAACGAAGTAGAAAGGAAAAA
>NZ_VTZU01000098.1 GCF_008370685.1 Aquimarina sp. RZ0
TATATATTAGATTTGAAGATCGAGTGGCACTTGATTTAGCGACCAAGCCCCAGGAGGGCTCTGGGAGCTAGCTCCCAGAGCCCTCCTGGGGCTTAACCCTGAGACAGGGTTATAATTACACTTCCTGTAGAAATTCAAGAACTAGGTAATGGTATTCACATTATCTAATCTGGGCCTATTGCTATTGCTCCATCGAGCAGATTAATGACACGTGATCCATACGCAGCATTTTTTTCTGAATGTGTTACCTGAATGATGGTGACACCTTCATTATTTAACTCTTTAAAAAGTTCCATAATTTCTTCACCTTGTTTAGAATTGAGATTTCCTGTAGGTTCGTCTGCCAGGATTAATTTAGGACTGCCAATTAATGCCCTTGCTATACCAACTAATTGTTGTTGTCCTCCGCTAAGCTGGGTAGGAAAAAGATTTTTTTTACCCACAATATTAAACCGATCTAATGTGTCCGCAACCAATGCTTTGCGCTCAGAAGATGCTATTTTTTTATATAATAATGGTGTTTCTATATTTTCATAGACTGTTAATTCATCGATCAAATGATATGCCTGAAAAACAAAACCTATGTATTCTTTATAAAGGTTTGCTCTATGCTTTTCTTTAAGTTTATGTACCGATTCTTCCAGAAAGTTATAGGCTCCTTCATTAAAATCATCCAACATACCCAGGACATGAAGTAATGTAGATTTCCCTGAACCGGATGGCCCCATTATTGAAATAAATTCTCCTTCCTGAACATCAAGACTTATATTTTTTAAAAGATGAACTCTATTTCTTCCAGAATTTACCCATTTTGTTATATTTTTTAGTTGTAAAAGCACCATATTTTTCTATAAAATTTATATTCGTTTTTTGATTGATGATTGATTTATTCTGTTCGTAAACTTTTGATTGGTTTCATCAATATCGCTCCTATAGATTGATAACTTACAGTTAGTATCGCTATGAGTAGTACGATAGACCCAGAGATCATAAAAACTTGCCAGTTCATTTGAATTCGGTATACAAAATCCTCCAGCCATTTATGCATCAGATACCAACCTATTGGCATAGCAAGTAGTATGGAAATGATAATCAGTTTCAAAAAATCAACAGTCAATAACCTATAGATACTTTTAAAAGAAGCGCCCAATACCAATCGAATACTGATCTCTTTTTTTCGCTGTTCTGCCATAAAAGCTGAAAGTGCAAATAATCCTAAGCAGGCTACCAAAAGGGCAAAAAGGGTAAAGCTGTTGAAAATTGCTCCCATTCTACTTACATCTTCATGCATCAATGCAAATTTTTGATCAAGAAACGTATACCTAAATGATTGATTAGGAACTGTACTATCCCAAAGCTGAGCTACTGATGCCAGTACCTTACTAACCTCATCTGTATTCAATTTTACAGAAATCATTCCCGGGCTATTACCTATTACCAGAGCTAATGGCCTTATATCTTCTTTTAAGGATCTAAAATGAAAATCATCAACTACTCCTATAATATTCCAGATTTGTCCATTAGAAATTTGTTCTCCAATAGGGTTTTTAAAACCAAATTCTTTTACCATTTTATTATTAATGATAATAGAATTTATAGTATCTGAGGAAAACTCTGTAGAAAAATCTCTTCCTTTATTAATATGAACACCCAAGGTTTTAATATAGCCATGATCTACACGCCATATCTGACCGGGAACACTTTTATCCAGATTTCCTTCTCCCACCTTCTGAAACGTATTTCCATTTCGCTTTGTTCCTTCTACCGGTAAATAATCACTTGCAGTTACCTGAGTAATAGCTGGAATTTGTAACAAACGATTCTTAAAAGACTCCACATTACTTTCTAGTATATTGGTTCCTTGTATGATTACTACCTGTTCTTTGTTATATCCTAATTTTTTACTAAGGATATAATCCATTTGTTGATATATAACAAGTGTACTAATAATTAATATAATGGAAGTTGTAAACTGAAATACGACCAAACCACTTCTCAATTTCCCACTCTTACTTCCGATACTAAGACTTCCTTTTAAGACATTTACCGGCTTAAAACCTGACAAGTAAAAAGCTGGGTAAAGACCTGCTATAATCCCTATTATCAATGCCGAAATCAAAATTAAAGGTAAAAACCACCAATCCGCCCAAGGTATTATCAATTCTTTTGCGGCAATCTTATTAAATCCTGGTAGTAATACCCAGGTGAATAATACTCCTAGTATAAATGAAATAACACTAAATACAATTGCCTCTGTAATAAACTGCACGATTAGATTTTCTCTGAAAGCTCCAATGGTTTTTCTTAATCCCACTTCTTTAGCCCTATTAGCAGATTTTGCGGTTGATAAATTGATGAAATTAATACAGGCTAATAACAAAATAAATATAGCTATTGCTGCAAATAACCATACAAAACGGATATCTCCGTGTTTTAACCCATCATTCATATCCAGCGTAGATCTTAGATGTATATCTGTAACAGGTTGCAATGTAAATTTACTATCCTTGATCACTTTTAGAAAATCCTGACTTCTGCCACGCCCTCCAAAAGCTGGTATCACATATTTTTCTACAATAGAAAACATCTTTTTCTCTAATTGCTGGATATCCGTTTTTTTATCAACTAGCACATATGTAAAATAATTATTATTACTCCAGCTCATATTTTCATCCTCGATTTCCATTAAAAAATCATAGTTAAAATGTGAGTTTCTTGCCATTTCCTGCATCACTCCTGTAATTTTATAAGATCTTTGGGTATCATTATCCAAAATCAACATTTTTCCTATAGCATTCTCATCAGGATAATATGTATCTGCTTTTGACTTAGAAATCACAATACTGTATGGTTCGGTCAAAGCAGTCCTGGCATTTCCTGCTTCCAGAGGAATCTCCAGTATATCCAGCAATTCCTGATCCGCAAAGATGAAACCGTCTTCAAACATATTTTGATCTGTTCCTTCAAGTTTTACTGACTTTTGACCTGCTCCAAAAAGTTCACTAGTATTGTATTTACCAGCTTTTAGAACCTCTGGAAAATCCGACTCTAAAACATCCGCAAATGGCAATTGAAAATGCACACTCTTTAATTTCTCTCCATTTACTTTATATTCTGCTACTACCCGATATATCTGATCTGTATTTTTATAATGATCATCATAGCTAAGTTCATCCCGTATAAACAACGTAATTAATATACATGCCGCAATTCCTACTGCAAAGCCTCCAATTTTTATGATGGTAAACATTTTTTCTTTTACAATATTCCTCCACGCTATTTTAAAATAATTCCTAATCATAGCTACTCGTTTTTTGATTGATGATTGATTTATTCTGTTCGTAAACTTTTGATTGGATTAGCCACAGCTGCTTTGATTGTTTGAAAACTCACAGTTAACAGTGCAATGATGATTGCTCCAAAACCTGCAAGTAAGAATATCCACCAGTTAATATCAATTCTGTAGGCAAATCCATCTAACCAGCTTTTCATAGCAAACCAGGCAAGCGGCATTGCTATAATAATGGAGACTATTACTAATTTCAGAAAATCCTTTGATACCAGTCTTACAATACGAGTAACACTTGCTCCTAATACTTTGCGTACCCCAATTTCTTTACTTCTCTGCTCGGCAGTATATGCAGCGAGTCCAAATAGCCCTAAACAAGAGATTAATATTGCTAAAGCGGCAAATATCCGGGAGAGTTTACCAATCAGATTTTCACTTTTGAACTTATCATTAAACATATCATCTACAAACGTATATTCGAATGGAAATGCTGGATTATTTTTTTTCATCACCTTTTCAATTTTTGAAAGTGCCGTGTCTGTCGCTATCCCCGATTTTGTGCGTATGTACGCATATCTTGCAGGTTCAGGGTCATTAAAAAACATAACCGGATCACTAGTGCCATACATATCTCCATATAAATAATCTCTAACGACACCAATCACCGTATAGGACTTGTTACGCATAATCTTTTTTCCTATAGGGTCTCCATCGCCCAAAAGTTTTGCAAATGACTGGCTAATTAAAATATTTGTGCTATCCTTCGCTATCGTAGTACTAAATCCTCTGCCTTTTATAATTTCCATGCCGGTGGTTTCGATAAACGTTGCATTTATATACCTAAAAGAAATCAAAACATCTTCTGTATTGTTACCTCCCTGCCATGTAAGGCCTGCTCCATTGTTGCCTCCAGAAAGTATTTGTGAATTACTTACTCCTATATTTTTGACAGCTCCGGTAGTAATCAGTTCTTGTTTTATCACAGAAAAATTCTTGATCATATCGCCATTAACTTTCATTCTTATCAATTGATCCTTATTATATCCCAAATCTCTGTTTTTTACATGCTGAATTTGTTGGTACACCAATAGGGTACTAATGATAAAAACAGTAGAGATTGTAAATTGTCCCACAACCAAACCTTTACGAATAAAAGCAGCGCTGCCATGCGTTACTTTCATACCTTTCAGGACTTCTATTGGTTTGAATGCGGATAAGTAAAATGCCGGATACAGACCTGCAAAAATTCCACAAACCGATGTTATAACTGTTAAAGCGATGATATGAAGTGGATTGCTCAATCCTAACATCAAATTTTTCTCTATAAGAATATTAAACTGAGGTAATAAAATCAATAGTAAAAATATACTTACCATGGTTGCTATAAAAGCCATGATCAGTGCTTCTGTAATAAACTGAAAAATCAATCTGGATCGTCCTGACCCCATTGCTTTTCTTACACCGACTTCATTCGCGCGTTTTTCACTTCTGGCAGTCGATAAATTCATAAAGTTGACACAGGCGATAAGTAGTATAATCAAGGCAATGACGATGAATAATCGTACATAGGTGATACGTCCTCCTACTTTTTTCCCGCCTTCAAAATCAGAGCGTAAATGCCAGTCCTTTATACTATGCAAAAAGGCATAGGTATCATTCCCTTCGTCTTTTTCTGCAATTATAGATCTTACTTGTTTATCTACGGTTTCAAAATTAGCCTTAGGAGAAAGCGCAACGAATGTATCTGCAAAATTGTTACCATATCCTAGCATCCATTCTTCTCCTACAGCATACCTATCAAAAGGTGCAATCCAGTCAAAATCAAATGTTACATTTTCAGGTAAATTTTCTATCACTCCGGTAATTACATAGTTTGTCTTATTATCTACCCGAATCACTTTGCCTAAAACATTGACGTTTTCACCATAAAGTTGTGTTGCTGTTTCCTTTGTAAGTACAATGGCTTCTCGATTTCTAAAAACATCAGTTATCGTTCCTTCGATAAATGACAGACTGAAAATTTCAAAAATATCCACATCTGCATACCTTCCTCTTCTGGTGATTGCTTTTTCACCCACAGTAAATAATAAATCCTGACTGGTAGTTCTGGCGGATCCCATTATTCCGGGTATTTCATCTTTGAGTGCTGCAGCCAATGGTCCTGGAGTAGAGTAGAATGTTCGCCACTCTCCTTCATATTTTTGATTTGTAGGCACATAATACACTTGATCTTGTTTTGGAAACGAATCAAAGTTCACTTCGTCTTCTACCCAAAGAAAGATAAGACTCGCACAAGTAATACCAATTGCTAACCCAAAAATATTTAGAAAACTATAGGTCTTATTCTTCCAGATATTTCGAAATGCTATTTTTAAATAATTTCTAATCATGACTATTCATTTATTTGATCCTCATATGGGGCAGACAGAGTATCGCTGGTTTACTTCTTCTATACTATCATTTGCTATTTGAATTTACTGCTATTGCATTTTACGAATGGTGGATTCGCCTATGACAATTCCTTTATCTACATCAGGATTCCCTTGATACGCGACAGTCGTTTCTCCAAAAGCCGTAACTTTAAGATTATCAGATATCGTAAACCTGTAACTTCCATCCCCGTATGATGTAATTTTGGTTGACCTGTTATCCACTCCCAGGGTGTTTATCTTGCTTTCACCATAGGCCGTAATTTTTTGTTCCTCAATACTCCCTTTTTTTATCTCCAGGTAGCTTTCTCCATAGATAGTAGTATGTAGTGTTTTTAATTGTACCAGATTGAGATATACTTCTGATTCTCCATAAATTTTAAGGCGAAAGTTCTCTGTATCCAATAAACTTTCACAAACAAAAGTCTGCTCTCCTCGCAGCGAAAGTTCCTTTAGGTTTTTATAGGTAATGACCGCTTTAAGAACTGTTCCTTTGTAAATAGGTTGTATTTGCTTTCTTCCATTCATATAAACAGTTTTGTTTTTTGTCGTTGTTTTAGCATCATCCAGGTATACACGTAATGTTGTTCCCAGGACTTCTACATTTATTTTATCAGATGAAACCGTAGCATCTTCTATCGCTACCGTTTCTGTATCACCTTTTTTAAAAGTTACTTGAATGTGTGGGCTAATAATTATCTTTTCAAAAGTATCTACTCTAATGATTTTTGTTTGTGATCTGACACTCATACTGCCCGAGAGCATAAGAATTATAAGGATGAATTTCATACTTCTTAATCCTGTTTTTTTAGTACTATTTTGAAATGAATTTTTAACATGATTGTGTAACATAACTGTTCGTTTTTTTGATTGATGATTAATTTATTCTGTTCGTAAACTCTTGACTGGGTTTATAAGAGATGCTTTTATCGCATGAAAACTTATCGTAAGCATTGCTATACATAGGGCAGAAATTCCTGCAACAACAAACATCCACCATTGAATATTGATTCTATAGGCAAAGTCTTGTAACCATGTATGCATCATATACCAAGCTAGTGGAGAAGCGATTAAAAAGGCAATTAAAACCAGTTTTAGAAAATCTATAGACAAAAGATTTATGATTCCAGACACAGAAGCTCCGACTACTTTCCTGATTCCTATTTCTCTTCTTCTCTGGAGTGTGCTATAGGCTGATAATCCTAATAATCCTAAGCATGAAATTAATATGGCTAATATGGCAAAGTTTAAAAACAGATTTCCAAAATTCTCCTCGCTTTCATATTGTTCATTAAAGGCTTCATCCAGAAAATAGTATTCAAATGGTTGATCTGGTACTATTCTTTTCCAGCTATCTTCTATGGCTGCTATTGTTTGTTTAATATTTTGTGAACTTACTTTAGCTGTAATAAGATCATATTCACTCGCTTCTATACGTATGGTAAGTGGAGCTATATTTTGATGGAGGGATCGATAATGAAAATCTTTTACAACTCCAATGATTTTGCCGGTACGCCCCCATTGATCAAATTTGACTCCGATAGCTTCCTTTGGAGAACTATATCCCAACATTTTTACAGCTTCTTCATTTATGATCATGGCTTGTGTAGAATCTGATGCAAAGTCTTTTGAGAAACCCCTTCCGGCAATAACTTTTAGATCAAATTGGGGCATGAAATTTTCGTCTACAAAATAAGCCGCCATATTTGCGATCTGCATAGCTCCAGTCTTATTCTGTAGTTGAGAATATGCCGTGGCATTACCCCCTCCAGGAACACTGGAAGTAAGACTTGTAGATGTTACTCCCGAAATATTTTCTATAGAACGTTGTAATAATTTTTGAGATGGAGATGCATTAGCACCCAAAACAAGGATTTGATCTTTATTAAACCCTAATTCCTGATCTCTCATAAAATTCATCTGATTATAAATGATGATTGTTCCTATAATCAGCGCAATAGAAATCGTGAATTGAGTAATAACCAAGCCTTTTCTTAATAAAACTCCCTTTGTACCGGTGGCATAATTTCCTTTTAGCACATGAATCGCACTAAAAGAAGATAATACAAATGATGGATATACACCTGCCAATACTCCTATTGACAATGATATCATAAATAATTTGAGGATAAGCATTGGAGTAGATAAAATACCTTCACTCACAATTTTACCTGCCAGATCATTAAAAACAGGAAGTAATAGAGCCGTCAAAATAATAGTAATTACAAAAGCTATCAAACTTATAATTATCGATTCTCCTATAAACTGAAAAGCTAATTGCCCCTTTTCTGCTCCTACTACTTTGCGTATCCCTACTTCTTTTGCTCGTTCTACAGATCTTGCAGTCGTTAAATTGATAAAATTAATACACGCAATTAATAAGATGAAGATAGCAATGATAGAAAATATGTAAACATTATCAATACTTCCTCCTCCATTTCTCCCACGACTGGAATATAGATATACCTCTTTTAAAGGCTCTAGAAATAAGGTTACTTGCATCTGAGCTTCTCTCATTTCTTCTCCATTTTTTCTTTCTAAAAAATCAGGAAACTTAGCTTGTAGTTGCTGAATATCAGTATTAGGGTTTACCAATATATATGCCGCAGGGTCATAATTACCCCATTGACTATCTCGCTCTTTATGAAGACTTTGGGTATAGGTAGTTAGAGAAAGAACCATTTCTGGGTTGATATGGGAGTTTTTTGGTATGTCCTCCATCACTCCGGTTACTGTAGCTACAAAACCTTCTTCTGTTATTTTTAATGTTTTTCCTATTGGATTTTGATCTCCAAAATATTTTTTTGAGGACGTTTCTGATAAGACAATACTATAGGGTTTTTTTATAACACTGTTAGGATCACCTTGCAGTAATTTAAAATCAAAAACCTTGAAAAAAGTCGAATCCGCGGCAATAGCATTAGTTTCATTAAACTTAATATCATCTTTTCGAACCAGCATATTAAGACCCAAAATACGAACCGCAGATTCTATCTCAGGGAATTCTTTCTCTAAATTAGGCGGTACTGCCCAGGATGGAATACTAAATTCCATAGTACCCGTAGGGGTTTTAATATCTGCGACTACTCTATGAATGTTATCTCCTTTAGTATGAAACTGGTCATAACTAAGTTCAAAACCTACATATAAGAAAATAAAAAAACTTGCTGTCATTCCTATGGCTAATCCTGCTATGTTTAGAAATGAAAAGCCTCTTTTACGCCAAAGATTTCTGAATGCTATTTTTATATAATTCCTGATCATGATTGTTCGTTTTTTTGATAGATGATTTTTATGAGTGGCTTATACTAATATATTCTCTGTAACTTTTTGTCCATCCAGCATTCTGATAATGCGATGACCATATTTAGCATCTTGTTCACTATGTGTTACCATAATAATAGTAGTTCCCTGATCGTTTAGCTCTGTGAGTAGTTGCATCACTTCATTACCATTGCTACTATCCAGATTCCCGGTAGGTTCATCGGCTAAGATCAGTTTTGGGTCATTAATAACTGCTCTGGCAACTGCAACTCGCTGCTGTTGTCCTCCTGATAATTGTTGCGGATAATGATTGCGTCTATGCATAATTTGCATTTTTTCAAGTACTTCATCCACTCGTTTTTTTCGTTCAGCAACTTTAACTCCGGTATAGATTAGAGGGAGTTCTACATTTTCAAAAACAGTAAGTTCATCAATTAGATTAAAACTCTGAAATATAAACCCGATATTATGCTTACGCAGATTTGCTCTTTTACGTTCGTTAAAATCAGTTACATCGATATCATTAAAAATAAAATTACCTCCATCCGGATCATCTAGTAATCCCAGAATATTTAACAGAGTTGATTTTCCACAACCCGATGGGCCCATAATGGCTACAAACTCTCCTTCTTTTATTTCAAAAGAAAGTTTATTCAATGCTATCGTCTGTACTTCTTCTGTAGCATAATATTTTTCTAGTTCTGTAATCTTTATCATAATTATTGTTCTAAAATAAGTTCTTGTATATCGCTATAGTTATCATAACTCGAGGTTATTACTTTATCACCGGGATTCAACCCTTGTAATACTTCATAGTATTCTGTGTTTTGGCTTCCTAATTGTGTATCGACTTTGTAAGCAGTTTTCCCGTTCTCACTTACTTTAAAAATCCAATTACCTCCGGTCTGTTGAAAAAAGCCTCCTTTGGGGATCAAAAGTGTTTGTTTCTCATCACTCAATGCGATTCTCATCTGTAATGTTTGTCCTCTTCGAATACTTTCTGGCACTTCTTTTTCAAACTCCATATCTACCTGAAATCTACCATTGGTTACCTGAGTAAATACTTTCTTAATGATGAGTGTATAGGTAGTTTCATTAAATTGATAGGTACCATACTGACCAATATATATTCTGGAGATATAATATTCGTCTATATCTACACGTACTTTAAACCCACTGAGTACATCGATCTGTCCTAACCGATCTCCTTTATTTTTTGATTGTCCGATTTCTGCATCCAGTGATGTGAGTTGGCCATCAACTGGTGCTCTCACGACAAGGTCGCTTACTTTTTTACGCATCAGTTCCAGTGCGTTTTGTGTTCGGGCGTAGGAATTTTTCCCTTGTGTTAATTCTTGCTTTGTCGCAATAGCATCTTCTTTTACAATCTGTTTGGCTAACTCTCTTCTTTTTTTCTGATAGTTATAGTTATTTTCTGATGCTTCATATTCCTGGCGCCCGATCACTTTTTTACTGTACAACTTTTTGTTTAGGTTATACATTCTTTCTGCTTCTATAAATGCGTTCTCTACGTCCGTTTTTTGATTTAATCGATTGATGGTGTTCTGCCTTGCAGCATTTTGTGAGATTTGCATTTGCGTTAGCAAATTATATACAGATGTTTCCTGGTTGATGAGACTCAGTTCTAAATCCGTATTTGATAGTCTTAGGATGGGTTCTCCTTTTTTCATAATCGCCCCGTCCTCTACAAACTTTTCTTCTACTCTTCCTCCTTCCAGAGCATCTAAGTAAATGGTCGTAATAGGAAGTACGACTCCATTTACCGGTATATTTTCCTGAAACGTTCCTTCTCGTATCTCACTTATAGTAACACGTTCTACGGCTACTTTTAATTTAGAATTTCCTGTAGAAGAAATAAATACAAAAATCATAAGTGCTAAAAAGAGTATCACTCCAGCTATGAGAGCCATCCTTGCTATGTTAAATCTCTTTTTCTTGATCGGTACGTCCATTGTGATTAATTATTTTATGTATTCACTGTCATGATCGTGCCAAAAATATAAACTACTTAAAATCAGATATTTAATAAAAATAATTGTATCATAAGTGTTCGGTTTTGATACAACTTATGTTCGATATCGATACATTCGTACACCTATTTAAATTAGTCCTCATTTTTTTTGATCAGTCTTAAAATGTTGTAATATTGTAGGAATGCGATTAAAAAATGCAAACATATTGGTTATTGATGATGACACAGATGTATTAACCGCCATGCGTTTATTACTAAAATCTCTGGTAAAAGAAGTCATCACAGAAAAGAATCCAAACAATCTTTTATCACTTCTGAGTAAGCAAACATTTGATGTTGTTATCCTGGATATGAATTTTAATGGTCTTATCAATACAGGCAATGAAGGTATTTATTGGTTAAAAAAAATTAAGGAATTCAATACTCAGGTAGCAGTTATTTTAATTACAGCTTATGGGGATATGGATCTTGCCATACGGTCTCTTAAAGATGGAGCTTCTGATTTTTTAGTAAAACCCTGGAAAAATGAAAAGCTGGTTCAGGCTATCACTGATATTATAGAAAAAAAGAAATCAGATACCTCCAAAAAATGGAACCCCGAAGTTAATGGCAATAAACTACTAGGAGAGAGCCCCGTAATGGCGGATGTTTTTTTTAAGATCAGAAAAGTAGCTCCTACTGATGCCAATATTTTAATCTTGGGTGAAAACGGTACAGGAAAAGACCTTATTGCCAAAGCAATCCACGATCATTCCCTCCGAAAAGATAAACCATTTATCAAAGTAGACGTAGGTGCATTGACAGCCACACTGTTTGAAAGTGAATTATTTGGATACAAAAAAGGAGCCTTTACAGATGCCAGAGAAGACAGAAAAGGACGATTTGAAGCTGCGCAAGGAGGTACACTCTTTCTGGATGAAATTGGAAATATTACATTACAACAACAAGCAAGATTATTAACAGTACTACAGAACAGACAGGTAACCCCACTGGGAGCGAATCAACCCATCCCTATAGATATCCGATTAATTTGTGCTACCAATGTGGGAATTCATTCATTGGCAGATGAGAACCGGTTCAGAAAAGATCTTATTTACCGAATCAATACGGTAGAGGTTATGGTACCTCCATTAAAAGAACGAGGAGAAGATATTATTATATTAGCAAAACATTTTATAGAGGTATACTCAGAAAAATATCTCAAACCTGCGCTCAAAATAGATGATAGTTTTTCTAAGAAAATTACTATGTATCATTTTCCCGGAAATGTCAGAGAACTACAATATGCATTAGAAAGAGCTGTGATTATGACGGATGAAACCACCTTATCAGCGCAAGATTTAGTATTCTCTCCGATAGAAAGACAACAAGAAAGTGTTGTAGTGCCCAGAAACCTAAACCTGGAAGATGTAGAGAAAAATACCATTTTGAAAGTGATTGAAAAAAATAATGGGAATATCTCTAAATCTGCAAAAGAACTAGGGATAACAAGAACAGCTTTATACCGAAGACTTAATAAATATGACCTATAAAAAATATAAAATTGCACTTTTTATTCGGGTTGCTATTTTATTCATATCGCTGACTGTTTTGGCTTTTGCCGTCAATTACAAAAATTATTACATCATTGTCTTCTCGGCAATACTAGTCCTTTTTTTTCTCGGTCATCTCTATAGGTTTATTCTAAAAAGATTCACAGAAATGGATGACTTTTTTGAAGCTGTAAAATACAGAGATTTTTCCAGGTGGTTTAATGAACGATCCGGACCTGAGGACTTACGACAATTACATAGAGGATTTAATGAGGTAAACAGAACGATTCTGGAGATTAATAACAATAAAGAGGCGCAGTACCTATATCTTCAGAAAATACTAGAAATGATCAATACCGGAATCATTGCCTATAATATAGAAACTGGTGATATTTTATGGTCGAATGACTCTTTTGAAAATACACTGGGAATACCTTCTCTAAAGAATATAAAATTTGTAGAAAAGCGAAAAATTGAAGTGTATCAAGCTATTTTTAAAGAAAATCATGCAAATAGCAATACAGTGACGGTTGCTGTTGATAACGATAAAGTTCAACTACTGATTTCCAGTTCTGTTTTTAAAATTCAGGAAGACTCTTTTAAACTTGTAGTAATTCAAAATATTGATAAAACATTAAACAAAAATGAATCTGAAGCCTGGAAGAAACTACTCAGTGTGATGACTCATGAAATTATGAATTCTATTGCCCCTATTTCTTCACTGGCAGAAACCTTACAATCAAATATACAGTCTACCATTGACAACCCGGAACAATCCCCACTAGAGATACACGATCTCAAAATGGGTATTGAAAGTATTCAACAACGAAGTGTGGGCTTGATGAAATTTGCAAAAACATACAGAAGTCTGAACAAAATCACCAGTTTAAATCTCGGTAAAGTCAGGATACGGGATTTATTCGAAACTATGCTAAATTTGATGCTCCCCTCTTTACATCATAAAAATATCGAATTGAGTTTTACTCCAGAGATGACTGATGTAGAAATAGAAATAGACAAATATTTAATAGAGCAGGTACTGATAAATCTGATTCTAAACGCTGTAGAAGCATGTCAGCACGCTGCAGAGCCCAAAGTTACATTATCGGTTCAAAGAGATATAGAAAGTAGTATAATCATTAGAATTGCAGATAACGGAAAAGGAATTCCTGACGAAATCATGGATAAGATATTTGTTCCTTTTTTTACTACCAAAAAAAATGGTAGCGGTATTGGTTTAAGTCTATGCAAACAAATTATGATGCTCCACGATGGTAAAATCCAGATTCATAGTATTGAAGGAAAAGGCACTATGATCAGCCTTGTATTTTAATAAGCTCATCTCAACTTTTTATAATTTTTTATAGAAATAATTTTTAAATCTTGGGTAAAATCACCACAAACTGAATCAAATTATTTTTTAATTCAGGCGAGAAAGAAAATTCACAGATACCAACACTATCAATGCTTTTTATTTTGAAGAATAAACAGGAAAGGGTGTGTTTAAGTTGAGAATGGTGATTTGCAATCAATAATTAAGATTTGATGAAAGGCACTGCTAACACCAGGATAAGATGCCATATGCCTCTGGATTTAACAATAAATTTTTATGCTTATCCGCAAGGTTCCCCAAGATAATTCCATCTATATGAAACCGCTGCTATAATCAGCCTATCGAAGAGGTCATTAAAGTAACGTCTGTTGAATTTATAACAGAATTCATTGAGATAATTCTGTAAAAAATCATCATCTATTCTATGATGTACATCTAAGAACAACCTTTTGGCATTGCTTATAGCAGTATGTACCCAAGGCAACACCTTTACAACATCCTTTTTGGGGATGACCTTGGACTCTATTTCAAAGTCCTTTTCTAAATCCACATAGCTAGTAGACTTGTCTGCTACTATTTTTGTATTCTTCTCTACAGATTTTGTGACCTTTTGGGTTATGCATTCCTTTTTTAAAGATTCAACAACTTTCATTTTTAAATACCCTACCTTTTTCTTCTTGCCATGTTTTTTAGGATCATGATCATCTCCAGCGTCTCTAGATTCTACACTTACTAGGACTGTGGTTTAACGTTGGCTTCCTCGTCCACGTTTTAATGGTTCATTTATCCCTTGTTATAGAGACTGTCTCAAAAAAACCTTCATCCAGTTCTATCTCCTCCTTTAAGGTATACTCATCATCCCTAAGCCTCATGACACTTCTTAGCTTGTGCATCATCGCCCAGATAGGCTCATAGCGCTTATGACCCAACTGACGCTGGACTTCTTTTGCTGAAAACGACTTCTTAGTGCTAGTAAGAAAGTGCATAGCAATGAACCAATATTGAAAAGATAATTTACTACCATGCATCACTGTTCCACTTTTCAAAGTAGTACGATACTTACATTTTTTACATTCCCATTACTCTCGGTATTGTTTCCAATAGTGAGAGGTACAACCACACTTTTTACACGTAATACGATTTGTGATTAAAAAATTCGTATAAATTCATTGAATTATTTTTTCTTTATGCAAGGCAAAAAAATCAAGCATAGCTATAGCTACGGTTTATTTTTTAAACGAAGTAGAAAGGAAAAAGAAACGATGAATATGCGAAATTTTTAGTTATAAATCGTATAATACCTTGTTTTAGCCTGTAGGCTTTAAAAGCCGATTTGCAACTTTCCTCATCAGGAAAACAAACGGATAAGCATATAATTTTTAAACAATTGAATTTGTAAATCAATGTAAAATTTGCAGTTTGAGGTACGCGTTGGTGTCATCTGTCATCCTCATTTAGTCTATTCAATATATCGTTGAAATCTGAAATCAAGTACTCATTCATTGTGAAAAATGTAGATCTGTTTTCTATTCCACATGATTTTTTGTGAGTCATCATAAATTATCATAGTTTTACAAAATCGAGATTTATTACGAAAATTATTATGAAAATTTATATTAGTACGAGCAAAAAAGACAACAATACTGAATTAAACCTCATTAGAAAATACTGCTTCCTTGCAGTATTTATAATAGTAGGTACCGTTTGTAGTTCTGCTCAAAAGGCGGATTCACCTGTTGTGGATAAAAAAAGTGAACCACAATCAAAGGTCACTGGCTTGAGATACATCAGTGTGCATGTACTCGAACTCGAAAAAACCCTGAAACTATATCGTGAGATTCTCGGTTTTAAATTGGCTGACGCCGAAGTTCTTCATGGACCAGGGCTTGAAGGAATGCTAGTGATGAAATTGAGAGCGAATGATTTGGAGATTGGTCTATCAGTAACCGCACCAGAATTTCTGCACACGATAGGACCGATTGGAAACACCAATCATAACCACATCATGCTTAAAGTCAATAATATAGGCCCAATTGGAGATAAGTTAAAAGAAGAGGGATATGAATTAGAAAATGAGAACTACGCTCGCGATAAATACACTTTTTTTGTGGGACCAAATGGCGAGATCATTGGCCTTTCCTCATGGGATTAATATGAATGGATCTCATTTCTTGGATTTGATTTCTACTGGCTACACACAATCAAGTTATGACCAAGAATACAGTCTGGATGGACTTGCTCCATCCAGCAACTGATTATACAATACACAAAGGTGTAGTCAAATTATTACTTATACTAGTTGTTGTTTGAATTTACTGGAATAAGTTCAAAGGGAGAAGCCTCATTCTGTTTCCAACAGTTAATATTATGGAAGGTTGTTTCTGCAATATTTGTCAACGCTTCTGCAGTTGCAAATGCCTGATGAGGCGTTATCAGTACATTAGGAAAATCTATTAATTGTTGTAGTAAATCATCATCAAGTTTATCTACAGAATGATCATAAAAAAAGATTCCACTCTCATATTCATATACATCTGATCCATAAGCGGCAATCTGTTTCTTTTTTAAAGCATCTATTATATCCAAAGTATTCACCACAGCCCCTCTGGCAACATTAATAATAAAAGCAGTGCGCTTCATTAACTGAATACGTTCTGCGTGGATCATATGACTTGTCTCTGTGGTAAGCGGTATGCTTAGCATCAGAACATCAGATTGTATGCATATATCAGAAATAGTAAGATATGTGACACCATACTGTCTTGCAAATTTTTCATCTCTGATAAGATCATACGCCAATATTCTGCACCCAAATCCATGTAGAATCTTAGCAATTACTTTTCCTACGCTTCCCATTCCTATGATGCCAACTGTTTTACCTTTAAGATCAAATCCAACAAGATTACTAAGTGAAAAATTATATGAATGTACTTGATGGTTGGCTGTAATCAATTTTCGGTTTAATGCCAATAGTAATGCTACAGCATGTTCTGCAATTGCATGAGGTGAATATTCTGGAGTATATCCAACTTTTATTCCTAATCTCTGGGCTGTTTTTAAATTTATGTTATCATACCCCGCAGAACGTAATGTGATATATTCAATTCCAAAATCTTTTAATAATTCTAAAACTTTAGAAGAGGCATCGTCTGCAGAAAAAATAGAGATTATATCAAATCCCAAAGACATCATCGCTGTTTTGGAAGTCAGTCGTTCTTTAACATATTTAATATGACACACATCATTATTAGCTTTTTCTAAAAAAGGTATCTCAAAATCTTTGGCACTATATATCAAAATCTTCATGAGTCAATTCTTGGTCTATGATTAAAAGTTTTTGCCCTTTTAGTGCCCAGATTAATACTTTTACATAATCTCCTACTGCTTTTCTTATATTTTCAGGATCTGTAATATCAATAGAGCCTTTCCAGATAAGTTCTCGTTCTTTATCAGGACATATGCAGTATAATGAGGTTTCTGCATGATATACCTCAAACACTTCATAATAGTCATCATTATGATAGATATCCTGGGATTCATAATAATCATCCCGAAAGCTTTTAAAGTTTTTATCAAAATTTCGGTATGCCTGTACCACTGTCATTTTATCTTCTACGGCTAGTACTTTAGAAAGTAGTATTGCATCAAAACCAGCTTTTATAAGCTCACCTTCAATGACCTTGAGGTCTTCCTCAGTTTTTGGGGAACTTGTAAATGATTTTTCAAAAAAATCGAGACTTCGTTCTCCAATAACACCATTCTTCTTTAAAGTATTGACAAGCTTTTTTTCAAATATCTTTCTTCCTTCGGTATCAGAAGTCATTCCTACTACCAATACCTTATTTACTTCAAAGGTATTAATATCCGGGTTTTTCCAGTTTTCGACAAGTTCACTAGAAATACAACTTGTTAAGAACATCACTCCCAAAAAAATATAGGTAACGTATTTATTCATTTTTCTATAATGTATTTATATCAATTGTCTTTTTAATTAACTGGAAAAGAAAAATCAATCATAGCAACGCTACGGTTTATTTTTATGCTGAAGCTGAGGTAAAAAGAAGAACACGTTATTCCAGTAAATTCAAATGGCAAATGGTATTATTATATACTTTTTAATTTTTTAAATCGTGTAACGCTAATACAGGCACTTTAGAATGGCAGCCCAGATCTTTAACCATCGGTCTTGAGAATATACTCCCGAAAAAACTATGCTTTCTATTAATAAATGTAATCATATCACTATTCCTGCTTTCTACAAAAGCACTGAGACCTCCATGTACATCCACATTACTCAAGGTATGAAATGTATGCGGTACTCCTTCAAAATACTCCTGTAATAAATTTTTATTGTTTTCCTGCTCTTTATCTAGTAGTTTATTATTCGTTATATGTAACATTCTGATAGCAGCATTGGTTATTCTAGCTATATCGATTAAATATTGAAGTTCTCTGCGTTTAAAATACATTTTATAATCAGTAGGAAAAACAATTTCTTTTGGTACTGTATAGAGTACTTCTTCTGGAATTGCCATCACAGGACAATTCCTCACTTTTTCCATCACTAATATAGTATTGCTTCCATACACAATATTACCAGCATTTGTAGCGCCTTTTGTTCCCATAATAATCATTTCTATATCTTGCTTTTCGACAAACTCCTTAATACCATCTAATAAACTATTAAACTGCGAAACCATAAAGAACTTATGATCCGGAGACTCATCCCTAAAAGAAAGTCGTTCTAAAATTTTTGACAATCCCTTTTCTGATTTTCGTTTTACTTCCTCATAAATTCTTTCGCCAGGTTCGGGAATCATCATACTTTCCAGTGCATAACCAGAAGCATTGAATGTATTCAGCACATAAAAGTCACAGGGAGAATTTTTATACAGTTCGATAGCATAACTTATCGCATTCCAGGCATTTTTTGAAAAATCTGTAGGTAATAAGATCTTCTTTTTCATTCGGTGTATTTTTACGGGTTATTCATACGAATGTATGATACTCACTATCAAAAAACTATGATAATTATCAACTCGCTTCGGGTATTACCAGAAAAGGCACTGACGGATCAAACCCTATTTTTTTGATAACGGGTTCTCGAGTTACCGCTTCTATAAGGCTATGACGATAATTGACCATGACTAACAGATTTATGTTTAGCTGTGCTATATACTCATGAATCAGCTTTGACTTCTCATCACGTCTTGGTATCCAGTGAATACTATGGGATAAGTCTTTTATGCAGTTCTTAAGGGAATTGTAGTTATATTCTTGTATATCATCTAAGGTCTCATTTTCATAAATATAAAAAATCCTGATATCAGACTTAAACAAAGAAGCAATATCAACTAATGGTTTTATTTCTTCAGGCACATAATATCTTCTAAAATCTGTAGGGAAAGCAATTGTCACTGTTTTTTCAAAATCATACTCATTTGGAACTAATATTATTGGAGCATTTTTTACTTTTTGAATTACTTTTATCGCATTACTACCCATAAAAAGTGCTGAAGCTCCCGTTGCACCTTTTGTTCCCATAACTACCAGATCAATGTTTTTATTTTTAATCGTTTTATGAATACTTTCTATCAAATCTTTAGAAATAGATAGTGTCTCAAAAGTATGTGTAAGATCCTCTGTATCTCTATGAATACTATGAAGAGTTTCTGCCAGTAACTCTTGAGATTCGGCACTTAGTTTTTGATATAACACCTTTCCTTTTTTCTTATCAATCCTACTGGTTAATACAGGAGTATTCACCTCAAAAGTGTTTAGTATAAAAAACTGACACGCTTGATTCTGAAATAAACGAGTAGCATAAAAAAGAGCGCTATAGGCATTATCTGAAAAATCCGTGGGAACTAGTATTCTTTTCATGATCTTATGTAATTTAAACTGCTTTTTGTATCCTCTTCTCAGAGGGAATAACTAAAAATGGAATATTCGTGTGATAAGCAATTTGATTGATTACTGGTTTAAATAATAAATTCTCAAAAAATGAATGTTCATTATGTATCATTACTAATAAATCAATCTTATACTGCTGCTGAAAGTCTTCTATAGCTTCTTCTACGTCCATACCATCTGCTGTATGAAAAACATGACTATTATCCTTAAAAAAAAGAGCTAAAAATGCTTTTGTTTCTTCTTGATTCTGATCCAGATCGACTCCATAATATGCAGTAAGAATATGGAACCTGGAGTTCTGCTTGTTACAAATATCCTTGACTAAGGGGATATATTTGTTGGATGGATTAAGGTAATAATCTGTAGGAAACAAAACTTCTTTCGGTTTTTTGTATTCAAAATCAGAGGGAACAGCTATCACGGGACACTTAACTTTTTTGAGCGTATACATCGTTTGGGTTCCTATAAAAATTTCCTTTGCTCCAGTAGCCCCTTTTGTGCCCATAATAATAAGATCTATATCAAACCGATTTATCGTATCAATAATCTCATTAATGAATACATTAAATGCTGAAATTTTTTTGAAATGATGTTTAGTATTATGGTGTTCTTCTTGTATCTTTTTTTCAATATTTTCTAATCTACTCATAGAATTCATTGCTGCAATATCTTCTAATCCATAAGGCATTGGGTTTTCTAAAAGGTGCACTACACTATAAGATACAGGGGTATATGTATGCAAGAGAAAAAAGGTACATTCTTCATTGTTAAAAAACTGTAACGCATAGCATATTGCGTTCCATGCATTGTCAGAAAAATCAGTTGGTAATAATACGTTTCTCATTAGTACAACTAGGGTTATGTTATGCCCCAAAACTAGCAAACAACAAGTCCAGAAACTATGATATTTATCAGCTATAGACACAATCAGATTGTCCCCTGTTAATACTATTTTTAACTTTGATTATAATAGGCTTGTTCTACAAATAATTGAGGATTCCTATAGATAGTCTGGTCGGAAATACAGCAAAATCAAATGTGTATCTTTTTGCGAAATTTTGATTTATTTTTAATTGTTTTATGCTATGGCATCTGCTTCAAAAAATAAATTCTAAATTTCATCAAAAATCTTTCAAAATATAAAAATCGTCTATTCCCGATCATACTAGATAAGTGATCCCAATAATCACTAGGGATGAAAAAGCAAATCTTTTTATGATAAATATCATAGTCTATATCATTATATTATAGTGTCTTTACCCAAAATTGATATATCATGATAACATCACATTCTTTTCATATTCCTGTTATGGGGATTGGATATACTATAGACACTCCGCTTAAAGTTTCTAGATATGGCATTGACTCTGTTATTTCTTTGGTAGATGACATTCTTATAGAAAAACTAAGAAAAATGTACTGTAGCAAATTTGAAATCCCATACAACGAAATCACAGAAAAAACAGAGGACTTCAGAGCAAAACGAATTACATCCTATCTTAATCTAATTCATGAGCTGGCTAGCAAAAAATTTGAGGATTTCAAAAACAGCGCTATTGAGACCAGTAATGAGTTAAGAGAATATATGTCGATACTACCAGATTCTTCATCCTTAAAAAAAGAATTCACGAATCTGATTTCGAATCACGCAACTCTAAAAGATATTAAAAGCTGGATACATACGCATGTATCTATGGGAAGCATCGATGTAAATATCATGACCAAAGTAGATAAAGACAATTATTACGAAAAGGAAAAACTACCCATCGCTTATAATGATGCTCATGCCGCTTTGCGAGGATATGCAAATAGCAATCTTACTTCTTCACTCATACTTTCTGCAGGAATGAACCCCAGATTATACAATTATTTAGAAAATTTTGAGGAATTCTACCCTACCAAAAACGGAACTTTCAAAAAAAGAATAGTGCTAAAGGTTAGTGATTATAGATCTGCTCTGATTCAAGGGAAATACCTTGCCAAAAAAGGATTGTGGGTCTCAGAATACAGGATTGAATCCGGGCTTAATTGTGGCGGACATGCTTTTGCAACAGATGGACATCTTCTGGGACCTATATTAGCAAAATTCCGGGATTCCAGAAAAGAACTAAGACAATCTGTTCAAGAAATTTTGACCAGGGCATTATCACAAAAAGGTAAAATAGTCCCTACCATAGAATTACCTCTCAAAATCACTGCCCAAGGAGGTGTAGGCACTGCAGAAGAACATCAATTCTTACTTGATCATTACCAGGTAGATTCTGTAGGTTGGGGAACCCCATTTCTCCTTGTGCCAGAAGCGACTACTGTTGATAACCATACCTTAAAAAAACTAATAAAAGCCAAAGAAGAAGATCTCTATTTGAGTAACATCTCTCCGCTGGGAGTTCCTTTTAATAACCTTAGAAATAATACAAAGGATATAGAAAAATTTAATTTGATTTCTAAAGGAAGACCTGGTAGTTCCTGTCCTAAAAAATATGTAGCTTTAAATCATGAATTTCCTGAAAAAGTTCTCTGTACTGCCTCCAGACAATATCAATACCTAAAACTACAACAGCTGGAAAAAGAAAACCTCTCTCCAGAAAAGTATCAGAACGAATATAATAAAATTGTAGAAAAATCCTGTGTATGTGTTGGTTTAGGAACCGCTGCACTGCTCGCAAACAACCTGGATACCAGCGTAGAAGGAGACGGAGTTTCTATATGCCCAGGACCCAATATAGCTTATTTCTCAAAAGAAGTAAGCTTATCTGAAACCATAGATCATATATACGGAAGAACCAACATAATTACCAGAACAGATCGCCCTAATATGTTTATAAAAGAACTTACGATTTACCTGGAGTTCTTATCAAAAAAGATAGACGAAATAAAAGAGGATATCACCGATAAACAAACCAAATATCTCATTACTTTTTCGGATAATCTAAAAAAGGGGATTGCGTATTATTATGAATTATTTAGTACGCAGAAAAATTTGCAGGACAAAACCAAACTCTCTATAATCAACGATTTAGAAACCAATAAAAAACTCCTCGATCTTCTTTGTGAGAAAATATCTGTCTATGCCACCAAAAGAACACATCATACTGTCTGACCAAAACAAACTTGTAATCAGATAAAATCAATCCTATTTATAAGGTTTTTTTACTAGTATCAAAAGAATTGAGCTTTTTGAAATTTTCAATTAACCGAAACACTTTTAACAATTTTTAACAGGATCTATAGTAAAGCATAACTTGTTATAAAAGCCATATTAACAGCAGCTCCCTGGAAAAGAGGGATTGTACTGATACTGGTGATTTTTTGTTCAATACTTCATTTTCATTTCGAAAGATCACTCGATCTGGTCGTTTTCTTCTATCAAATACTGACTGTATAGAAGGGTAAACATCATTTTTCCCCTCAGGTACAAGCTGAAATGTGATGCCTACCGCGAGAGGGAAGATTATTATTAGGATATATATATAATACAGTAGAACATAAACAGAACTATAAAAACGAAACGTGTCATAAAAAAACTACTTTTTTAGGGTATTCTTATACACTAAATGTTTTTATAATGAAAAGTAGGTCATAATCAACATGATGATTACTCTAAAATCATTTAATAAAATAAAATAAAAAACAATATGGAATTTACTATAAGTCAATATAACGAAATGGGATTTACTCCTAAATTATGGAATGGGGGGGGTGATGAAAACAAGAGCGAAAAAGCTAAAATTAAAGTTATAGTGAATCGCAACAAAAATAAAGAACCTTTCAAAAGTTTTGTAATCGATGCTCAAAAAAAATTTCCAAATGCTAGTGGCAAAATACCTTCATACAAACTTTATAATCAAATACAACGAAATATAACTAGCCATACAGAGAAATATGCGAGATTAATGGAAATAGATCTAAAAACGCTTATTAATGACAAAAAGAGTAATTCCCAGAAATTGAGGCACATTAATAGTGCTTTTGGGGCTGATAATAATAATAATACTTCTAATAATAATAATAATACAGCCCGAAGACCCTTTATTTCAGACGCACAAAGAGCTGAAAATAGAAGAAAAGCAAGAGAAAGAACAGCAAAAAAAGCAAGACAAGAAAAACAATCAAATATTACAAAGAGAGTGTAAATATAACCTTGTCTGAATACTAAATTTTTAATTTACACATTATTCAGATAAGATGACAAATACAGAACAACAAGAACTAGAGAAGAAAGCTCTTGAACAATTTATGAGCGGCAAGA
>NZ_VTZU01000099.1 GCF_008370685.1 Aquimarina sp. RZ0
TTTGTAGGTTTGGTAAACCTTACCTATAATCTCTTTAGATATGAACAAGTAAGCAGGTTAGATGGGATAACTATGTCTAATTGGGAGATGTAAAAAACAACAAGTAGCTATAAAACAATAACTTACATAAAATCGAGTTGAAATGAAAAAATAACGATCATTTTTTAAAGTAAAAATATAGCAGAATAGATATAGAATATTTTTAAAAACCAATTAATAGAGGTCCCCTATAGGTTGTTTATTTAAATAGATGAAATAATTACAAGAAATTAAAATCTATACACAAGAGCTAATAAATAAAGCTAAGTGGTACTTAACTAAAGAGTATTACTTAGAGGCTTTAAATCTTTCATATTTTCAGGCCACTAACTTTATTAATGGACAAAGCCATTAATAAAGAAGAGAACTTGTTTATAGAATCTTTTGACAAAGAGTTACCTGTATTATCTCAATTTCCTGTGGTTTTAGCGGTGGCTATTTCACTATTCTTTAAAAACTTTTGCGACAACCATACCATTTATAAAAAGGGAGACATCTTACAATACAACAAGATGCGTTTCGAGATCAAACTAGTTAAAGAAGACAGCTATATAGTATTTGGTGGTAAACTCACCATTCCTTTTAGAAAAGAAGTAGATCTCGCTTATCGTTTGAAAAGATTGTGCTACGAATATTCTAAATGACTTTAATAAAAATTTATATGATTAATAAACTTTCTCTGCATACGAAGAAGGTTTTATTCCTGATCCATATGCTAAGGCAAGCGCTTTTGTGAATTCTGCTCCAAAGAATAAAATAAGACTAGAATACGAAACCCACAACAGTATTAATATTACAGATCCTGCTGCGCCAAACGTGGATCCAGGATTGACCGTTCCAAAATAAATGCTTAAAGCATATTTGCCAATACTAAATAAAATTGTAGTTACGAAAGCTCCTAACCAAACATCTGTCCATTTCATTTTTACATCAGGTAATACTTTAAATATCATAGCAAATAGTACCGTGGTTAAAACAGTGGATAATATGAAATTGATAATCAGAATAACATAAATGATAATATCTGGGAAATGCCTGCCTATCCAATCGGTAGTTGCAGTTATTAAAGTGGTCAATACCAATGATGTTAAAAGTAGAAGACCAATCATAAGAATCAATCCTAAGGAAAAAATACGGTCTTTAATCATTTTTAATATTTCGTTTTTTGGTTTAGGCTTAACACCCCAAATCGTATTCAAAGACTTTTGTAAAGCAATAAACATTCCTGTTGCACCATAAAGAAGTGTAAAAATACCAATGATAATTAATAAGGTAGGTTGTTCTTGATCTATAGCATTTTTGAGCATTATTTCGATGGTTTTAGCCACATCTTTTCCTAGAACATCAGTAATTTCATTTAAAATTTTTCCTTTTATCTCATTTTTTTCATAAAAAAGACCAGTAGTCTGAATAATTATAATTAACAGTGCAGGAAAAGAAAATAATGCATAGTAACTTACTGCTGCACTCATTTGGAAAGGCTCATTAGCAGTCCAATTTTTATAGGTAGTTATGAGAATCTTAAAGAATGATTTTATAGGTATTATTATATGCTTCATAATACTAAAAGTAAGTTAATCAACGATTTCATTTATAATGTTTCCTGTGGTTCCATTTGGATTTGAAATGCCTAATAAAGATGAAATAGTAGGTGCAATATCTGATACTGTGGTTTTTGTATTAGTAAACCCTTGTGATATACCGTTTCCATAAAATAGTAAGGGGACACGAGAATCATAAGCATATCCACTTCCGTGTGAAGAACCAGTTCTTGAATATGCAATTATTGATGGGGAAAGTGTATAAAAAACATCTCCACTTCTCTTCTGATGAAATCCTTTTTGGAGTAACAATCCTGTGCCGTATGCATAGCTCATATTTTCTAGTTGAGTTCTTGTATACACTTTGTCTATACTTTCAAGAGTTAAAAGGTACCGAGCAATTTTTTTTTGAATTTCTTCTAAATCAAGATTTTTATTGCTTATCAATTCATAATTTAAAAAAACTTGATTGTTTGATATGTTTTCAATGATCTCATCGTTTTGATATAAAGAATTGATGTAATGTTTTATATTTAAGTGAACAGAGGCCTCTTTAAAATATCCTGCTGGAATTTTTACAGATTTTAAATATTGAGGAACCTGTGTGGCTCCGTGATCAGAGGTTAGAAAAACAGTATATTGATCCTTACCTACTTTCTTATCTAAAGTCACTAATAAACGTTCTATATCTTGATCCAGTCGAAGATAAGTATCTTCGACTTCCTTAGAATTTACTCCGAAATTATGCCCAATATAATCTGTACTAGAAAAGCTAATCGTTAAAAAATCAGTATACTCATCCTTTCCCAATTTTTCGCCTACTATTGCAGCAACCGCAAAATCAACGGTTAAACTGTTTCCATATGGAGTATGCTTGATAATATCATATTGGCCGTTAAATTCTTTAAGTCTTAGTAAATCATAAGGAAATACGGCTTTTTCTTTTCCTTTAAAACCTCTTTCAAATTGTGTGCTATCATTTCCGCTTGCAATATAAGAGTCAATTTCATAAAGTGTATCCCAGTTCATAAAATAAGAATCAATCACGTTCGATTCATTAAAATCTACAACCCACTTCGGCAGTTTCGTTATATAATAAGAAGATGAAATCCAACTTCCTTGTCCTTTCCCTCTAAACCAGTAGGCAGCATTAGCTGTATGTCCTCCGGAAAGTATTGCTCCTCTGTCTTTAATTGCGATACTAATAGTTTTACCTCGCATTTGAGTATGTAAACGATTCTGATCGGCTATAGTAGTAGCTTTTAATTGTATTGGAGACATTTTACCTGCGGAACTACTTGTGCCAATTGGAGAAACAGCATTATCTTGAACGCAATATATTTTTTGTTTACTTGTTTTATCGTACCAAGTATTACCAATAATACCATGATTTTGAGGAGTAGTGCCCGTAAAAACAGAAGCGTGTCCGGGAGCAGTAGTAGTAGGAATATAATCAACTTGATGATTATTACAGGAAAAACCATCTTTAATCATTCTTCTAAACCCGCCTTCACCAAATCGATCATTAAAGCGAGTGAGATAATCATAGCGCATTTGATCAACTACAATACCTAAGATAAGTTTAGGTTTTATTTTTTTTATATCGTTTTCAATTTTTTCTTGAGCATTTGCCGATAAAAAAAGTAGGACGATGATACTGGTTAATCTGGAAATCATAAATTCAAATTCATAATAAACCTCAAAGTAGTCAAAAAGTATGTAACTTGATAGTGATTTATGGATACAGTCAAAACTTCTAGGGATTACGTCATATTTAAACACTATTTGTTTCAATATTTGTCTTAGAAAAAAATGTCTACTAAATAAACTCAATGAAGTTTAAAAAAAAACTACTACTCATATCTATATTAATACTTGTAAGTCATTCTCAAGTGCATTCTCAAAATATTGAGATGATGATTCCTAAAAAAGAGAATTATGGTATTGATCAGAAGCATAAAATTATTGTATGGAATTTTAAGATCCCAGACGTTCCGGATTCTAATAGCAATATGCTAAATATAAATTTTGAAGGTGATTATATATTTTCTTCATCATTAGATAGTTTATCATATGAAAAAAGTTATGATGTGAACTATAATGGAGAAATTTTTAAATTATATATTACGCAACTACCTGTTATCAAAATAACTTCAGAAGAAGTTATAGAAGATGATCCAAAAACTCCTTCTCAATTTACATTTGCTAACCAAGATAGTATTAAGAGTGCTATAGCAGGCGTTGAATTACGAGGTAACATTTCACTAAAATTTCCAAAAAAATCTTATGATTTAGAGTTTTGGGAAACCTCTCAAGAAGAAACTTCGGTTGATATGATGTTTGGAGACCTAAGAGAAGACGATGATTGGATTCTAGATGGGTTGTATAATGAACCACTTCGTTTACGATCTTATTTCTGCAATAAACTTTGGTTATCGATTAACAAGCCTTCATATATAAATCAAGAAGAGGGGGCAAAAAGTGGTATTGATTTAATGTTTGTAGAAGTCTTTTTGGATTCAAAATATATCGGAATACATGCGCTGACTGAGCAAGTAGATCGAAAACTCTTACAACTCAAAAAGTATAAAAAAGGTAAAGTAAGAGGTGAGCTATTTAAGGCAGGAAGTCATAATGGAGCTCCTGCGTATAAGATGGCACCAAAATATAAAAATATTTTCCCCCATTGGGCAGGATACGAGGTAGAGTATCCTTTTATAAACTATAAAGCTCAATGGAAAAACATTTATCGATTTACAAAATTCGTGATCAAATCTAAAGATTCCACATTCAAGAAAAGAATAGCAAAAAGGTTTGATTTAGATAATGCTATTGATTATTTTTTGTTTATTAATCTTGTTCGTGCTACAGATAATCTGGGGAAAAACTTCTATGTTGCAAGATACGATAAGAAAACACCTTACTTTAATGTACCTTGGGATTTAGATGGTGTTTTAGGAACTATCCAGGATGGTAAAAGAATTCCAACTACAAATGATATTTTAAGTAATGGGTTATTCGATAGATTGCTTAAAGTGAATCCAAGTAACTATCGAAACCGATTAAAAGCTCGCTGGTTCTCTCTAAGAGAACAACAATTTAGTAATGAAATGTTATTTAAAAACTTGAAGGAGTCTTATGATTATTTCGCAAATAATAAAGTGTACGAAAGAGAATCATTAATTTGGCCCTCAGATGTAGCGTTATCTGATCATTTAGATTATATGGAATCTTGGTTGTCCAATCGTCTTCGATATTTAGATACTTATTTTAATGATTTACCGTAATTTTTGATTGTAACATTCAAAAAAAAGGCTTCTTTTAATGAAAAAGTAGTCATATCCATCAAAAGAGTTACCCTTTATATCATATGCATTAATGTCTCTGCTAGTTCTAATTTATCTTGCTAACAGTAATGCGATATTCACAAAGTTTAAAAATAATTTTAATTCTTAGTCTCTACTTAGTGACTATAAGTAATATTATGGCTTCATTCGATACTACACATTTGACTAACAAAATTATTCCTTTATCAATTATTAAGGAGGCTGGAATAGCACTATCACATTATCCAGAATTAGAAGAAGTGAGCATCGAATTTAGGTTTAAGTCTTCTCTAACGAAGTCATTTATGAAAGCACAACCAAAGTTTTCTTCGATTTTTAGAAAAAAAAATGAACGTGCCTATGTGATTTTGATGAGTGAAACCTTCAAAATAGATGGTTTAGAACTATCTCTAAAAGATATCCCAGAAAATGTATTGATAGGTTGGTTGGGACACGAGTTAGGTCATATTATGGATTATCATAGAAGAAGTAGTTTGAATCTTGTGCTATTTGGGATACAATATTGGATTTCTCCAAATTATATAAGAGAGGCAGAACGAATGGCAGATACCTATGCAATAACACATGCTATGCAAGATTACATCTTAGCTACTAAAAAGTTTATCCTTAACCATAGTTCCTTATCTGAAAAATATAAAGCACGTATTAGAAGACTATATCTATCCCCTGATGAAATATTGCTTTTGGTTAAAGAGCAAGAAGCAAATAAATTGAAATATTGAATACACTCAACTAACTATTATTTAACTAAAAAAGAATACTAATGAAAGCTATACTGGAAAAAGCAGAAAATTACATATTCGAACTCTTTAAGGAACAATTACCCACGACGTATTTATACCATAATTTTCTGCATACACAAAGAGTTGTAGAAAGTGTAAAAGAGATTATCGAAAAAACTGATATTAGTAATGAAGACTCAGAAGCTGTTCAGATTGCCGCTTGGTTTCATGATGCAGGATATATTAAAGGAGAAGAAAACCATGAAAAAGAAAGTGTACGAATAGCATCAGAATTTTTATCAGAATATCAAATAAGTGACAAGGCAATAGCGATAATAGAAAACTGTATTTTGGCGACAGAGTTTGAGAAAAAGCCAAATACTATTCTTGAAGAAATTATCAAAGATGCTGACAGCTCTCATTTGGCTAAAGATTATTTTGCTGAAGTGAGTGAACTTCTGCATCAGGAGCTAATACTCCAAGGTATTTCAGAACTTTCTGGAAAAGAATGGAGAGCTGAAAATGTGAAATTATTTTCTAAACAACACAAATACTACACCCGATATGCAGTTGAAAATTGGGAACCAGAAAAAAATAAAAACTTATTAAATCTTCTTAAAAAACAAAAGAAAAATAAAAAGAAACACAAAAAAGAGGTTGTCAAAGCAAAACTTAAGGCAAAATACAAAGACGAAAGCCCGGAGAGAAGTATTCAGACCTTATTTAGAGTCACCCTAAGAAATCATATTAAGTTAAGTGATATAGCGGATACCAAGGCTAATATCTTACTTTCTGTAAACGCGATTATTATTTCACTGGCGTTAGCAAATCTAATTCCTAAACTTGATGCAGCAAGCAATCGTCACTTAATGATTCCTAGCTTAATTTTAGTACTCTTTAGTGTGGCCTCTATTATTTTATCAATAATGTCTACACAACCAAAAGTAACTGAAGGAGAGTTTACTACAGAGCAGGTAAAGAATAGAAAAGTAAACTTATTATTTTTTGGGAATTTTTACAAAATGCCTTATGAAAGATATCAATGGGCAATTGATGAAATCATTAATGATAAGTCCTATGTATATAAAATGCTAACCAAAGATCTTTATTTATTGGGACTGGTGTTGAAGAAGAAGTACACTTTATTAAAAATAACATACATCGTATTTACCATAGGAATTATACTATCGGTACTAGCTTTTATTATAGCCTTTACAGGTATAGATTTAGTAGAACAAGTAGGTAATCCAGAAATTTTAGATAAAATCACAGAATAAACATGGCAATTATAGGATCATTAATAAAAGGAGCAATTGAGTTAAAAGGGGCATTAACCTCTGAACCCAATCATATAGAAGCGCAACAAAAAATACTGGAGATGCTATTAAAAACAGCTTCTGATACTGCCTTTGGTAAAACATATGAGTTCAATAAGGTTCTCGAATCAGAAGATTTACAAAAAGCATACGCTGATAAAGTACCTTATTTCGACTACCATCAGTTACATAAAGAATGGTGGTCTAGAGTGATTGATGGTGAAGAGGATGTAACCTGGCCAGGTAATCCTGATTATTTCGCATTGAGTTCTGGTACTACTGGAAAAAAAAGTAAACGTATTCCGGTTACAAATGATATGATTGAAGCCATTCGTAATGCAGGAATTAAACAAGTTGAAGCATTATCTAATTTTGATTTACCTGCAGAATTCTTTGAAAAAGAAATCATGATGTTGGGGAGCTCTACTGATTTACAAGAAAAAGATGGACATCTCGAAGGAGAAATCAGTGGTATTAGTGCTAGCAATATTCCTTTTTGGTTTGAAGGGTTTTATAAACCTGGTCGTGATATTGCAAAAATTGATGATTGGGATAAACGCGTTCAGCGTATTGCGGAAAAAGCAAAAGATTGGGATATTGGAGCATTGAGTGGTATCCCATCCTGGATGGAGTTAATGCTTCAGAAAGTTATTGACTATCACAATGCTGAAACTATACACGATATTTGGCCAAACTTACAAGTCTATACTTCTGGAGGAGTAGCTTTTGCACCTTATGAGAAAAGCTTTAATAATTTATTGGAACATCCCATTACCGTAATCGATACATATCTCGCTTCAGAAGGATTTATAGCCTATCAAGAACGTCCAGAAACTGATGCGATGAAGTTAATTACAGATAATGGTATTTATTTCGAATTCGTTCCTTTTCAACCGGAATATATCAACCAAGATGGTTCCTTAAAACAAGATGCACCCTCAATCACATTAGCAGAAGTAGAAACAGATCAGGATTATGTGTTATTAATAAGTACTGTTTCTGGTGCTTGGCGATATATTATCGGTGATACCATAGAATTTACGGATGTAACTAGAGCTGAAATTAGAATTACTGGGCGTACTAAGTTTTTCTTAAATGTTGTTGGTTCGCAACTATCAGTTAATAAAATGAATACCGCTTTACGAGAAATTGAAGGAAAGTTTGATATCGAAGTTCCTGAGTTTACGTTAGCAGCGACAAGGATTAATGACGAGTTTAATCATCATTGGTATTTGGGTACGGAAACTTCTGTAGAAAACAACGTTCTAGCGGAAACGCTAGATGAGGTACTTAAAAAAGCTAACAAGAATTATAGAGTAGCCCGAAGCAAGGCTTTAAAAGGAGTAAAAGTAACCACAGTACCGATGTCCATATTTTCAGAATGGAGTGGGGCACAAAAGAAAAAGGGAGGACAGGTAAAAATGGAACGTGTTATGTCTGAAGAAAAGTTTGCGGAATGGGAAACCTTTGTATCAGAAAATATTTCAAATTAAAAAGATCGGTCTATGAACTATAAATATATAATTCTTATTATACTTACTGTTTTTGTTTCTGGTTGTGCATTGTATGAACCAAAATACAGAGAACCTTTTGATGATTCTGTTGCACTGGAAGAAAAAGAAATAGAAAAAACTTTTTATCTAATTGGTGATGCTGGATATGCAAAACCAGATCAGAGTACCTCTGCACTATTGGCTTTAGAAAAATATCTAGAGAATCATAAACAAAAAGGAAACTATACCATTTTTCTTGGGGATAATATATATCCTGATGGAATGCCTAAAAAGGATAAAAAAGACAGAAAAATAGCAGAACATCGTTTAGATGCTCAAATAGATGCTGTAAGAAATTTTAATGGGCAAGTTTATTTCATTCCTGGCAACCATGATTGGTATAATGAGGGCTTAAAAGGATTAGAGCGAGAGGAAAAGTACTTTGAGGAGAAATTAAAAGATAAGAAAGTGTTTAGGCCATCAAAAGGTTGTGCACTGGAAAGTATAGAAATTACAGATAATATTCAATTGATTATTCTAGACTCACAATGGTATCTTGAAGATTGGGATAAACACCCAACAGTTAATGATAATTGTCCAGAGATCAAAACTCGCGAGGCGATGTTTCTTGAGGTAGAAAGTGAATTCAAGAAAAATCAGGATAAAACAATTCTTTTTGCTTTACACCATCCCTTATATACTAATGGCGTTCACGGAGGTAAATATGCCCCTGTTAAACACCTATATCCATCACAAAAAAAAGTGCCAGTACCTATTTTGGGATCACTGGCCATGCAAATCCGTACAGCAGGAGCAATATCCACTCAGGATAATCAGAACAAGCAATATAAATCTTTGGTACAGCGATTAGAAACATTGGCTAAAGGATCAGAACGAATCATTTTTGCTTCAGGTCACGAACATTCTTTGCAGTATATAGAACATAATGGAATCAAGCAGATTGTCTCTGGAGCTGGAGCTAAAAATTCATACGCTACTTTAAGTAATGATGGACTTTTTGCTTATGGAGGACAAGGTTTTGTAAAGTTAGATGTTTATAAAGATGGAGCTGTATGGGCTTCGTTTTTTGGCAGTAAAAATAATAAGCCAGAATTGCTTTTCAAGAAAGAAATTTATGAAAAAACTCCAACATATGATCTTACTTCTATTTCTGAAATAACCCAACCAACTATTGCTGCTTCGATTTATGAAAAAGAAGGTACTGATCGAACTGATTTTTATGAAAGCATTTGGGGGGATCATTATAGAGATTTATATGGTACAAAAATCCAAACTAAAGTTGCTATTTTGGATACATTATATGGAGGGTTAGAAGCCGTGCGTAAAGGAGGAGGACATCAAACTAGATCATTACGGTTAAAAAGAAAAGATGGTAAAGAGTACAATATGCGAGCTCTAAAAAAGAGTGGTATAAAGTTTTTACAATCTACTGTTTTTCAGAATAACTATGTAGAAGAATCTTTAGAAAACACTATTTCAGAAGATATTCTGTTAGATTTTTATACAGCAGGACATCCATATATTTTTACAGTAATTCCCGAATTATCAGATGCTGTTGGAATTTTTCATACGAATCCTAAGCTGTATTATGTTCCAAAACAAAATGCTTTAGGAAAATACAACGTTGATTATGGAGACGAATTGTATATGATTGAGGAACGACCTGAAGAGAATCATAAAGATTTAGCCTCCTTTGGAAAACCTGATGACATAGAAAGTACTTCGGATGTATATGAAAGATTGAGAAGAGACGAAAAATATAAAATAGATGAATCATCGTATATAAGAGCCAGAATTTTTGATATGTTAATTGGAGATTGGGATCGGCATCAAGATCAATGGAGATGGGCAGAATATGAACAGGAAAATGGAGATCATATTTTTAAACCTATACCGAGGGATAGAGATCAGGCCTTTTCTAATTTTGATGGAGGGTTTTTAGGAACTCTGAGAGGATTAATGGGATTTGCAAATCAATTTCAGGTTTATGATGAGGAATTAAAAGATGTAAAGTGGATTAATTCTTCTGCTACTAGATTAGATCGTACCTTGATTAGAAATAGTGGAAGAGATGAGTGGCTAAAGCAAGCAAAATACATACAACAAAATCTTACAGATACAGCTATAGAAAGTGCTTTTCTGAATATTCCTACTGAAGCAAAAGGAGAGGACTTAGATAATATTAAGAAGAACCTAAAAGGAAGAAGACAAAATATAGTTGATATCGCAGATCGATACTATGATTATCTTACTAGTCTAGCTATTGTAATGGGTACGGATAAAGATGATCTTATAGAGATTTATCGGATGAAGAAAGGTAAAACTAGAGTAACAGTTTCCAGAATTAAGGATGGTCTAAAAGGGAAAATTGTAAGTGATAAAATATTTGATAAGAAAGAAACCAAAGAAATTTGGATTTATGGGCTAGATGATGATGATGTTTTTGAGTCAAGTGGAAAAGCAGATAATCCAATAAAAATCAATATTATTGGAGGGCAGAATAACGACATTTATCGATTTAAAAAAGGTCGTAAAATTGCTGTGTATGATCACAAGAGTAAGCCTAATACCATTGAGAAAAAAGGTGGAGCAAGAATTAGATTTACAGATAATTATCAAATTAATAATTTTGATAAGAATGAAGGTGTGTTAACTACTTCTTCTGTATTACCAGTCATTGGTTTTAATCCAGATGACGGCGTGCGTATAGGTCCGATGGCAGTGTATACGATTAATGGATTCCATAGAAATCCTTTTTCCAGTAGTCATAGTTTTTCTGGTGGATATTATTTTGCGACACAAGGTTTTGACCTTGGATATCGTGGTGAATTTGCAGGGATATTAGGAGATTATAATATGTTGATTGGTCTTAAATACACTAGTCCTAGTTTTGCAATAAATTTCTTTGGCTTTGGAAATGAGACAGAAAATAATCAAGATGAATTAGATTTTGATTATAATCGAGTGAGATTAAGCACTTATGGAGTTTCTCTAGGAGCAGTTAAAAATGGACGTTTAGGTAGTTACTTTGAATATAAAGGTTCTATAGAAGGTATAAAGGTGGATGATACTCCAGATCGTTTTATCACTCAGGAAGCAGGTTTACAAAATCCAGACGCTTTTGATCGCAAATGGTTTGCTGGATTGGATGGAACCTATAGATATGAAAGTTATGATGTGGTTGTCAATCCTACCAGGGGAATGAAATTTGAAGTTAACGTCGGAGGAAGAATGAATGTGGAAGATACTGATCGAACTTTTGGGTATATCAAACCATACCTTGGGTTTTATAACGCACTAACCCGTAATCGTAAGTTGGTTCTCAAAACTGCTGCTCAAGGACAATTTAATATCGGAGAAAATTATGAATTTTATCAAGCGGCACAATTGGGGGATGAGAACTTGTTAAGAGGTTATCGAACGGAGCGTTTTACAGGACAATCTTCACTAGCTGGTAGTGCAGATATTCGATATAGTTTTAATCAATTTAAAACTCGAATTCTACCATTACAAATTGGAATATTTGTTGGAGGTGATACAGGTCGAGTGTGGATTGCTGATAATGATACTTCTGATAAATGGCATAGTGATTATGGAGGTGGTTTTTGGATAAATAGTGCGAATGCCATGAGTGGAACTTTTAATCTATTTACTGGAGAAGACGGAGCCAGATTTTCATTTTCTTTTGCTTTTAAATTTTAAAACATTTTATGATTAAGCATATACTACTTCTTATATTATTGGTTATTACAGTATCTGTTAAATCTCAGGTTTCTGATCTTGCACGAGTAGAATATACTTTTTTTCCGCAAAAGGATAGCGACAACTCTTTTAGGAGACTCAGAGTATTTGCTAAGTATCCAATAAAATTGAATAGTAAAGGAAGCTATCTGGTACCTGGTATCGAATATAGAAACGTGAATTTTATTTATAGAGATGAAACTGATTTTGATACTAATGAATTAGAACGGTTCAGTTCGTTTGAGGGTAGTCTGACATACACTTTTTTGTTAAAAAACAACAGGCGCTTTGCAGCACAGACGGGAGCTATAGTAGCTTCTAATTTTGAGGGAGAAGGGGTAGGTGCGGAAGATATTTTGTTTACAGGTTCGATTTTTTTCGTAAAGGATAAAACAAAAGAGGCTGTCTCAAAACCTTGGCGCCTTATTTTGGGGATGCGATATTCTACAACCGCTGGAAGACCTTTTCCATTACCCTTTATAAATTATTATCGGGAGTTTCGTCCTAATTGGTCGTTTGTTTTAGGAGTCCCCAAATCTAATATCAAATATCGTTTTAAAAAGAAAAATGCATTGCAAAGCTTCGTTACATTAGATGGTTTCTTTGCTAATATTCAAAACAATCGAAATTTTACTGATATCATAACTTCAGAAGAGAAAGTAGCGAACAATATTTCAATGACAATTGTACTTGCTGGACTAGGATATGAAAGATATCTCTCGGATCACTTGGTTTTATATTCTTATGCTGGTTTTACGGTTGTAAATGATATACGTTTACGTAATGATGATCAGGAAAATGTACTCACAATTAATGATCAAAATAGTTTCTATATTCGAGGTGGGTTAAAGTTTAAAATATAATTTTGAATATCTTATGGTAGGGCAGATGCTTGTGTGTCTGTATCAAAAGTAAACTTTTTTTAAGTAAACCCCGCAACGCTTGTTGAGGGGTTTCAATTTTTTAAGCCAGACTTATTGAAATAAAACGTTATAGAAGGCTTTTCGAATTTGGAGAATTTCAAAATACTAGTGTCTTAAGTTGCAGATACTTTGTTCATTGCTGTTGCAATCAAATTATCACCTTTTAAAATTTCGAAAACAGAATAGTTCGCACTATCATTATGCAATGATCTTACTAACGTCTGCGCTACATCATCTCTACTAATCTCTCCAGAACTTTTTAATTTTGAATCTAAAATTATTTTACCTGTACCTGGTTCATCTGTTAGACTTCCCGGTCTTACTATGGCAAAATTTAAATCACTACTCTTTAAGTATTCATCAGCATTGTGTTTAGCTCTTAAATATTCTTTTAATTCATCTGCATCCTCGGGAGAATCTGCTCCCATCGAACTAAGCATAACAAATTTTTTAATTTTAGTTTTATTTGATAAATCTATTAGTTTTTTTGCTCCTTCTTGATCCACTTCTACAACTTTTTTTCCTCCAGAGCCGGCTGCAAAAATCACCTTATCTATCCCTTCAGTCACACCAGAAATATCTTCTTCCAGGTCCCTAACCACTGTATCAATATTTCTACTTTCAAATTGCTTTTTTTGCTCTTCTTTTCTAATCATCGCTACAGGGTTAAAGTATTGCGATGCTTCTAAAAGATTAACTATTTTTTGTCCCACAGCGCCATTAGCACCTGCTATTAATATATTTTCCATAAAACATTTATTTAGTTACAAAGCTCCCCTTATTCTGTCGTATTGCTTAATCCAAATCATATAATATTTAGCTCATATAGAATAACTTGTTGTTGATATGAGTCAACAATTTTAGGGATTATGATAACAACTGTCTTAAGGTAATTGGATCTTTGTATAGAGAGAATTATTAACAAAAAAAATAATCATGAAGTTAGATAAAAGTGTTTTTATTATTACTGGTGCTTCAAGTGGTATCGGTGAAGCAACAGCTCTGAAACTTGCAGAAAAAGGTGTACAAGTTGTATTGACGGCAAGAAGAGAAGACAAGCTAAAAGAACTAAAATATAAGATTGAGAAAAGCGGCGGTAATGCACTTGCAGTCACAGGCGATGTTACGAAAAAAGAAGATTTTGATAACGTTGTATCTGAAACCTTAAATGAATATGGTACCATTAATGGAATTATTAATAATGCAGGTCTCATGCCACTATCCTATGTTAAGAATTTGAAAATCGAAGAATGGGAGAAAATGGTAGACGTTAACATTAAAGGGGTGCTTAACGGAGTTGCTGCTGTAATCCCAACGCTAATAGAAAATAAAGGAGGACATATCATAAACATATCTTCAACAGCAGCTTATAAATATTTTCCAGGTGGAGCAGTTTATTGTGCAACGAAAGCGGCAGTTAAAATGTTCTCAGAAGGACTCCGACAAGAGTTATCTCCTAAATATGGTATTAATGTAACGTCAATTGAACCAGGAGCAGTTTCCACAGAACTTATGGAAACTATTACAGATGAGGAAATTTTGGAAAAATTATCAGACATGCAAAAGATGACTACTCTAGAGGCAGAAGATATTGCAGAAGCGATTTATTATGCTATTTCACAGCCAAAACGTGTAAATATTAACGACGTATATATTATGCCTAGCGAACAACAATAAGTAAGAGTCTCTTTTTTTTTTAAGACGAAACTATTAACACAAAAATTACTATGAAAACTATAACAAAGGAAAATACAATTACAACTATTAATCCAGCAACTGGTGAAGAGATACAACACTATGAATATATAACAGATGAGGTACTCACTACTAAAATTGAAAATTGTCATAATGCTTTTTTAAACTGGAGACATGTATCCTTAGAAGAAAGAGCTGAGGCTATACGGAACTTAGGGAAAAGCTTAAAAAAATATAAGACTGAAATTGCTGAAACCATGACCAAGGAAATGGGCAAACTGTTATCACAAAGTGAACATGAGGTAGACTTGTGCGTCGCTATTTGCGAATATACAGCAGAAAATGGACCTAAGGAACTCCAAGATGATGAGCGCGAGCTTTCGAATGGTGGCAAAGGTATTGTTGCATATAGACCATTAGGTGTTATTTATGGTATCCAACCTTGGAATTATCCCTCTTATCAAGTGGTTAGATACGCTGTTGCAAGTATAATGGCCGGTAATGGTGTGCTGTTAAAACATGCTTCAAATGTAACAGGTTCTGCTAAAATATTAGAGAAAGTATTTCAGGATTCAGGCTTGCCAAAAGATCTTTTCACAGTTTTGATCATAAATCATGAACAATCTGATAGTGTTATAAAAAATGATTTAGTGAGAGGTGTCACATTAACCGGAAGTCCTAATGCTGGTAAGGATATAGGCGAAAAGGCAGGTGCGCAATTGAAAAAAACGGTATTGGAATTAGGAAGTAATGATGCTTATATTGTACTGGATGATGCTGATATCGATGTGGCTGTTAAAATGTGTGTTAAAGGTCGTATTTACAATAATGGAGAAACCTGTATTGCCGCAAAACGCTTTATAGTTGTTGAATCTGTTTATGAATCTTTTAAAAAAGGTTTTGTAGCAGCTATGGAAGCTATAAAAATAGGGGATCCTTTTTCTAATGAAAATGATATGGGCCCCATAGCAAGAGAGGATTTACGAGATGAGTTGCATGATCAGGTAAGGCAAAGTGTAGCGAATGGAGCAGAAGTATTATGTGGAGGAGAGATTCCTGAAGGAAAAGGGTTTTATTATCCGGCAACTATTTTAGGGTCAGTACAACCAGGCCAACCTGCTTATGAAGATGAGTTATTTGGACCTGTAGCATCATTAATAAAAGCCAAAGATACAGAGGATGCTTTTCGCATAGCAAACGATAGTAGGTTCGGATTGGGCGGTGGAATATTTTCTAAAGATATAGATAAGGCTATAAAATTAGCAGAAGACCATTTTGAAACAGGAATGGTATTTATAAACTCTTTTGGATTAGCCGAGCCAACCATGCCATTTGGTGGTATTAAAAACTCTGGTTTTGGAAGAGAACATGGAGGTTTTGGAGTAAAAGAGTTCGTAAATGTTAAATCTGTTATCCTGAGAGATTAATTTCTTTGGATATACGTGATTATAAGATTGCGTTTCTTGATGAGAAATAAGAAATAATACGGAAGAACCAGAACAAGTAACTTTTAGAACACGATTGGAAATATAATACACTAATTTATTACATAAATCTTTATCCCAACCTTTACGATGATAAAGATCATAGCAATAGTTCTAAATTACAGGGATTATTGTTAAACAATTACGTGAACAGAAATGTCTGTAAGTATTATTAAGATAATATCACCACGTGTTTTTTATTATTATAAGTAAAAGAGTTAACCAGTTCTGGTTCTATTTAATATCAAAAGGATAGGAATTAAAAATAGATGTCATATATTGAAATAAAGGAAACGATCATTATGAGTATAAATCTACTGCAATTACTTTTTGACTATCATGATTTAAATTTTCATAGAGTAATTTATGTATTTTATCCTGTAAAATAATATCGATAAAACAAAAATTATATTCTTGTCTATATAACAGAATTCATAATTTTTGGAACTCCAACGATTTCTAAGAATTCATAATAATGTATTACTAGAACTTCATCTTGAAAATTAATATTTGAATTGTGTTATGTAACTAGTAACCCATCTATAATAAAGGACTAAAGAATCGTGCAATACCTTCAGATAATTTTCGTTTTATCCCTCGTTTTTTATAAGTATCATACTTCAATAATACACTCTCTCGGCAATCTGCGATAAAATCTTGACAAATGCTTTCTGCGATAGGTGTGTCATAGATCAAGGCATTAGTTTCAAAATTATGTTCAAAACTTCGGTGATCAAAATTACCTGAACCTACAGAAGCAATTTCACCATCCATGATAATAACTTTGCTATGTAAGAAATCATCTTTTTGTTGGTAGATCTCAATTCCTAGAAACAATAATTCTTCAAAAAAAGATAGCATACTATATTTAGCTAACCAGGAATCTGATTTTTTTGGCACTAATAATTTAATGGTTACTCCACTTAACGCAGCTATTCTAAGAGCTTCAAGCATCGCATTGTTTGGAATGAAATATGGGTTAGAAATATAAATATATTCTTCAGCGAGATTAATCATGGTAATATATTGCTGCATAATCGAAGGATGATCTGCATCAGGCCCACCTGCTACAATCTGGACCGCTACATCTCCCTGTTTCTTAGTTTCTGGGAGGTATTTATTGGTTAATAATAACTCTTCATTACTTGCAAAATAATAATCTTTGATAAACACTCGATGTAGGCTATCCACTGCTGGACCATTCAGATATAAGTGTGTGTCATCCCAAATTCCCAGTTCTGATTTGGGATTAATATATTTGTCAGAAATATTAACACCTCCTGTAAAACCAACTTCACCATCAATAATTATAATTTTACGGTGATTTCGATAATTTAAAGTAAACAAAATACTCCCAAAATGCAGGGGCATTATTGGATATACGCTCGCTCCTATATCCTTAAATTTTTTAATCGCTTTTTTGCGTAATGAATAACTGCCTATAGCATCATATAAAATTCGTACTTCGACATTGTTTTCCAGTTTTTCTTTTAATAAAGAATAAAGTTTGTCAAATAATTCTCCTTCTTCAAAAATGTAGTATTGGAGGTGTATGAATTTTTCAGCTTTTTGAATTTCTTTAAAAATAGAATCAAAAGTCTCTTTCCCATTTTGAAGTACTTTCACTTGATTTGCGGGTTGGGTAGCAAAATTTGAACTATTTCGTAATAATTTAGATAACTTCGAGCTCTTCTTGTTTTCAAATTCTATTTTTTGTTCTTTGACCAATCGATTTCGAAAATTTTCATCATATAAACGCCTTCTAACGGTCTGTTTAAGTTTAAAAAACTTAAATCTTCTTCGATTTATACCAAAAACAATATATAATATGATTCCTAAAAATGGAAAAATTAAGACAATAAGAAGCCAACTTAGGGATTTTGTAGGCCTGGAGCCATAAAGAATAATATGTAGAATAGCTAAAAGAGTGATAGTGCCATATAAGCCAATTGTGAGGATCATATTAATAATATTTTAAATGAGTATAACAATTGCTATGATTTTTAAATGGGTTACTATTTATAGCTATTGGACTACTAAAGTTTCGTAGTGGTTTTTATTTTTATTAAAAGTAAAAATTTAAATAGTATGGGGGTCATTTCTACCGATAAAAATAAAATTACACTAATTTATAATTCAGATATTTCATTAGGTAAGCAAACTTACAGTTACGTAAAATCGTCTGATAAAGATATCTTAGCCATTGATACTTCAAAAACCAATATTACCGGAACACAATGGTTGGAAATTGCAGATGGTCTTAATTTGGATATTTCGGATTTGATCCAGAAAGAATTTCCTAACTATAGAAAGTTGTACGATCCAAAAGTTAAACTTAAGCCAGAAGATTGGATAAAGATCATTCAAAATCATCCAGAGGTGGTTTGGTTCCCTATTTTAATTATGGGAAATAGTTTCTATCTAATTAAAGCTCCTTCTGATTTTATTAATTTAACCGATGCGGATAGCGCTGATTTCTCAAGAAAATTATCTTAAAAAAAAAGATAATTTTCTTCGGAATTAAAGTAAATTATCTTTTTTTGAAATGTTTTCCTCTGGTATATTATCAAAGAAGTTCGCTACTAAATCTCGATCTTCTTTGAGGTTATTTCTTTGAATAAAAGTTCCTTTTGATCCGTTGATGGTTTTGAGTATATATAGAACAGAAGTGTCTCCAGGATTTTTAATTCCTTCGAACAGGTATCTTGCGACTACATATACTTCGTTAGGTTTAAATTCTTTGGAATTAGAAACATCGATAAGTTTATTCTGATGTAAAATATAATCTGACGTATATCCTTTTTTTTTATAAATCTCTTTGTATTTATTTTCGTTGACATCAAAATTTGATTCCATTAATTTGTTTTTTATTATCCTATGATGTTAAAAATGATAAGAAAGTAGAAGCACATTAAGAAAAATAGTAGAAAAAAGAAAAGGATAGCATAGGTTGCTATTTTTTTATATCCTAATTTAAAAAGAGGTATCCTTTTTAGTCTTAACATAATTATTAATTCATAAAACAATTAGTACAAACAAGTAATTATTTGGAATTGCCTGTTTGTACTAATTGTTTTGCTTCATTATGGTTAATTGTCATCAGTCACATCTTCAACAGCATCTTTAACCTCTTCTGCACCATCTTCTACTGCATCACCTACTTCTTCTACTGCATCTTCTATTTTTTCTCCTGTACTTTTCTTTTCTCTACAACTTGTACTTGCAACAATTAAACAAAGTGCTGCAAATGATATTATTATTTTTTTCATGATAATTAAATTTAAGGTTAGTTATGCTTTGAATCTTTTACCAAATATTAGAGATAAAATAAAGAGCACTATAAATATGAAGAATAAGATTTTAGCAATACTGGCAGCTCCTGCGGCAATACCTCCAAAACCGAATATACCGGCAACAATTGCAAGAATAACAAAGATAATAGTGTAACGTAACATAGTGATAGTTTTAATTAGTAATAGCTCTTTACTTTAGAGCAATTCGATTCTCAAATTTTTACAATGTAAATTTCTTAAATTATTAGGTTCTTCATTAACTGTATCACTAAGATTGTTAACTCCATTACAGTGTGAGACCTATTTCTCACTCGAAATGGTTAAATTAGAAGTATCTTTATACGCATAGCTTTCAATAATCAAGATAGATGAAGAAAAAAATAGAAGTGCAAGACCAGAATGTCAAAAATTTAGTGATTGATTTAGCTAATAGTCTTGGGATAGATTATGAAAATTCTCATCAAGAATATTGTGTGCGATTACCCGAGGAATTTGGTTCTGGATATATGAAATCTTATCAGTTTGATTTTGGAATTGGAGTTGTTGAAACTGATTATTTATTGAAAAAGGAGTTTAACTATGAATTAGCGAAAGGAATTGTTCATCCTTTAAAAATTATGTTTAACAGGGAATCTGGTTTTTATCACAAGTTTGAAAATAGTGAAGGGTTTCATGAAATACGTAGATTAGAAAATGCAATGATTTCTAGTACTTCCAAAAACAATCATATTTTTAAAACTCCAGCGAATACGCCTATTTGTATTTTTAGTATCGAGATCAATAGAAAATTATTTGAGGAAAAAATAGAATCTTTTCTACCGAATATGAACGAAGACCTTATAGAGTTGTTTAGAGATGTAAATGGGATCAATCAATTTTATTATAAGAATTATTATAGTCTTGAGATTTCTAAGTTTATTTCAGAATTCACAGAGTGTGAGCTTACCGGCTTTATGCGCCAAGTTTATCTAGAAGGAAAGGCGTACGAAATATTAACACATCAATTACAACAATATCTTGATGACCTTAATGAACCAGATAAAAGATTAATTTTACGGCAAGCTACTATAGAGAGTATAGAAGATGCCGTATCTATAATTAAGGAGGAAATCGATAGCATCGGCAATATCGTAGATATAGCAAAGCGTGTGGGACTCAATCAAAATACATTGCAAAATGGTTTTAAGCAACTATATAAAACCTCAGTAAACGAGTATATCAAAAACTACAGAATAGATACAGCTAAGGAATTACTAGAATCTTCTGACCTTAATATTACTGAGATTACGTATAAAGTAGGTATCAACTCTAGAAGTTACTTTGCTAAATTATTTAAAAAACGTTTTGGTATAAATCCAAAACAATACTTAAATCAGGTGCGGAATAAAAAAGATGATTCCAAATCCGCATAAAACGTTTAACGTTAATAAAATACTCAATAAAACTCTTTTTAACTGCGAAAATTCATTATCGTATTAGTCTTAAACTGATCAATAGTGTTAGTATATGTTTCAAAATTGTTAATCTGTTTACTCTAAATCTAATTTCTTTGCACAAAGCATAAAATATAGCATAGAATTTAGAAATAGAATGCAAAAAATTGAGATACATAGCATAGATGGTGTAGAAATTTTAGAACAACTTAATGCCCATTTGAAAGGAAAATTAACCGATCAATGGGGAGAAAAAGTTCTAGAATTCAATAATGAATTCGGACAAGGAGTTGTGCGAAGTATTGCATTTGATTGGGGAGTTTCTTTAGTAGATTATGATGTTAGTTTTGTTCAAGACACTAAAATTGTATTCAGTATTGAAAAAGCCAATCCTATAGAATTTATTTTTATATCTGAAGGTAAACTCAATTATACTAATAATACGGAACAAAGGCCATATACTTTTGAACGATATCAAAACATAATTATATCTACCCAAAAGTTTTCTAAAGAAACGTATGTTTTTCCTAAAACTGCAGCTGTTAAAGTCAATTATATTTATGTATTACCAGGCGAATATGCTAAAAAAAAGAATAACAACTTATCTTATTTAAGTAAAAGTTTATTCTCCGCATTTACTGAAGAAAATGAAAAATCTCCATATAAACATTATGGTAATTATAACCTGAAGATAGCAGATCAGATCAAGCAGCTACAGGAAAGTTATGAAAGTGGTATCATACGCACGCTTTCTATTGAGGGGCAACTCAATTTGATTCTGGCAATGCAGATGTTGGAGCATAACAATTACGAAAACGGTTTAGCGTTGCCAGAATCACTTTCTAAAGAGGATATCAAAAAGATTCATAACTTATCTGTTTTTATTATTGATAATATTTCAGAACCATTGTCAGTACAATCTTTGGCAACTAAGGCCGGTATGAGTCCTAAAAAATTACAACTTGGATTCAGGGTTTTATATTCTAAATCTGTAAACGAATATATAAGACAGTTAAAACTAGAAATCTCCAGGGACTTCATAAAAAACACAGATGATTCTATTTCTGAGATAGTGTATAATATTGGTTTTAAAAGTCGAAGCTACTTCTCGAAAATCTTTTCTGAACGTTATGGAATTTTACCGACGGAATACAGAAAAAAAATCAAAGCAAAGGATTAGGATTAATAATTTACTTTTTTGGATTAAAAACAATACTGCTTTCTACTTTAAATTTACCTCAGAATTTAAACCTGATGTCACTTAATAATGCATTAGGTTTTTGATTGATTAATTCATAACCTAAATCGAAATCATTGAAATGGAGAATAAAAAAACAATAGTAAACCTCAGATTTAAATCAAATTTACCTGCTGATGAAGTTTGTGAAATATCAACAAACCGAAAACAGATACTAAAAAATACCGAAGGACTAATTTCATTATTTTGTTATACAAATGAAGAGACTAACATTATTGGAGGTACTTACATTTTTGAAAACATCCAACTGGCACATCAATATTTAGGGCAGTTTTTAACTCAAGGTATTGGTCCGAAATATGGAATAATTCCAGTCACACTAAAAATAGATATCGGTTGCCTAAAAGATGAAATACAAGGAGATAAAATAGAATAGAAAATCCTGTTAGTATACTAAAGGAATACCTTCATAATATACCGGTTTAAGCATGGACTCATAAGAGATATCATTCTTAAAAAATTCTTTAGCGATTGGATGTGCTTTCAATTTCAGCGCATTAGGAAGATTTAGGATATAATCGATTTCATCCATATCGGTTTTAGAATTTAACCAAATATCACTTAGATTATTAGGGACAAATATAGGCATCGTAGTATTTAGATTTTGTATCTTGTTTACAATACCTGTCGTTTTTGTCATTAGCATTGAACAAGTAATGAACCCATCATCTAGTATATTATAAATTCCCGCGATATAAAAAGGTTTTTTATCATCCAGATAAACATAATAAGGATATAGAGTCCCATTGTACAAATGATATATAAAAAAACCAGTTACAATAATGAGACAACGCCTTTTATAGTAAGGTTCTTTAAATATCCCTCTGGAATGTAAGTTTTCTTTAGGGACATTTAAAGTGTCCAAAGCTTTTTGGAAATCAGACCATTCACCTTCATAGTTGTCCGGCAGTAGTCCCCAAATAGCATATAATATATGATCTGGGTTATCCATCGTAATAATAGATAATGTAGCCTCTTGAGTACCATCGATTACTGAACTTGGGGTGTATAACCTCGGAAACTTATACTTAATACCTAATTCATTTTCGATGAATTCTCTCTCCGCAATATTTGAAATCTTTTTATACATTATTATTAATTACTTGTGCAAGTAAATAAAAAATCAGGTGCTAAGTTAGCGCGTATCAATTAAATAATAACGCATTTAATAAGTTGAACGTTAAAATTTAATAATTATTTATTGATTTGTCACGTCCTAAAATACGGCTACAGATTAATATTAAAATTTAAGCGGCACTTTGGTGCACGTAATTAGGTGTTTTATAGTCTAAAGATAAATGTAATCTTTTATTGTTATATAATTTGATTGCG
>NZ_VTZU01000100.1 GCF_008370685.1 Aquimarina sp. RZ0
TTTTTCTACTATATTTTCTTCATAAAATGAAACAATAGCTATGGCTATTCTTTAATTTGATTCATCAATCTAGCGAAAAATCCTTGCCATTATTTTTACGAAATTCTCACCCGTAAATCGTATAACATCTATAGAACTATCAAAGTAGTTAATCTTATTCAATAATATTTGACGTTCATTTATTTTTAGCTTCTTGGAATGTCCTACTCTATCGGTGTCCGTCTTCCAACCATCATATTGAGTCAAATTATCAAATACCAAATTAGTAAAAAAGCTATCATATGCATTTGAATACTAAGCTTGGCAAATTAGCCAAAATTCAATTAAGTCATTGAAGTTCTCTTTTTCTCACTTCAATATAATGGTTTGACTTGCCTTATATTCTGTTTTTACTATTTCTTTTATTTTGTTTCGTACTAAATTTTCGCGAGTAATAGTTTTGGAATTAGTAGCTTTTACTGCATTGCTGCGGTACGCTTTACCTTGTAATTCTTCTTGTAGGTTAGTTAAATACTTGTGTAATCCTGAGTGTTCTATCTTAGTAACTCACCTTACGCATAAGAATATGTTAAAATGTTATTTATGCAGCTCTAAATGTTGATAACTTTTGTAATTCGTTATAAGCTGCTTGCTGTGCAGCTAAATATATTTGAGTCTTCATAGCAAAATGGTTCTTTCCTGTTCTTTCCTTGAGCCATTCTAGTTTTATGTATGCTATGATGGATAACATATAATGGTTCATTTGGGTTTTCATTTTTTTTGTTGGACTTTTGGTAAATCCAGTATTACATTTTATGGATTTATGGAATTCCTCTACTCCCCACCGTTTTTTGTAGATTGTAGTGATCTGGTCATATGATAAGTTTAAACCACTACAAGCCAAGTACAACTCGCCGACTGTATCATTCTCGTTTTTGAAAACTTGCTTGGTAAGCAACAGCGGAAAATCTAATTCTTCGAACCAAACCTCCGCGGTCTGCTGTCCTGGCTGTAGTGTTTCAATACTTATATATTTTTTATCAGCTTTATCTTGTTGGGATAAAGCTACTTTACGATTGCTTTTTAAAACCATGATGAAATCTTGTTTTAGTTCTTCTTTGCAGCAAATCATATTTTCTATAGAACTAAACCAACTATCGGATAAAACATAATCAAACAAAATTTTCTTATGGCACTCGCGAAGCATTCTCCTAAATAGTTCATTCTTAGTGATACTACTTTTGCGCCTTTGTTTACCTGTTTTTTGATCTGTAACCCAAAGATCTTTCTTGATAAATTCAACACCACAAGGAATGCGTATCCCACCAACTTCTAGTAATGCTGTCAAAAAATTCACCCCTTTTACAGATCTTCCAAATACATGATCATAATGCCAACAATTCAATGCACTCTCATCAGTATATTGTTTTTCTTGAATCGAATCATCAAAACTTAAAACTGCTAACTCTTTAGAACGGGTTAATTCTTCAATGTAAGGTTTTGCTTTTTTCCATAAAAATTTGCTGTCATAATCCCCTTTTGACAACTCTCGTGTAATCTTATCATGGCTAATCGACAGCAAAGAAGCCATGCCTGTTGCCGTAACGTATGAACTTGATGTGAGTAAATAATCAGTGTAGAGGTCAACAAAATTCTCCATAGAAATACAAATATAATAATCAACAATTCAAATGTTAAAATTAAAAAATATCATCCCAATTTTGCGTAAGGTGAGTTAGTAATACTCTCCCCATCTACTCCAACGCCTTTGGAATAGTTCTGCTTTACACCATAAAAGGAGGTAATCAACACATAGTCCAGACATATTTTATCATATAGACTATGAGCTAAAAATCCCTTTTCTTTCTTGGCTGCAATGTATAGTTTCCTTTGAAATACATGAACACGCTCATCACTTATGGATGGACTTACTAATAGATTTGCATCAATATAGGCCTTCTGTCTTTCATATAAACTTCTCTAAAGTAGAGCTTCTTCCCTAAACAGAGTTTTGTTGTCTCTGTTATTATTGGTACTATGTGCTCCTCCGACTTCTTTTATAACCACTTCTGAACTTCGTAATACTTATATCAGTGTGTTTAGCATTACCAATCCTTATTATAAAAGATCTCCCACGTTCTGTAATAATCCATCTATAATCACGCCATCCCTATGACTCCGCCAACTCTTCAATACTCAAGTGACTGTTAATCCTATTGAAGTGACAGGGTTCGATGACCGTCAAAACTCTCCCCAAATTGCAGATACACTTATCGAAGCTACTAAGAGTTCACGCTTGCGCATTACGGCTTGATTATTTGTCCTGTACAGCTTCAAAAACACCTTCACAAGTACAACTGTCTACATTTCTTCAGAGTGAACAGACAATTGCTCTGGTGGGATTTATCACCCACTGGATTACCCCACAGTTTCGTGGCACACCACCGTTCCGGCTATGACGTGTTTTAATGCGTTATAGCCATTGTTGTTATGTTTAGTTTTTTTTCAATTGCATTTCTTCCAACAGTATAGCAATAAAGACTAGAAGGAGTAAAATCATAAGTTAAACCATCGTCGTCTTTTATTTCTTCAATGTCTAATGTAGTAACTAATGTTCTATCAAGCTTATTTTTTTGACAAAATGATTTCAAATTTGATAATTTACTAAGACTCTTTACATACCTATTACTCCATTTTATTTCAACAACCCATAAAGGTTTTTGTTTTTCAGCTGATAAACTTACGATATCAACTTCTCCGTTTTTCCAACGAGCATAATATGGTGTAAACCCTGTATTATGACCCCACTGAGAAAAAATAGCCGTTTCTACCATATTCCCTATGAAATCATCTGTCTTTTCTATTGGAGCAAACAAAGCACTCCTTAATGATGGATTTGTAAGATATATTTTAAAGGATGTAGCCCTTTTAAATTTTTTAGAGTTTTGGTCAATTTTATTTATAACACGTATTAAAAAAGCAGCTTCCAAATATTCAATATATCTTTTAATAGTATTTTTAGCTACTCCAGAACTGATTGATAATTGCTCATATGTAAATTCATTACCAGAATTGTATGCAATTGTCGTAAATAATGAATTTAATTCTTGAACATCTTTTATACCATATAAACTAGGTAAATCTCTCAATAAAACTTTATCGACAATATCATTTCTAATATATCTTCCTGGATTGGATTGAATTTCTTTTGAAAGTGAAACCTCTGGATAACCTCCATAGTTAATATAATCAATAAAATGACTATTGAACTCTTCAATATTATCTGTATGGAAATAATTTCCTATTAGTCCTTTCCATTCTTTTTCTTTTAATGAGACTAAGTGAGACAAACCTTTTAAGTCAATATATTCATGGAATGTAAGAGGAGGAAGCATAAAATCTGTAAATCTACCAGCGCCTGATTCATTACTTTTTAGCTTTAAAGCAGCGGCAGCGGATCCAGAAACAATAAACTTAATTTTGTGATACGAGTCAACAAGAGTTTTTAAATGAATTTCCCAATCTTTTAGATATTGTATTTCATCAAATATTATATAATGTTCTTCGGAAGGGTTTTGGTTAGTTACTTCTAAAAAACGATGAAGCAATTCTTCTAAAGATAGACCATTATAAATTGGGTTTTCAATTGAAAGGTAACATATTCTTTTTGAAGGGACTCTATTATTAATTAAATCCTGAACTAAATGAAAAAGCATTACCGTTTTACCTACTCGTCTGGGTCCCATTAAGACTACAGCTCTTTTAACACTTTTTTCATATACAAGTGGAGAGAATAAATCAAAGTATAAACGTTTCTTCATTGATGAATAATAATCATCAATTTCTAATTTTTCCCACCAAGGATTTTCAAATTTTATTTTACTTATGAATTGTTCTTTAGAAAAAGAATGGAGGCTTTTCATTTAGATCATTTTAATAACTCTATTTGCAAAAATAGAGAAATAGAATCAATTAACTAATCTTATTTTGTTTTTATTAAATTATTAGTAAGAGCATAAATTAGTTTATTTTTTAATATACAAATCCTTATCCATTTGTAAATCTTATAATCCAAATGCTTCTTGATCACTTTAATGGTATCCCAGATATGAGTTGTCTTACGTATTGAAAACTAATTTAACCATCCTATTAGGGTCTGATTGAGTTTCCAAACAATCCATTCTATTCCCAAACAGACAATTACTCTGGTGGGATTTACCACCCACTGGATTACCACAGCTTCATGGCACACTAACGCCAAATATATGAATTGGAGCAAGGCAAGCAAACCTGAACCAATCGATTTATCTGCGCATTTTTATTTCTTATTCAATTTATAAAAATTTAGCACCACCGCAAAAAGGAAATGATCTTTCGCTTGGCACTAAACTTTGCTCTGATTTCATAGAATACAGTGTCAGTACCATTTTTTTCTTATGGATAGATTTAGACTTCCTTATTTAAATTTACAACTATTTTACCAACCACGGTACGCTGCTCAAGACTATGAAGAGCATCTGGTACGTCTTTTAGTGAAATAACTTTTTGTATAGAGGGCTTTATCTTTTTATCAGCAATCATTTCAAGTACTGTTTTTATATTTGTTGTAACCTCAACCTTTTGAGTTAAAGCCATAAATTTCTGACTACCACGACCAAATCGGCCAAGAAATTTTACTTTAAGCATATTGTAAAAATCACCACCGACTAATACATATTTACCATCTTTCTTTAAAATCTGTTTGTATCGGCCTGGATATTCAAAAGATGCAGTATCAAATACCGCATCAAACTCTTTTCCAATTAAGGCTTTGATTGAATCCTTTTTTTTATAGTCAATAATCTCATCTGCTCCCCAACTTTTTACTGCCTCATTTTTTTTTGTAGAACAGATAGCTGCTACATATGCACCCTGAGCTTTTGCTATCTGAATGCCAAAAGACCCCACACCACCCGAAGCACCGTTGACCAGAACTTTATCACCTGGATTGATTGAACAAAGAATCATTCCCATCATTGCAGCTTGGCCAGATATAGGCACTGTACAGGCTTGTTCAAAAGAAGCTTCCTCTGGTTTTTTTACCAAGTATTTTGTATTTACAGTGGCATATTCTGCATAACCTCCTCCAAAAGATTTTCGAATATCAGCTACCACCGCATCACCTACTTGAAAACCCTTAACATTTTGCCCAACGCTTTGAATAGTTCCCGCTATATCCATTCCTAAAATTCTCTTGTTCTTGGAAGGTCTGAACAATCCAAAAACCAACCGAATAATAAAATAATTGGCTCGCACAATATATCTATCAGCCGCATTAACTGAGGCACATTCAACTTTCACTAAAACTTCATTTTTATTGGGTATCGGGATTTTACAATCTTTTACAAGTTTCACTACTTCCTCAGGGTTGCCATAGTCTCGAAAAATGATAGCACGCATCAATTTTGAATGTTTCATATTCTTTTTGATGCAAATTTATTAGTGAATTGTGATTCGGTCTTTGCCAGTGGGTTCAATCATTATTCATTGAGGTTCTTTCTGAACTCTGTAGGAGAACAGCCATATTCATTTTTGAACATTCGAGAAAAACTGGATGGATTAATGAATCCACAATCATAGCAAATCTCTTTTATAGAGTTCTGAGAAAAAGCTAAATTACTACGTGCCTTTTCCAATTTTTTTTGAGTGATATATTTAGCTGGTGTGCTGTCGTACATTTTGTTGAATTTTCTTTTAAAAGAAGCCATACTGTTGTTTGTCATAGCTGCCAAACGTTGGAGATTCAATGGTTCATACAAATTAGTCTCAATGACTTTTCTAAATGAAAAAGTTTTATCAGAAAATAGACGTCTCATAATTAAATTCAAGTGTGAAGACTCTTCAGTTTGCAGGAGGAGCAGAATAATTTCTTTTAACTTGACCTCCAAAATTTCCTCACTTAGTGCTGTTTTGTGTTCAAAAAACTTGGCAACACTCATAAAATAAGCTTTTACTAAGGCCGAAGCGTCTTCTTGAAAACTGTCTTTTGCTAAAGGGTAATCCAATTCCTTCCAAAACTTTGGCTTTTTGCCATCAAAAACTTTTCCTAGTACTTTTTGATTGAAATGAACAACAATAGTACTTATATATCCAACTTCAATTTTTGAAAAACTATGTTCAACTGTTTTGCCACATAATGAAAGAATAACTGTTCCTTTTCTAGCTAATAATCCTAATTTTGTTACATCCTGATTATCACCTTGAAGAATATAGGCAAAACAAGATTCGGAAGGTAAACTTAATTCTTTCTCTATGGGCGTAGATAATTCATACCAAGAGAATATTGGTTTATCATACAACGTGATTTGATTAAGTTTTTGAGCCATAGAGTTTACGCCTTGCTTTCTGTAAAACTTTTTTATTTTCTTTTTTGTAATTGGTGCGTAGAGTAGAGCCTGATAGCTTCACCTATTATTATCTGGCTAAAGATATTAATATTTTAGAAGTATCAGTGCCCCCTTCATCAAACCCTACGTAAAGTTTTCCTTCATACGGTTTACCGATAGCGTTCTTCATTGCGCTTTGGAAATTGTTTTTAAGCGTGCATACTTTTCTATATCCAATAATTTATAACATTTTACTAGTGTTTCATAGGGATGCTGGCGAAGCACCCGATGCGCATTTCTTCCTTTTCTTTTCACCCATTTGTAAAGCTTATAATCCAAATGATTCTTGATCACTTTAATCGTATCCCAAATTGCATATAACTTGTGATAGCGCTTTTTTAGCTCAAAAGTACTTTCTATTTTCGAACTTTTCTTTCCATAGCATATAAACGTTGGATTTGTTCCAATACAGAACTGGCTCAGGACGCATCATTATCCAATGCTTTTTCAAAATACCTTCTTGGGTGTGCCATACATGCCAATAAGGTAATACTTCCTTTAGTGCTAAGATCTGGATATCCTGAATACCCGTCAGTCTGAATAGTTCCGTTATAGTCTTGTAAGATTTCTTCTGGAACTTTTCTTGATCGACTCCGATCATACTTAAATAAAACTAAGCGTTCTATAGGTGCATGATGTACCCAATGATATCCCATATGAAGTTTTCCTTTGCTAATATCAAGATGTTGACTCTTGAATATTTGTTGTTGTCTGTAAAAAGGTAATTGGTGCACAAATTTGCGAATAAGCAAATTAATTATTCGTTCTGTACTCATATAATTTATAGCCAGTTTCTCTAACTTTATCGATCAGCTCTGTATAGGGATTATCACAAATATCAACGAAGCCCACATTATAATTCTCTCCATCACCTCTGGCAGTAAAAGGTTCGTCATTGTACTGAAACCAATGTGCACCTACAATTAATGGATTACGTAAAGCCCCTTCTATATAACTTTGATACAACGCCCCTCGATGCGCCTGATCTTTTGCTAATTTTACACCATAATGATAATGTCCTCTATCCAACGCGCCAAAATCAAACTCTCCTATCATTATTGGAGCATCCACTCCTTCGGGTAAACCTATATTTTCAACACTATATTCATATTTGTTAAAACTCATAATATCCATATACTTACTCGCTGCAGTTAATACCACATCATTGTTTGCCCAGGCAAAACGACATCCAAGGTAATTTTGTTTGGGAGCAATGGTATTCAAACCTTCTTTTATTATTTTGAAATAGGTATGTGCAATTTTTTCATAAAAATCAGTTAAGTCTTTTTTGGCATCCTCAAATTTTGGAGGAGTTATACTTTCTAAGAGAGCATCCCAGGATGCATAATTTGTTTTCCAGGATTCATTTAATTTCCCTATCTCTTTATAGGTTGCTTTTAAATCTTTAACAAACTCCACCTTTGCAGGTTGTGAAGCTGGACTTTTTAAGGTTCCCATAGCCAGCGAACCAACATCACCCCAGGATAATTCATTATCTACAAAATACCCAATACACCACGGATCTCCAGCTCCATTCTTCTGAGTTTGCATGGATTGGTTTACAATTTGTCTGAATTTTGGATCAAAAACATCGTGAAACGGACCCCAATACCCTTCTGATCCTTGTATCTTAGGAGTATTCGTAATCCAAACAGAGCCAACATATGGTGTTTTTTGTTGTGCAATGGCTTCTAGGTCAGAAACAAAACCAATAGTATTCAAACCCCAGTTTTTTAATCGTGCGTGCGCCAAGCTCTGGAATTCACTCAACCATTTTTTTCCATATTTTCTATGAAGATTGGCCTTATAAAAATTATATGCTTTATACGGTTTTCGGTCTTTATAGAACCCGTGATCTCCCCAGCTACTTTCTGAGTAAAATTGAGTTAGCGGTGATCCTTCTTCGGGAAGGGAAACAAAATATGACTCTCGATATTGCACACCAGTATTTGGGGCATCAGAAGAAACACAATTTACACCATTTGTCCAAAACAATCGACCTTCGGGATCTACCATCCACCATTTTCCATTGTGTTTTTCGGTTCTAAAAAAGCCTGTAGCTTTTAGCTGTGGACCCGCAGTCCATCCTCCAAACTTATTACGATCTTTAGGTCCGGGATTTGCAGCGATATTTTTTGATTCTTCTGCTGTAATTTTCTTCAACTCCTCATCAGAGTGTATTTTCCCTTTCCAATCTTTATGTATATATTGTCCATATTTGTCTACAAAAGGAAAGAATCCAGTTGTATCTTTCATTTCTAATTTACCAACAGCTCTGACATTATCAACCGTAAATTTATTTTTAGAAACCGCATATCTGGTATTAAACGATACTTGCTTAATCGCTTTTAAATCTGTTTTAATTTTACCGGGGACACCGCGCATTCCTACCACCTCTATCTGTGGCTCAAATGCCCAGGGACTCCAGGCCAAATAAACAGTAATGGTTTTACTTTCATTTGGTTTTAAATCTACATAATCAGAACAAAACCATTTTACCAATCCGTCCGGATCATTCCCTACATAAAATTCAACCTGCATCTCTTTATCCCCAACATTGGTAACATCAGCTTTAACAGAATAATAACCACTTAAATCCCAAGACGCTCCTTTTGGCTCATGCAAAATCACACCTGGTTTTGATAGATTAAAATCTGTAGCCACTTCTAGCTTACTACCCGCTGCATTTTTTAATACCTTAAAAGTAGCATCCTCAGAAACTATAGAGGACTCATCAACAGCATTTTCAAAATCAAATAGCATCATTTCATCTGATTTTGCATCTGGCTGCTGCTTTTCAGAAATTGATTCTTTTTTATTTTCTTCGCAACCAGAAAGCCCTATTAATAAAACAAGTAGGTAATATTTTATTAAATTCAAAAATGTATTTTTCATAAATTGTATTTAAAGTCAAAAGATATGAAGTTTTATCAAATTACATATTGAACTCCTACTAAAAAAATAACAAAAACAACCATTATTCGTTAAAATATAGATACTATATTAAATGAAAATACTTTTTTTAACAATTCTTTCGTTATAAAGATAATCTACTAATCTACATCTATCTTCAAATATGAAAAACACCTTCTTTCTATTATTTTCTTTTATGTTTTATGCAGCTACTGCTCAAAACACTTATTATGTTTCTGATACAAATGGAAATAATTCTAATAATGGGAACCAAGGATCACCGTGGAAAACTATTCAATTTGGAGTAGATCAGTTAGATCCTGGAGATGTCTTAAATATAGAGACGGGTACATATCAGGAAATTGTAACTTTTAGTGGGAACCCGGATTCGGGAACATCTGGTAATCCCATTACATTACAAGCCAATGGTAGTGTTATTATAGATGGAGGTTCTATTGTGCCCAATGGTAGAACAGGACTCATTACCATCTCTGGAGCAAGTAATATTATTATAGATGGTTTTGAATTACAAAATTATCAAACCCAAAACCCTGTTGATAATGATACTAATACCCCTGTAGGGATCTTAGTAGAAGGTAGTTGCAGTAATTTGATTATCCGTAATAATAGGATTCATGACATTAAAAACTTCTCTTCTTGCACTCAAAATAGTGATTGTGGTCCTGGCGCAAACGGCATTGCAGTATATGGAGACACCATAACAGGAATACAGAATATAGAGCTGATAGGAAATGAAGTGTATGAATGTGTTACTTCATCAAGTGAATCATTTACATTAAACGGAAATATTAATGGTTTCAAAGTAATAGACAATTACGTACATGATAACAATAATATAGGGTTTGATTTTATTGGTTTTGAAAATGATGTATGTGCAGCTTGTGGTGATGATAACCAAGCCAGAAATGGTATTGTTCGTCAAAACCGATCTGTAAGAAATACTATTTTCGGAAACGCCTCATTAGGCATTCCTGAAAATCCATGGTATCAATCAGAAATAAATGCAAATGAAGGCAATGCCGGTGGTTTTTATGTGGATGGCGGACGTAATATTATTTTTGAAGGTAATCTGTCCTCAGAAAATGACCTGGGTTTTGAGTTTGGTAGCGAAAATCGTTTTAGAGAAACATCAGACATCCTGATGATCAATAATTATGTGTATAATAACAAAGAAAATGGTGTTATTGCAGGAGGATATTCAGATATTGAAGATGCCCCTGAAGGCGGAGGTGGCGATGCAGTGAGAATCTACATATATAACAATTCATTTTATAAAAATAAAGGATGGGGAAGTGAAATTGTATTCCAAAACAGGGTCAAAGATAGTAGAATTGCTAATAATATTTTTTTTGGTCAGAGTACTACCTCAGCCTGCCACGAAGATTTTAATCCTTCTTCTAATACTAATAATATCTGGGGAACGAATCTTTGGTGGGGTACCTCTGTTTCTGGATCGGTTCCCGGAACATCGATTACTGAGAATCCTGATTTTGTAGATCCCACCGAAGGAAATTTAGATACTCAGCGTTCTTCTACAGCAGCTATCGATGCAGGAATTCTCCAAAACAATATTACATCCTGGACAGATTCTTTCTGGAGCACTAACTTTCCTCCCAATGGAACCATAGCGGTTCATGGTACGAGTGATTATAGAAATACTGATAGATTTGTAAGCACTATCGATCTCGGAGCATTTGAGTTTAGCAATGTTCTGGGAGTTGATGACATTGAAGAACGTCCTACAATGACGTATCCCAACCCAGTAAGAGATGAGATAAATTTTTCTACATCAAACGGGAACTACGGCTATTCAATATATGATATAACCGGTAAAAAACTAACTCAGGGAAAAGCCTCAGACAAGATTATCGTTTCGGATCTTAGTAAGGGAATCTATATTTTATTAATTGAAGATAGTAATAATAAATGGTCTTATAAATTTGTTAAGGAGTAGTTAACAGTGATCGCTTTTAATTAAATTAGGCGATTAAACTTGTACAAATGAAGACACTTCTTACCTCAACTTTCTTTCTATTTACTTTTATTTTAACTGCACAAACTGATCAAAGAATCTATGACATTATACAAGCTGTTTCTGCTGATCGAATTGAAACTGATATAAAAAAACTAGCCGATTTTGGCACAAGACATACCTTAAGCGATACCGTATCTGCAACCCGAGGTATTGGGGCTGCCAGAAGGTGGATTAAGTCTGAGTTTGATAAAATATCCAACGGCTGTAACAATTGCCTAGACGTTTTCTATCAGAAGGATTTGGTAAAAAAAGGAACTAATCAGCGTATCACAAAAGATGTTATGGTTGTTAATGTGGTCGCCATCCAGCGTGGAACCAAATATCCCAACCGTTTTATTATGATGAGTGGTGATATTGACTCCCGTATTACTGATCCTGTAAATTATACAGATGATGCTCCCGGAGCTAATGATAATGCCACGGGAATGGCTGGAGCTATAGAAGCTGCCAGAGTTTTATCAAAATATAAATTCGAAAATAGTATTATCTATGTGGGATTATCCGGAGAAGAACAGGGATTGTTTGGTGGTAAAGGACTCGCTGCCTATGCAAAGAAAAACAACTGGGATATTATTGGCATTATGAATAATGATATGATTGGTAATATCAAAGGTGTTGATGGCGTAATTGATAACAGAACCTTTAGGATATTCTCAGAACCAACGAATCTTACAGACGATCAGAAAACAGTAGAAAGAAGACGTTTTTATGGAGGTGAAGTTGACGGGATTTCCAGACAACTGGCACGCCGGATACATAAAACGACTAAAACCTACATGCCAGAGATGAATCCTATGATGATTTACCGTCTGGATCGTTTTGGTCGTGGCGGACATCATCGCCCATTTAATGATGCAGGATTTGCCGGAATCCGAATTATGGAAGCACACGAAAACTATACCCAGCAACATCAGGATATCAGAGAAGAAAACGGAATCAAATACGGAGATGTCGTAGAACACGTAAATTTTGAATATGCTGCTAAGCTCACTGCTGTCAATGCTATCAATTTGGCGAGTATCGCCTGGGCGCCTCCTGCCCCTACCGAGGTAAAAATTGGGGGAATTGTAGAACCATCAGCAAAATTTACATGGAAAAAAGCAAATGACCCTAACATTATAGGATATAAAATTTATTGGAGAGATACAACATCTCCCACCTGGGATCATAGCCGTTTTGTAGGGAATGTGGATAATTTTGTATTAGATGGTATTGTCATTGATAATTTCTTTTTCGGAATTGCATCCGTTGGAAAAAATGGCCACGAAAGCCCGGTAGTATTTCCTTCTGAAATTTTTAGAAAATAATATATTTTTACCAAATCATGCTAATTCTTTATGGACTCATCCTGATTTTTTATTTTTAAGCGAAAATGAATTGAAATTTGATCAGATGCGGCACTTTTTGTAATCTCTATAGATGAAAAAGTAACAAAATATAGACGAATTTCAGCCATTTTTCAGGAAGTAGAAAAAGTCAAGATGAGTTCTACAACAACTCTAATGTGAGTATTCATTTTTAAGTTGAAAAATGTGCATTTTATAAACTTTATAAACCAAAATAAGTTCACTAATTATTTTGATATGAATCGATTTTTAATTCCAGTTTTTCTTTTAAGTATCTATCCCCTGTTTTCGCAGACCTCTCTTTTTGAAAACCAGCAACAATTTACCAGGCAAGATACATTAAGAGGAACCATAACTCCAGAAAGAGATTGGTGGGATCTCACCTATTATCACCTGGATATTACTGTGGATCCTGATACCAAATCCATCAAAGGAAAAAATACTATTCATTATAGAGTTTTAAAAAAACATACTGTATTACAAGTGGATTTGCAATCACCACTAAAAATTGAAAAAATACTGCAAGATGGAAAAGAATTAAAGGTGAATTCTGAAGGCAATGCTCATTTTGTAACACTCGATAAAAAACAAAAAAAGAATAAAATCAATTCGATCGAAGTGTATTATAGTGGTAAACCCCGTGAAGCAGTGAATGCTCCCTGGGATGGAGGGATTTCCTGGAAAAAAGACATTCGGGGAAATCATTTTATAGCCTCGTCTTGCCAAGGATTGGGAGCCAGTGTATGGTGGCCTAATAAAGACCATATGTATGATGAAGTAGATAGTATGCTGGTAAGTGTTACCGTTCCAAAAAAACTTGTGAATGTATCTAATGGTCGGTTAAGAAAAGTAGAAGAACGTGATATCAATACCAAAACCTATCACTGGTTTGTGCAAAACCCTATCAATAATTATGGTGTGAATATTAATATCGGAGATTATGTTCATTTTGGAGAACAATATAAAGGGGAAAAAGGAATATTGGATATGGATTATTACGTATTGAGAGATAACCTGGACCTTGCCAAAGAACAATTTAAAGACGCTCCCAAAACGATAAAAGCCTTCGAGCATTGGTTTGGTCCATATCCATTTTATGAAGATAGTTATAAATTAGTAGAAGCACCCTATCTGGGAATGGAACATCAAAGTTCTGTTACCTACGGAAACAAGTATGTAAATGGATATCTGGGCAACGACCTTTCAGGAACTGGTTGGGGATTAAAATTTGATTTTATTATTGTTCACGAATCCGGTCACGAATGGTTTGCAAATAATATTACCAATAAAGATATTGCTGATATGTGGATTCATGAAAGTTTTACAGCATATTCTGAAGGGCTGTTTCTGGACTACCATTATGGTAAAGAAGCGGGAGCCGCCTATATTGTGGGAACGAGAAAAAGTATCCAAAATGATAGTCCTATTATAGGAAACTACAATGTAAACCACGAAGGTTCAAGTGATATGTATTTTAAAGGAGCCAATATGCTCCATACATTACGCCAACTAGTCGAAGATGATAATGCATGGAAAGCTTTATTAAGAGGGCTTAATAAAGAATTTTATCATCAAACAGTAACGACAAAACAAATTGAAAATTATATAAGTAAAGAAACTAAAATAGACCTGACCGCTTTTTTTAACCAATACCTAAGAGATACAAGAATTCCAACATTAGAATACGACCTGGATGAAAATGGATTAAAATATAGATATACAAATATCGTCAATGACTTTGATATGCCTGTTATAATAAAAATCAATGGGAAAGATCAGTGGATACAACCCAAGGCAACCTGGCAAGTCTTAAATATAAAAGCAGATGAAATTAATGTAAACCCAAATTTCTATATAAACACAACATCACTATAATGAAAATATATTTCCCACAATGGCAAGGATCAGGAACCGGAAAAAACATCGAAGACGGTGCCAGAACTATTTTGGAGTATCTGAATGATTCTGAATTCATTAAAGTTCCATTATCTGATATTCCGGCTGGACAGTATGGAGAAAAGAAATACAATATCCATAACTATGATGCCATTACAGAGCAATTATCACGCTTAAAAAAAACTATTGAAACATCTCAACCCGACACAATTCAAACTATTGGAGGAGATTGTGGTTTAGAAATAGTTCCGGTATCTTATCTCAATCAAAAATATCCTAATCTGGGAGTCATCTGGTTTGATGCCCATGCAGATATCAATAAACCCTGTGATTCTCCAAGTTGTAATTTTCACGGAATGCCATTGCGCACCTTATTGGGAGAAGGTTCAGTACATATGACTCCACTCCTATTCTCTACCATACAACCCTCACAAATTCATTATGTAGGTGTCAGGGACATTGATGCTGTAGAACTAGCGCGTATCGAGAAAGATACTATATATGCACCAGGAGAAACAAATATTGAAGCTATGATCACCACCTTACAATCCAAAGATATCACACACCTATATTTACATTTCGATTTTGATTGTCTGGAACCAAAAGATTATGACAAAACCTATTATCAGGTCAAAGATGGGGTCACTATTAAGCAAGCAAAAGAATGCATAGAGCTGTTACAGCAAAACTTTACAGTAGTCGGCAGTAGTGTATTAGAGTCGGTTACTACCAAGGTTTCAGAATTGAAACCTATTGAGGGAATTATAAATGCATTAATATCAAATCAGAATGCAGATAAATAGTAAATTACCTCAGGGCAAGCCGAGGCATTTATCAGGACAAAAACATTACAATTTCGAGCTAAACCTCAGAGCATTTACATCTCGATTATCGGGTACATATCTGTATGCTTGTCTATCGATTTGTTTTATGATAAGCTGTAATAAAAATCCAACCGTTTCGGGTATTACAACTGTAGAGAAATCAAAAAATGAAGTCGTGATATTGGGAGCTATTCACGGGGGGCACCGCACTGATAGCATATACAATACGGTTTATCTAAAAAAATTAATCAAAGAAATTAATCCTGATTATATCTTAGCTGAGATTCCACCAGATCGTTTTGAAGAAGCTATGCGGGGTTTCAAAAAAGATGATAGTATTTCTGAACCCAGAGTTATGCGTTTTCCAGAATATGCAGATGTTGTTTTCCCTCTCACCAAAGAAATGAATTTTGAGATCATTCCTACGGCAGGATGGACATTGCCTATGGCTCAGGAACGCAGTCAGAAATTAAATGCCATCCGTAAAGATTCGTTAAGAACGGCAGATTGGAACACATACCAGAATGCCAATAAGCTTTCGGATTCTATATATTCTATATATAAGACTACAGGAAAAGTAAATGATCCTTATTTTATCCATACCCATACGTATGATAGCATTCAGGATATCAGCTTACAGGTTTATAACAGTCTTTTTAATGTAGAGTTAGGTCTGGGGGGATGGGATAATATAAATATTGCACATTATTGGAATATCGAAAAGGCATTACAAAAATATAAGTATACAGGCAAAAGAATGTTGATCATCTATGGAGCGGGGCATAAAGGATGGTTTCTAAGGGAATTACGCAAACGTGATGATATAAAACTACTAGAGATGAGACCATTTCTGGACGCTATAGAAGACAAATAAGATATGAGAGCTATTGTATACGAATCATTTAAAGCCCCATTAACAATACAGCATGTAACAGACCCTTCTCCTTCAGAACACGGGGTCGTTATAAAAGTAAAAGCCACCGGTTTATGCCGTAGTGACTGGCATGGCTGGATGGGACATGATCAGGATATAGAATTACCTCATGTTCCTGGACACGAATTAGCAGGCATCATTGAGACTACGGGCAAAAATGTTCATAATTTTCGGGTGGGAGACCGTGTTACTGTTCCCTTTGTTTGTGGATGTGGCAGCTGTATCCCTTGTACTTCTGGTAACCATCAGATATGTGATTACCAATCGCAGCCTGGATTTACACACTGGGGATCTTTTGCAGAATATGTAGCTATTGATTATGCAGATACAAATTTAGTATTGCTACCAGACGAAATTGATGATATTACCGCAGCAACACTGGGATGTCGCTTTATTACCGCATTCAGAGCAATTGTTGCACAAGGAAAAGTAAATGCTGGTCAGTATGTAGCTATTCATGGGTGCGGAGGTGTTGGCTTATCTGCCATTATGATCGCCAGTGCTCTTGGTGCTCAGGTGATTGCGATTGATATCAACGAAGAATCCTTACATCTGGCAAAAGAACTGGGTGCTATACAAACTGTAAATGCTACCCGTCAAGAAGATGTGGTGGATACTATTAAGACACTTACACATGGAGGCGCGCACGTATCCGTTGATGCTCTGGGAAGTGCGACTACCTGCTTTAACTCTATTACAAACTTAAGAAAACAAGGAAAACATATTCAGGTAGGGTTAATGACAGGAAACCATCAACACCCTAACATTCCTATGGATAAGGTTCTGGCAGATGAATTAGAAATTATTGGTAGTCATGGGATGCAGGCTTATAAATATCCCGAGATGTTAAATATGATTAAAAATGGAAAACTTCATCCTCAAAAATTAATACAAAATACAATCACTCTGGAACAAGCTATCAAAGCACTCCCCGAAATGGATAACTTTGATACCAAAGGTATACAGGTAATTAACTCATTTTAGATCAATATAAATACTAATTTTATACCGCAGAGAAATATGATCCCGTATACCATCTCATTTATAGCCGCTATCATTCTGGGAATGTCTAAATCTGGATTAAAAGGAATGGGGGTTGTTATCGTTACCCTAATGGCATTAGTCCACGGAGCAAAAGCATCTACAGGAATTGTATTACCGCTTCTTATTTTTGCAGACATACTGGCTGTAACCTATTACAACAGGCATACCCAATGGAAATATCTTATTAAATTTCTTCCCTGGATGATCCTCGGTGTTCTTATAGCAGTATTTGTAGGCAAAGATCTCCCTGAAAACATTTTTAAGAAAGGGATGGCTGTAATAATACTAGTAAGTGTAGTGATTATGTTTCTTTGGGAGCGATACGATAAAAAAAACATTCCTAATAAGGTTTGGTTTGCTGGTTCTACGGGATTGATGGCAGGTTTTACTACGATGATCGGGAATCTAGCAGGCGCTTTTACAAATATATTTTTTCTGGCTACCAGAATTCCAAAAAATGAATTTATTGGGACTGCCGCGTGGTTATTTTTTATCATTAATTTATTTAAACTACCATTTCATATTTTCAGCTGGAAAACAATTACTGCAGCATCATTACTTACAGACTTATACTTAATTCCAGCGGTAATTCTGGGGTTTATTTTGGGATTAAAAGTCGTAAAATTGTTTAAAGATCATCAATACAGAAAATTTATACTACTAATGACAGCAATCGGAGGCATTGTAATTTTATTGAAATAATAAACAGCACTCCTCTTATCTGCCCCCTTCTCTGGACTTAATATTGGCCTCACAGAGTTTTATGATTTCTATAATCCGTCGATCCCTTGTCTCCTGACGTTTTGCCTGATGAATCCAATATAGATAGTTTTTTCTATAACTGGGACTGAAATTCTGAAAGTTTTCATACGCTATAGGTGCTGCATCAAAGGCTTTTATAAGATCCTGAGGTATAATCCCTTTTTCTACAGCATCCAATGCTGTCCACGAACCATTCTTTTTTGCTGTTTTGATAGTAGCCATACCACTTTCATGCAGTAAACCATCCTTAGTTAGTTCTTTAATATAAGCCTTATTAAGTTTGCTCCATACACTTTTTGGCTTTCGTGGGCAGAAATATTGCCTCCTGCGTTCATCATCTATTCTTTTGACAGTAGAATCTATCCACCCATAACAAATAGCAACTTTGACAGCTTCTTCCCATCGCATACTGGGAGCCGTACTTTTTACTTTATAAAAAATTAAATATACGCCGTTTGAAGTTTTATGATTTTCACGAAGCCATTGCCGCCATTCCTGATCATTTTTAAAATATAATTCTGGTTTATCACTCATAAAAATAGTATCAACTGCTCTCCTGTGTCAAGATACTATTTTTTGATAAATATATGAACCCATAGCATATACAGATATGCTATGGGTTCTGCTCCTATTTGTGTAGTACAGGTTTATTAAAAGAATCTGTTACAGATGCTAAAAAAAACCATTATTTGTTGGTTTGATCTCCTCCCTTAGTAATATCCTTGTATCATGCTATTTGTATCCAAAGTTCATTTGGTTTTAAAAAATGTTCCCAAAGTATCTCTTACGGGTACAAATCTATGGTGAATAAGAACACGCATCAAGAAGGAAAACACGGTTTATACACCGGTTAACTACCTTAAATACTTATAGGTTTTCCCCTAACAAAGCATAGGTTTATTCCCTTTTACTAGTACACATATACTGCATACCTGCCTTCTTGGGATATTGAGATTATAGTTTTATAGTTATTCTAGTTAAATGTATCGCTATATCTTATCGCCAAATAAAATTTTATGATTCTAAAAAATGAATACTTTCTTTAGAAATTTAAAACTTTGAGGTCTTAAATAATATACACAAACTCTTAATTAAAAAATATGGACAACATTAACTGGATCGAACTATTAGGATATGTAGCTTCGGCTTTGATAGCCATTAGTATCACTATGAATTCAATTATCAAGCTTAGAACCATTAACCTTATCGGAGCATTTCTACTTGGCACCTATGGGATATTTATTGATTCTATGCCTGTCGTACTATTAAACTATTTTATCGCGATGACAAATACCTACTTCATCTACAAGCTTCTAAAAAAACAATAGTACTATTTTGATGATCTACTGAATAGTGTTTTTTTTACACAAACCTTTTATTCTTTTGCGATTGCGAATCCCTCGGTAACCGACCAGTCATAAAAACGTTCTATCCAGGTATCAGAAGGGAGCTCTTTTTTACGCATTCCGAAACCGTGTCCACCTTTGGCATATATATGCAATCCTGCATTCAATCCCCGAGTATACCAGGAATTATAGAGTTCTATGGCACCAGTAGCCAAACCAATAGGATCATCAGAAGCGCAAAAAATCAAGATAGGCGGCGCATCTTCTTTGGGCTCCTGGACAGCCATCTGAGTGGTCCAGGGATAGATCGGTACCAAAAAATCAGGTCGGTTCTCCTTTGTATACTGATAGGCTATACCCATAGCTACTGCCCCTCCTGCAGAGAATCCCATAAAACCAATTTTTTGCGGATCTATTCCGTAGATATTGGCATGCTGACGTATATAGGAGATCGCTTGCAATCCGTCCTGTATAGACAGCGGCATGATTCTGGATACTTCCTTTGTGAGTTTAGCAGAATTTTGGGCCACCAGATTAGAGATCTCAGCGACTCCATCTTCTGCTGTAGGAACCAAGCGGTATTTTAGAACAATCCCGGTAATTCCTCTTTTTGCCAACCAAGAAGCAACTGCTGTACCTTCATGATAAATACTGTGGGCAAATAGCCCTCCTCCAGGAGCAATAATAACTGCAGCCCTTGTATTCTTTTCTTTAGCAGGGCTAAAAACTTGTATTGTTGGCTCTGAAACATTAGTGATTACCTTCGTTCCCCATATCTCAGAATAATATTCTTTTTCGCTGTTCTCCCACTTTATATCTATTGGAGTCTCATAAGGAAGTTTTATAATATCCTGACCGTATCCCAAAAAAGAAAGTGGATATATACATAAGAATAGTATCATTTTTTTCATATGACAAATGGATTTCTATTAACAATATATATCAAAGATAAATTAATTATGCTGGAGCTCCCATAAAACCGAATGCTATTTGCAATCCGTTTTTGTCTGATTTTAGAATACTTTATTTTGCTACTATTTGCTTAATATTTTTAACACTCTATCTTCGCTGATCAAGATATCTCTAAATAAAACATGGGGAAATTCGGTATATTTTGATAGCTTAAAACCTTCAGAGATTCTTGATAAAGTTGTGGCTGTAATTAGTGATAAATTTATTTCTGCATCCATCCCACAATCATGTACAAAATCTTCACTGAATTCTGGCGCTACAAGCAAAATCTTAACAATTCGTAAATTATTTTTCAGGGCTAGACTTTGATACGATTTTAATTGTCTTGATACGGCACTAAATTTATTGTATCCTCGTTCCTTACTGGTTTTACATTCTACAATGATTATTTCATTATTCCCTAAATTTAAAAGGATATCCATCATATCTTTTTTTGTATTCAGCTGGTTTTTAAAATCATCATCCACATGAAAACCTAAACTTTTGAAAATACTTCTTGTCAAATCTTCAAATTTGATTCCCAATTCACTTTCTTTTATGATAATTCCATTCTCTTTTAATAAATTAAGATTACGGTATCCTATATTTTCATAGTTTTCTAAATATAAATTTTCAACATCTTTATAATATTCCAGGATATTTAGAATATCATCGCCACGCTGTCTTATTGCGTTATCCTTAATAAAATTAGTTAGATCAGCTTTTGCTATCAAATCTAAAATATCTCTTGGTTTAATATTATAATCCAATAAGAAATCAGCCTTAAGGACATATTCATCCTGCAACTCGAATTGGTCTTTTATCTGTTTGTTGAGTTTGGGTAACGTATGATTTAATTCTGCTAATAACTTATCAAACCCGTCCAGAGATATTCCTACTTTTTCATCACGCTCTACAGCATCAAAATGTTTAATGAGACTATCAATTTTATCGTCTAGTGTACTTCCTTTTAAATTACTAATATTTAATCCTTTTTCACAGAGTTCATTTAGTTCTTTTTTCTTTTCTGTTAATGTACTCCCTTGTTTATAAATTCCCTCGAGAAGGAGGTTTGTAAATGAAACACCTTCTTTAATTATTTCTTCAATTTTTTGAGAGTATGACAATTTTCTATCTACATTATGTTCTCTACAGATATTGTTAATAATAGGTTCTCTTAAGAGTTTGAGCGTTCTACGATAGAATTTTTCTGCTACTTCTTTTCCTCTTACTTCTCTTAATATCCTGACCATCTCATCAGCGACATATATGGTATTTTCTTTATTAGAGTAAAATATAACTCCAATATTTTTAAGCCCTTTTATTACCTCCTGGATATCCAATTTTTTAATCGATAGAATTGAATAATTTATCAATTTCACTTCTTCTTGTGAGAGTCCTAGTTGCTTTGATAATGTTAATATGATCGACAACTCATCTGATGTTATTTTTGGGTCTCTATTATTCTTAATATCGTTATGGTATGCTGTTGTTAAGCAAGCTTTATAAATCTTGTAATCTCTTTTACGATGTATACTAATATCAGATTTATTGTTTTCTACATCCGACTCTAGTACTTTAATTTTAGTTTTTATATGTTTAATTTCATTTTCATATAATCTGGAAAACCAATCTTGTTTCATGATACAATTTCCATCGCGAATAATAATATCAATCAAAATGTCTAGCTGCGAGGTAATTTCTTGAAATTCGCATTTGATATGCTCCTGAAACTCAAGTAATGTTAATGTAAAAATCTTTGATATATTCTCATTATCTACAGATTTTAGTCCTTTATCTGATGAACTTAGGATCCTTTCGATTTCTTTGATATTCTTTGGTCTACCAGATATGATTGTATCAATAACTTTTATAAATGAGTTTTTCTCTATTGAGCCAAGCTTATCTAATATCTTTTCTAATTTCATAAGGTTTTATTTTCAGTTTTGTACATTGTTTTATACGATTTATAACTAAAAATTCTAGTAATTAATGAATACAATAATGAAATATCGTTACAGGAAATATGTAACTATATTGGTATGTTTTTTTGCTAAGTTCACAAAACATTAAAAGATTTCACAAGGTAGTGAATGAGTTGTTTTAGGGGAAATAACAACTTATTTATTAAATATATGTAAATAAATTATAATGATCTAATTGAAGCCCTACATATTTTCTGGAAGTGTAATTATAACCCTGTCTCAGGGTTAAGCCCCAGGAGGGCTCTGGGAGCTAGCTCCCAGAGCCCTCCTGGGGCTTGGTCGCTAAATCAAGTGCTATCCGATCCCCAAATTTAATATATA
>NZ_VTZU01000101.1 GCF_008370685.1 Aquimarina sp. RZ0
GACAAGTAAGATTCTAACTTCTCTAATACTGCATCCTTAGTCGATGCTATAAACGATAATCGTTCCTGCATCGATTCTCGACCTATCTGAAGCGTATAAGCTACAGAGGATAACGCCACAGAATCCTGAGATTCTAAGTACAAACGAAAGTTCTCTACCTGAACAACCAAACGATCAACACTAAGAGCAGATACTACAAAAATGTAAGGACCTTCTACCTTTCGATCTATATCAACATCAGAAACCTTTCCTTGATATTCCTCTACAACCAAATGAGCATTGGTACCACTAAACCCAAAATTACTAATCGATGCGCGTAAAGGGTTTTCTGATTTCCATTCCTGTAACTTTGTATTTACATAAAAAGGACTATCAGCTATTTGGATATGCTTATTAACCTCATCGAAATGTAAACTGGGAACTAATTGCTTATATTTCAATTGTAATAAAATCTTATGTAAACCTGCAACTCCAGAAGCCGCTGATGTATGACCAATATTAGTCTTTACAGAACCTAATCCACAATAATGCTTCTTATCTGTAAAATGCTCAAATGCACTCGATAGTGCCTCAAACTCTATCGGATCCCCTAATTTAGTACCTGTACCATGTGTTTCTATATAACTAATTGTTTGAGGATCTATCTCATAACGCTCATAGACTGATCGGATCAGATCTCGTTGCGAATCTGCATTGGGAGCCGTAATACCATTAGTTTTACCATCCTGATTGATTCCACTTCCCAAAATAACTCCGTGTATATGATCTCCATCTCGCTCAGCATCTTCTAATCGTTTTAATAAAACAACTCCTGCTCCTTCACCAGGAACAAAACCATCAGCACTGTTATCAAAAGTCTTACATTTACCGTCTTTACTAAGCATACCTGCATCACACATCTGCTTATAGGGAGTAACTCCTAAGTACAATGTAACTCCACCTGCTAATGCCATATCCACTTCTTTGGATAATAAAGCTTGGCACGCTAAATGAATAGAAACCAACGATGAAGAACATGCTGTATCAATGGCGATACTTGGACCTTTTAAGTTTAATAAATAAGCCAAACGCGCCGAAAATATCGATGCAGAATTACCAGTCATTACTCGAGATTTTGACGATTGATAATTCTCTGATTGAATTGCCAAATCAAAATACTCATTACCCATTACACCTACATAGGTACCACAATTAAAACCACTTAAATCATTTCGTGTATACCCAGCATCTTCTATCGTTTTCCAACATTCTTCCATAAAAATCCTGTACTGAGGATCCATTAATTCTGCTTCTGTTGGTGATATATTAAAAAATAATGGATCAAACTTATCTATATCCGATAATTGCCCTAGCCACTTGCTATAAACTTCTCCATCAGGATCATAATGATCTTCTACATTCCATCTATCTTTACCTACTTCTGTTACGCAGTCTTTACCTTCTTTTAAATTATTCCAATAAGCTTCCAGATTTGATGAAGACGGATAACGACCAGAAGTACCCACTATAGCAATACGGCCTGTTTCTTTTTTTGAATCTTTCTTTGATAATGATGATAATGGTTTCTCTTGATCCGAAGATATTACCCCAGAAATAGCACTAGCCGATCTATCTATACTATCCAGTAATACCTTATCTTGATTTAAAATATTTACGTCTAATCTTGAATCGGATACTGATCCTGATAGCTCCAAATCTACTGAAGGAATAACTGCTTTTGTATCCAAATCGTTTTCTGAAACACCTAAAAATGATGCCTTTTCTAAAATATAAACTGAAAAACTAGCTATCGTTGGATAAGTATACAAGCTTGTTGCTGGTAATTCTAATCCATAAGAGTCATTAATTAATTTGATAAACTCAACACCAGTAATAGAATCCAATCCTAAGTCCTGAAAGGTGCTTTCTTGATCAATCTTTGAAATTTCTAAATAAACTGCTTCGGATAACAAAACTTGTAATTTATCTGATATACTTCCTATTTCCAAACCGTGTGGTAAAACTTCTCTGGTAGAAACTGGTATAACTGATGGATTCTCCTTTATATCAGAAATAGAAACAGAACTCTCTGAACTTGAAAAAACAGCACTAGTTTCTGGAAGAAGAGATAAAATGTGTTCACTTAAATTAGTGATAGTTGGATGAGCATACAAGCTTGTTGCCGGTAATTCTAATCCATAACAGTCATTAATTAATTTGACAAATTCGACACCAGTAATCGAATCCAATCCTAAATCCTGAAAGGTACTTTCTTGATCAATCGTAGAAACTTCTAAATAAATTGTTTCGGATAATAAAACTTGTAATTTATCTAATATATTTCCTATTTCCAGACCGTGTGGTAAAATTTCTCTTGTAGAAACTGGTGTAACTGATTGATTCTGCTTTACATCATGAATAGAAACAGAACTCTCTGAACTTGAAAAAACAGCACTAGTTTCTGGAATAAGAGATAAAATGTGTTCGCTTAAACTAGCTATAGTTGGATGAGCATACAAGCTTGTTGCCGGTAATTCTAATCCATAACAGTTATTAATTAATTTGACAAATTCGACACCAGTAATAGAATCCAATCCTAAATCCTGAAAAGTACTTTCTTGATCAATCTTTGAAATTTCTAAATAAACTGCTTCGGATAATAAAATACTAAGAGATTCTAAAATCTCCTGCTTAGCATTACTATGGTCTTTAGGTCTAGAGCTTGATAATTCTTCTTTAACTAGCGGCGTACTTTCTGACGAGGCAAATGTAGATAATGTCTCTAATTCGATTGAAGATGTAGCATTCGAGGATGATGCTACCTTTGCAACAGATTGATCTGCTATATCTGAAAAAACAACATCTTGATCTTTTGGTATTACATTAGTTTTTAAGGATTTTTGTAAACTATGTTTCTTCTGTTTTGCATGATTACCTACCCAATAATGCTCTCTCGAAAATGGATATGTAGGCAAACTTACCTTCATAGGAACAACGGAATCATATAACAAATTCCAGTCTATAGAAATACCCGAAGCCCATAATCGAGCAAGATTATCCAGCTCTTTATTTGCTATTGCTGTGGTGACATAACCCTTTGCTGATTCATCTTGTAAGAGAAATCCTGAATCGTTATCCCTCGTATTACCTGTATATAAACCTGATGTAGATCCCAACAAGTAAGATTCTAACTTCTCTAATACTGCATCCTTAGTCGATGCTATAAACGATAATCGCTCCTGCATTGATTCTCGACCTATCTGAAGCGTATAAGCTACAGAGGATAAAGTCACAGAATCCAGAGATTCTAAGTACAAACGAAAGTTCTCTACCTGAACAACCAAACGATCAACACTAAGAGCAGATACTACAAAAACATAAGGCCCTTTTATCTTTAAATCTATATCAACATCAGAAACCTCTCCTAGATATTCCTCTACTATCAAATGAGCATTACTACCTCCAATTCCAAAACTACTAACTCCAGCCTTTAAAGGTTTTCCATCTTTTGAAATCCAGGGCATAGATTTATTTTGAATATAAAACGGTGTTCCTTTTAGATTAATTTTGTCATTGAGTTTCACAAAATTTATAGTAGCCGGTAAATATTTATTTTTAAAGGATACTAATATTTTTAGTAATCCTGTTATTCCTGAGGCCGCTTCCAAGTGACCAATATTAGATTTTATAGACCCTAACCCAATTTTCCCTTGATTCTTTTTAGTGAATACAGCGGTGAGCCCATCAACCTCAATCGGGTCTCCAAGAGGAGTTCCTGTACCGTGAGCTTCAATATAACTGATATCATTTATATCTATATTTGCATTCCGAACTGCCTTTTCTATAAGCTCTTGTTGTTTTTGCGAATTTGGAACCGTAAGTCCTCCTGCAAAACCCCCATGACTGATAGCAGTTCCTTTAATTAGACCCAAAATATTATCTCCATCAACTCTAGCTTCTTTCAATGGTTTAAGCAACATTAAAACTGCTCCTTCTCCTCTTACATATCCATTTGCTCGTTGATCAAAAGTATAGCATATGCCATCTTTACTAAGCATTCCAGCATGGTGATACGCTAAACTTTTTGAGGAATGACACATAAAATGAACACCTCCCACAATAGCTTGTTCACATTCTCCCGACTTTATTGACTTTACAGCTTCATGAATTGCAAACAAAGAAGATGAGCACGCGGTATCTAATTGAATACTTGGTCCTTGAAGGTCAAAATAATAAGAAATACGATTTGTAAGTATTGCCATTGCCGTTCCAGTACAGCTTAATATATCATGATCATTTCTTTGATTTAATAGTACTTCATAATCACTTCCACTTGCTCCTATAAAAACTCCAGTTTTACTTCCTTTCATTGACTCTGGATTGTATCCAGAACGTTCAAATAACTCCCAGGTTAGTTCTAGAAGTACACGTTGTTGAGGATCCATTAATTCTGCTTCTCTTGGAGAAATTCGGAAAAAAGAGGCATCAAACGAATCGATATTCGAGACATACCCTCCCTTATCAACTCCTTTGTGTTTATTATCAACATCTACCCAAGATGGCCATTCCCAACGATCAGAAGGAGCAGTAGAGATTGCGGATACTTCACTTATCAAATTCTTCCAAAGTTCCTCTTCATTATTTGCTTCTGGAACTCGAAAAGATGTCCCAATAATAGCAATACCTTCAGAATCTATATGTGGATCTCTTCTTTTTACCTCTTGAAGAGATTTATCTTTTTTACTTCTATCTTCTCCTAATAAATAAGATGTAATTTCTTTGATTGTATAGCAATCAAAAAACTTACTTGGATTACTTGATAAATGGTAAGTGACATTCAAATATTCCGAAAGCTCTGTTAACATAATCGATTCTATACCTACTTTTCTGAGATCAGTATCTACATTAATGTTGATCTCATCAAACATGGCATTAAAAAAGTCTTTTATGATCTTATTCAACTTTTTTCGTGTATACTTTAAAGGGGTTTTAATACGCGTGCCTACGTGTTGTAGTTCTTTATTTTTTTCAGAGGTCACTATAGAATGTTTTTCAAGAGGTTTTTCATTCAAGGGTGTAAATTCTTGCTTTATATTATGTATCTCTGTTGTATCTATTGCGCCTAGATTTGGTCTGAATGTTCCTACCAGTTGTTTTACTGTATACATCTTAGCAATCAAGCTTCCATCTTTAGTTCGGCAAAGTGAAGATGTCAATTGTATTTTATCCTCGTCAAGAAACTTAAAATCCTCTAATACATATACTAATTCTTCATTTGCATTAGCATTTCCATAATAATGAATATCTCTAGCAATACAAAAACTTGCTGTTGCCCAATTTTCACAATCTGGATTATTTTCTTCAAAATAAAAACGTTCACATTTATCATTAATCTTTGGATAGGACGCATAATAAAGCAATCCTACACCATTAATATCATCGTATGGATCAACAATATATAACTTAGAAAATATAGTTTTACTTTCAATGGGAAATGTTGTATCAAAAAACTCATGCGAATTCACACTTTTATTTTTTTGACTAAGACCAGAAAACAAAAAATTTTTAGCATCAAAAAAACCTTTAGCCAGCTTTGGTAGTGTTTTATGTTTCTTAAGTTTTGCTGTTTCTGAATTTAGCGGTTTTCCTTTCTCTAATTTTTCATTATCTCCCAATTTTCTGGACGAAAAAACAGACATCAAAGAAGCTGATATGCTCTTATTTCCCGAAGTAATCGTATCTTCACTAAAAAACATTTTGTTGCCATATAGAGATATTTCTCCTTCTAGCTCAATTTCATCATTCTCTTTAAAATAAAATAAACTTTCTCTAGCACTCCATTGAATACGGACAAAACTTGCGTATAATCTTTCTCCGTTGCTATCCATAATTTTACTAGTTTTAGTATCTAAGCTTTTAGAAATCATTTCCCAATGAAGATCTCCTAGCTCCTTTAATAGCCAATTTTCAGATAGCCCACTTGATAGTAAATGAGAAATATTCAATGAATACTCTTTCTTTAATGAGGTTCTTTTTTTATTTTTCATACAGTGAAGTGGTTTAATTTTTTTTATTTTTCTTTTTGTGGAATTTTTTGACAGCTATCATAATAAAAGACAGGTAGTTGAATCCTTTCCAGCTTTCAGTTGTGGTATCGAATCTATTGAGAAGTGATCGATAACTGTCCATCCAAGCATTTGTGCGTTCCACTGCATATCTTTCATCGTATAGTTTTTGGTCAAAATATTCATCTCTATCGCTATTTCCATTTCTTTTGTTGAAACATATATTGGCATTGATTTGCTTTTTATCGCAAGAGTTTCAGAAGTCTTTAGAATCGAACCCTGCATCTGCGTTTAGAAATAGTCCATTTACATCAATGTTCGCTTGTTCGAGCGTGGTTGTGACCACCTCGAACTGTACCTTTATATTGAATAGATCGTTATGATTGCCCGCTATGGGTTCCGAGATAACCAAGAGAAGCCCTTGCCTATCTGTCAAGTATAGAGAATTTGTAGTCTTTGTCTTTTTTCTTCTCTGGTATTCAACGTTTTCACCACCTCGTTTGGCAGGAGTATGGCTGCCGTCAAAATCTACACTAGATAAATCTAGGTCTTCTTTATGAGCTTCAAGAAATTTTATCCAACAATTTTTCCAGGTTTCAGACAAACACCATTTACGATAATGATAGTAGACCGATTGCCAACATAAAACCTTATCGGAAAACAAAGCTTTTACAGGCAATAGACGCCAATGAACACCAGTTTTGAGCTTATAAAGTATTGCATTAACTATCTCATTCAAAGGAACCGTAGGTGCAAATCCACGACTAGGAAGAGGAAGGTATGCCATAATTGATTTTTCTATCATATCTTTGTCAAGTATAAAATACATATAGGGTTGTTTTTGGTTTGACTTATGTTCGTAACACAAATCTTTGCAACCCTTGTTTTTAATCCAAAAAAAGTTTAAACCACTTCAGTGTAATAATTGTAGAGATATAATTATGTTGAATCTGAAATAAAATCATAATTATTTATATTTTCTATAACATGGAATGGACTTAAAAAAAGAAAAAGTTATAATATTACTAATCACGGGTATTGTATAAGAGCTTGTTTAAAAACACTCAGAATATGTTTTGAAATAGTCTAAAGAAACAAAGTTTCAATAGTTATGTAAAACTAATTTTCTCTATTTTTTCATGCAGTATTATTATTCACATTCTCATATTAGAAATGAAAATATTTAAGTTCAATTATTAATTTTAAGACACCAACAATAAACTTATTTGGAAAATTAAGAGAGAAATAAGTATAATCACATTATGAAGAATCTACCTTTATTTTTAAAGACTGTGAGGTTTTAAAATTTTTCATGATTATATTGTTATATTTAAATTAGAATTCACAATTCTAATTAAAAAATAAAAAATAAAACGTTAGGCAACTAACACTTCAACAAATAATCTAAAAGTAAAACAATTACATAACGTATCCGTCCGAGCAATTTCGCGGTAATATTTTCTTGATATCCGGGCAGTAATTCTTCAAGTTTTTGTATGCTATGGTCTGATAATTTTTCTAAGGTATCTGCACTTGATACGCATTATATCGATTTAAAAATTATTTCAAAAGCTGTTCAGGATCTTCAAATATTCTCTTAAAACGCGAGAAAAAAATGATAAAAACCCTGCTACAAAACCCTGCTACTCATAAAAATAAAGATTCTCAATTTGTTTGTCTCAGTAAAATTCAAAATTACAATTCACTATATAACAAAGGATTAAATACTGTAAAACAAAAAAGAGCGTCTCCACGCTCTTTTTTCTTCACACAAATCATCTTAATTTAGGGGCTTATTCTAAACTTAAAACTCACTTTTTATAACAACTTTCATCTTGGGGGAAATGAAAGAACTATTTCATTAGTACACTGTAAAGATACGAGTATTTTTCATTCTACCAAACAAAAAAGTGTATTTTATCTAAAAAATATGCTTTTTAACATTATTAAATGATTAATAAACAAAAAAAGTAATCCTAATCCTACTTTTATGTTTACGTATGAATTACAACACAACTTAAAAAGTTGTAATAGAAAGTAACAAATAATAAAAAAATGTCTCTACACTCTTTTTCCTCATATAAATTATCTTAGTTTTTGAACTCATCCTGAGTAATGGTTTTCAACCGAAAACCTAACTTTAATATAATACGATTTATAACTAAAAATTTCGCATATTCATCGTTTCTTTTTCCTTTCTACTTCGTTTAAAAAATAAACCGTAGCTATAGCTATGCTTGATTTTTTTGCCTTGCATAAAGAAAAAATAATTCAATGAATTTATACGAATTTTTTAATCACAAATCGTATAATAACAAATTAATTCGTTCATTAAATTCTTGAAAGAGGTAAATAAAATCTGTTTTGAAGGTGACAGAGTACTATTTTTTTGACTTCTAAAGTATAATAACATTTCTACCTTAAAATTACCCACTAAAATTTATTCTTTTCCCCTTATGCTCCAAAATAAAAATTAACCGTAGGCTATGCCGAACTTTTCTTTTTTGCCTAAAGAAAAAACAACTGTATTTTATTTGGGTAATTTTAAAGCAAAAATGGTATAACAACATATCTAAAACATTTTTTTGTGTCTTTAAGTTTTCCGACATATATCGTTTTATCAAATACAATGATATTGTTACGCATAGGTAGACTCAACCTATGTGATTTATTTAACAATACCGCCCTGTCTCTATTTTATGAATAAAAAGGACTGCTTAACATTCTTACCTTTACTAACTAGTAAATATGGGCCAGATTGAAGTTTGGAGACATCCATAGTAGTTTCTATATCGTTTTGAGAATTTAATTCGTTAATTATTCGTCCTTGAAGATCAACAATCTGTAATACTTCAGTCGCTGTTGATAATCCTTTAATATAAATTATATCACCTTTTACCGGATTGGGATATACTACCATTTTCTCTTCAATATGTTCTATATCAGAAGATCTATTGCAGTTTGGAGCCGTAATAGCATTACTAAAATAAATGCTGAAATCTTTTGTCTTGGAGACTAATACAAAATTGGCTTCATCCCTAGCTACCCAATAAGATCCGTCCAACCCTTTGAAACCACTATTGCTTACTGTAATCTCTGGTTTACTATTTTTTAATTGAAAGGTCATCATATTTTTAAAATCCACATACCACTTTGGTGATCCATTGTTTGTATTAATCGCGAATTGATACAAGCGATTGTTTTGTGAAGTCCAATTTATTGTAAATTTTCTGAAATTATCTAGTTTTGGTCCGTCAGTTCCCAGAACATGAACATTGGAATATGTAATCCTATTCATAGTGCTGAGACCTCTATTAATAGGAGTTCCGAATGAGCAATTGTCTCCTCCTCCAATAGTAGTACTCTGAACAGTTAAGGTAAAAGTTGCTTCACTTCTCTTTCCTTTGTTATCTGTAGCAATAGCCTTAACCGTATATATTCCGGCAGAATATCCATTTACTTCTTTCGGATTTGGCGAACCAGCGTGCCCCCACTCATAGGGTACTACGTTTTCCTGACGTATACTATTATTATTGATATATAATTTCACATTAGAAACACTACCATCCGGATCCGAAGCATTTGCTCTAATCACAAGATTATACCCTTCTTGTACAGTGATATTATCAGGCGGTGAAATGAAAGAAACATTTGGAGCTTGATTGCTCACTTCTTTTTTAACAATTACGGTTCTGGAAATTTCTGTAGAAAACCCTTTCTGATCTTTTTCAAAAGCTCTGGCACCAATCGTATATATTCCTTCGGTAGTTGGTGTCCAGGTATTTGTATAAGGAGCTGTATGATCTTGACCATAATAACCTCCATTAACTTTAAAATTAACGCGAGCTACTTCTCCATCAGGATCTGAAGCATTTGCTCTTAGAGTAATCGTTTCTCCTAAGGTAAAAATTTGATTATTTTGAGAAGGATTTGTTAATGAAACTGTTGGCGGCTTATTATTATCACCTCCCGTATTTCCTAAACAATTCGTCCACACCTTAAAATCATCAAAATATACGTAATCATCTTGTGGGGACTGCCACCAATCATCCTTGCGATTACCGCCTCTATAGGTATGCATTACTATAGAATTAATTCTAACATTTCTTTTTCCTGATAATCGAAACACCACATTATCTAGATTAACTAATTTTTTACCATCGATATACATTTCTAAAATACCATTTCTTTGACCTGGAGTATTTAGTTTAAGGTATTGTCTTACAGTATACCATTTATTTCTTTGAAGTTGTAAATTTCCTAATCGCGTATTACCACCACATCGTGTTTCTCTGGTAGGTAAATAATCATAGACAATAAGGTAGGGTGGTTGTGTATGTGCTGTATTAGAGCGCCACATTAATCGAGTAGAGAATGCATTGTGGATAGTACCTTGATTTTGAGTACAACCAGCAGGTTGCGCTCCGTTTGATGTAGAAGCGCCGCCTAATCCAGGAAGTTTCCCTCCCGTTGCCCATACAAAGTCATTTGCAAATTTCACACGATATTCAAGGGTTGCTTCTTCGACACCATCAAAACTACTATCAAATACAAAACCACCAGTTTTACCACTAGCATCATTTTTGGTATATTCTGCTCGTAGTTCACCATTAATTACTCGGTTTCTTTGCGGAAACTCATTACTTAAGCCCCGAATATTACCCCCCGAAGTTCTGCCTCCTACCCTCGGAAAATCATTATTGACTAAGCTACGAGTGTACAATTTATTTTGACCATTATATTGATTAAAATCTTGATCAAAAATCAGTCTGCTATTTTTACAATCTTGTGCGTTTATTTTTCCGAATATCAATAAAACAAATACGATGAAAAAGTATCTAGTATTTTTAATTGTCTTCATTGTGTGTGAGTTTGTGTACCTGAATTGTTCTTAGAGCATGTTTAAAAACAATGCAAACTGATTCTCAGTAGTTTGGTGTTCTGACGATACTTCAAATCGACGACATATCGAGATATGTTGCTTATTTGAAGTAAAGTCAAGGTTGTCAAAGTAATGACCAGCAGGCAGAAGGGTTTTTAAACATACTCTTAATATTTTTTTAACTTTTAATAATCCTATATCTTTTAATTTCTTTTTTCAAAGATTTCAACTCAATGAAATAAATACCTTTATCTAAGGATTTGATATCAATGGAAATTGATTCTTCCTTTTCTGGTTTTATTGATTTAATTTTCTGATTATTCATATTATAAATCATAATTTCGTAAACAGCTGCATCGATACCACTCATAAAAATTGAACTACTTGCAGGATTCGGGTAATAGATAAATGAATCTGGTTTAGTTCTGTTATTACAAGAATAGATTTCTTGATTATTACTAAAGTAAAGCGTGAATCCTCCCGTTATTGAAACCATAATAAAGTCTGTATCATGCCTGGTAATCCAGTAAGAACCATCTAAACCTGAAATACCGGAATCGTTAATCGTCATAGAAGGACTAGATTGTCCCAATGTATGTGTTAATTTACTTTTTAAATCTACATAGTAATCCGGAACTCCATTATGGGTATTTATAGCAAATTGATATAATCGGTTGTTCACAGCATCCCAATTAATAGTTATTTTTTTTAAATTCTCTAAGTTGGGACCATCACTTCCTAAGACATATACATTAGTAAAAGATGCTTTATTCATACTGGATATACCATCACTTACAGGCGTATCAAAAGAGCAATTATTACCTTGGTTCACATCTTTATTTATTACAATTAATGTAAATGTCCTATCAGAAGTTGCCCCTTTATTGTCTGTTGCTACTGCCTTAAAAAGGTATGTTCCTGCAGGTAAATCGTTTAATTCATTAGGATTTGGAGATGTTGAGTGCCCCCATTCATAGGGAACTGCACTTTTTTGTCTTATAAGCTTGTCATTGATATAAAGTTTTACATTATTAATACTACCATCAGCATCGTAAGCCTTGACCTTGATATCAAGACTATACCCTTCATCCACAATAATATCATTAGATGGAGGTACGAATGATATCTCTGGAGGTAAATTCGTATCACCGCCATTGCCTCCTGTATTTCCTATTCTGGTAGTAGAAACAATAAAATCATCAAAATAAGCTTCTAAATCCTGAGTAGGTTGAAAAGTCTCATCACTACCTCCAAAAAAAGTAGATAAATAGATCATATTGAGGTTAATATCTTCTTCACCAATTTGTCTATAATCACCATTATCTGTAATGTTTATTGCCAATTTTCCATTTAACCAACCTCTCATAATACCATCATTTTTTCCAGGAGTATTTAGTTTATTGTACATCTCGACCTGATTCCATTGTCCTTTTTTAAACTTTACCTGATCTGGCTGAGGTTCTCCATTTGGTTCTTCATAAGGATCCATTAAACTCCAGTTAATGGATGCGTGCCACCCGTCCCAGGTAGGTTCTGTATTATAATGTACATAAAACTCGATAAGTCCATCATATCGCCACATTAGCCTAAGAGACATATTTCTTTCTGAGGTTTGATAGGCCAAGCCCGGCAATTTACCTCCTGCACGAAATTCAAAATCCTTTGGGAAATACACCCAATAACTAATATATAATTCATCAAAATCACCTTCTACATCAAAAGGTACTTTTGTATGCATTCCACTTTGACCGGTTTTCACTTGTCCTTCGGGATATTTGATATCTAGCACTTTACCACGATTCTTGAAATCGGAAACATGAATTCTTCCTTCATCTGCTCCTTTGCAAAATGAAACCTGTAATGCCTCTTTTATCTTATCTCTATTGTATTGACCAGATGGCAATTGATCAAAATCATGTTGATATACATAGTTTTCTTGAGCAAATAGAAATGTGGTGATACCTACTAAAATAAACGTCAAATTATTTTTTACGTACTCGTAATTCATCTAGTATATTTTTTAAAACATTAGAATAATCATCATATAAGCCTTCTGCTATCTGATGATTATATTGGTTAATACCAATTACTGCTTAGTAAAAAGCATAGCTTTTCTGAATTTCAATCCTTTAATAATTAGGAAATACATTCCTGACTTAAGTCGAGAAACATTTATAGCTGTTTGACTATCTTCTATATCCTTTTGCAATACAACTTTGCCTTGTATATCAACTATTTCTAGTGTAGATTTTTCCTGATTTATTCCACTTATAGTAAGATTGTTATCACTAACCGGATTTGGGAATAATTTAATACGTTCTAATTCATTCTCATCCATTGGAGATTTATCATTACAATTAGGAGGTGTATTAGCATTACTAAAATAAATTGTAAAGTTTCCACTCTTGGAAACCATAACAAAATTAGCTTCGTCCTTTGTAACCCAATATGAACCATCTAAACCACTAAATCCAGAATTGCTTATGGTTATTTCGGGGCTGCTAGTATTAAATTTGGCATCAATAAAAGATTTCATATCAATATAATAGTCAGGAACACCATTATTCGTATTGAAGGCAAACTGATATAATCCATTATATTGTGGGCGCCAGTTAATTCTGAATTTTCTAAAGTTGCTCAAAGCAGGACCACCATTTCCCAGAATGTGCACCTCAGAAAAGGATACTCCATCAAATGCAGGTAATGAATTATTGAGTGGAGTTCCAAATTCACAAGTATTTCCTCCACCGTTACTTTGCGACTTAACTGTTAATATAAACGTAGTTTCTACAGTTGCTTCTTCATTATCAGTTGCTACTGCTTTCAAAACATGTCTTCCTACAGGTAAATCATTTAATTCATTAGGGTTTGGAGATGTTGGGTGTCCCCATTCATAAGGGGCAAAATTTTCTTGTCTCACAAAATTATCATCAATATAAAGTTTTACATTTTCGATATTCCCGTCAATATCGATAGCATTTACTTTACTATAAAGATTATATCCTTCAATAACTGTCAGATTACCCAAGGGTAATGCAAATGATACTGCTGGCGGCGTATTGTCTCCTCCAGTATCACTCAAAACAGTAACAATTACATTTCCAGAAGTTGTAGTAGCTCCCTGATTATCTGTTGCTTTGGCTGTGAAATTATAAATCCCTTCCAGAACATTATTTATACTGTATTGATATGGGGATGAATGATCTTCTCCTAATTTAACCAAACCTCTAAAGAATTCTACTTTTACTATACTTCCATCGGGGTCTGAAGCATTTGCTATTACAGTTATATTATTTCCTTCCTGATATGATTGTTCATTATCAGGCGATGTAATACTTACTCTTGGATTTTGATTTCCTCCACCATCATTACAAGAAATAATATTCCAGTTAGGGCAAGATTGAGTCACAAAATTTAACGTTCCATCACTAATAGGAAAGTCGGTTGTATTTGGATTTCTGGTATTGTTCCAAACATGTATCTCAGAAGGATTTCCTTGTTTTTTTCTGGCGGTCTGAATCACACTACCTCGTGCTTCCAGGTTAAATGTATTATTAAAAATAGCATTTCTAAAACCAGTATTGAATCCAGTACCACGATCTAAAAAATCCACTCCAGTATTGATGATATCAGATCCGTCCAAATTGAAAGTGTTATTATATACAAAGCCATATGCTCCTTTGAGATCGATAAAAGCATCCGCACTATTTTCTCCCGAAATACCTTTTGCTGAGAAGATACAATTGCGAATAATCGTATTTTTAGTTCCTTCTTTTACATCCACCCCTTCGGCTGTTACATTAGGCCCTATAATACAACCATCAATGGTATTATTATTACATTCTCTTTCATAATCGTCATGCTGTCCCTTATCTGATCCTACATATAAACCTTCTCCAATCCCAGGTTTTTTGATACCGACATTGTATACCTTACAGCTTTTGACTAAATTAAAACTAGATCCATCTCTTAAGTGAATTCCTTCTTCACCCAATTCCCGGACAGTTATATTTTCTAGAATTCCGTGATTGGCATTATCAAGGACAATCCCTTTAGAACCTTCTTCAAAAATTATATTTTTTATTCGCCAATAATCCCCTAACAGATGTAATACATAGCCATCATACTTATCATCTTTACCTTTTAATATTGGAGGGTTTGATGGGTTTTTTGCCCTTAAGATAATAGGTTTTGCAGCTGTCCCATTTTTGTTTGAAGCAAATCTGGCAGCTCTTCCTCCTATATTGATTTTATCCAGAGCTGCATACGTTCCTGATGCAATTACTATTTCGTCTCCAGGTTGCGCATTTTGCATCGCATTTCTGATACAATCAACAGAATTACATTCGATAGTCTCCGGTAAACTATCAAAATTTCTATTTTTATCTTCTGACCAGTTTTTTATACTGTCTTGAATAAAAACTCCTGTGTTCGTTAACCGATTATTTTTTGAACTATTACTTCCTTTGCCATAATTTACTATTAGAGATGATTCAGCGCTACCAGAATCCCTATAAATATATTCTTGATTCCAAGATTCTTTTGCCTCCTGTTCGTAATGATTTTGTGCTAAAGCCTGAGTATACAGTGTAAGATTTACTATTAAAAAAATAAAAAATAAATATGTATTCACTGACTTCAAACCATATGGATGATTTGTTCTTGTTTTCATAATGATAATGCTTTTGAGTTTGTGATTTGTGATAAATTATTAGCAAATAATAATACTCCAAAAAAGTATTGCTACTTAATAGGTTATACGATTTACGGGTGAGAATTTCGTAAAAATAATGGCAAGGATTTTTCGCTAGATTGATGAATCAAATTAAAGAATAGCCATAGCTATTGTTTCATTTTATGAAGAAAATATAGTAGAAAAAGAATGTCATTAGATGCAAAATTTTTATTCGTAAATCGTATTATAAATACTTTTTGATAGAACGAGGGGTCATATACGAACCAAAATAGTTTCACTGTATAAACAATAAAGCAATCTCTCCAGGTCATTAAAGATGAAATGAAGATCAATGGTATTTATACTATCAGCACATGTTACTAACCTTGGGATTCTAATCATTTTCATAGTTTGTTTTTTGCTCGATAATCTAGATTTAAATACGCTGAGGCTTCCCTAGAAATCGAAATGTTTTTTTTTCAATAAATGCCTTGTGGTTTTGCCTCAAGGTAGTATACGTTACCACTAATAATTTAACAACTATATTATTATCTGCTATAAATGGATCTTATAATTATAAGTAGGTAGTCGTCGTTATATTTCTAATACAATGTTACTTAATTATAGTATTACAGAAGTTCAATTCTTGGGGTAATATTGTACAAAATGCTGATTTAAAGAATTTTAACCCTCAACAAAAACAACTCTTCATACAAAAAATATTTCTTTTTTAATTATGGAACTGATTTGTGATGTCATTTCTGTTTTAAAAATATTCTAATAAAAAGCGGCAATTTCTTAATGATCTCATCTTAAGAAATTGCTATGATTTTATTTTGAAGTATGAAATAAAAAGAAATGATTTTAGTAAATAATTTCATCTAAGAATTGAATAAAAAAAGGAAAAGATCATCAATTATGAAAGGATCTTCCTGACAAAAAATACCATCCAGAGAAATTATTTTACAAGATATTAAAAGAATTATATGTTGATACATACTCCAGATTAATGACTGGTATGAAATTTTTTAGCATATTCTGAAGGAGTTCTTTTAAAATATTTCTTAAAATATTTTGAAAAATATTTGGGATCTCTAAAACCTACTTTATAACCGATTTCTGAAATACTTAATTCTCCCATTTCTAAAAGTTCTGAGGCTCTTTTCATTCTAATAGAATTAACAAATTCTTTTGGAGTAAGATTGGTCCAGGCTTTTATTTTTATAAATAACATAGTTCTACTTACACCTAATTCTGAACAAAAATAAGGAATATCAAAAGAAGGATCATTAATATTATTTTCAACAATTTTAATCGCTTTTATTCTTAAACTCTCTTCTACAGAACCCATATCATTTTGATCTATAGACAGATCATCTTTTGAGAATTTAGTTTTTAATATGGTTGTAGTATCATAAAGGTTTTTAAGAATCAATAAGAATTCTTTTATATTAAATGGCTTATCAATGTAAGCATCTGCTCCAACCTCTAACCCTTTAAATTTATACTCTATCGACGCTCGAGAAGTGAGTAATACTAGAGGTATATGGTTTGTACGTAGATCATTTTTAATTTTAGCACATAACTCAGTTCCTTCCATTTTGGGCATAATTACATCACTTACTATCATGTCTGGTAATACCCTAATTGCTTTTCTAAAAGCATCCTCTCCATTATCAGCTTGTTCAACTTGATAATGCTCTTTGAGAATATCGACCATGAATTTTCTAAACTCGTCATTATCTTCAGCAATTAAAATTTTTGGTTTATCACCCGAAGAAGATGCTGGATATTCTAGTTCAAATGTTTGCACGGTTTCAATTACATTCTCATACGTAAACCCTTCGTCTCTAGACTGATCCTTTTCTATTTCACAACTTTCCAGGTGATCACTACCTTTTTTTAAATAAACCCTGAATGTAGTTCCGATATTTTCTTTAGTGGTTACTTCTATTTCTCCTTTATGTAAATCAATTATTTTTTTTGCAATATGCAATCCTATTCCGCTACCCTGATTGAATTTTTTTTGATACTCTATTTGACTCGCTACTTCATAATATCTATCAAAAATTTTATTCATAAACTCGTGATTAATTCCTTGTCCATTATCAGAAACTACGATAACCACATGGTTTTCGTCCTCCTCGATTTTTAATATAATCTTACCTCCTTTTTGTGTATACCTAAAAGCATTGGATAACAAATTGTATAAAACTTTTTCGAGTTGATTTTGGTCATAAAACAGCATAATTTGATCCGAAACAAACTTGAAAGAATATGAGTATTTACCTATTCTGGCATATTCTAAAAAAGATTTATATACCTCCTCTGCAAAAGGAACTATATTCTCGTTTTTTACATGAAGTCTTGTATGCTTATTTTCGTAAGATCTAAAATCTAATAACTGATTGGTAAGTTTTAATAATTGTTTGGCATTACGCTCTATTACTTCTAATTTTTCAAACATTTGTTTACTTCCGGTATAGTTATCTATTAGCTGTTGTAATGGAGCTAAAATTAGTGTAAGAGGAGTTCTAAAATCATGAGAAATATTAGTAAAGAACTCTAACTTAGATTTATTGATTTCTTCTTGTCGAATATTCTCCAGACGTTCTGACTTAAGCTTATGCACCAAAGTTATCTTCGACTTCATATTCTTATAAATTTGATAAAGTATAAAACATATTATTACAAAATACGACATATAGGCAAGAGTAGTTTTCCAAGGAGCCGCTTTTACCACCATCCTAAGTTCTGTGGGCTTATTATTCCAGGTTTCCTGATTATTTGCTTCTTTTACCTGAAAAATGTAATCTCCCGGTTTCTGAATGGTATAACTTACCTCACTACTATTAGTGAATTTCCATTCATTGTTTAACCCTAATAACCTGTAAGCATAGTGTTTGTTTGTTTTATTTACATAACTAGGTAATGCAAAATTAAAGGTAAACGAGTTTTCATCATAATTCAGTATCATTTTTTCTGTAGACGAGATATATTCATCTTGATCTTTACCATTAATCTTTAATTTTGTTAAAATAACTTTAGACTTGTAGGTATTCTTCTTAAGGTTTTTGGGGTTAAAAAATGAAACTCCCTGTACTCCACCAAAATATAAGTTTCCGTTTTTACTTTTTAAATATGAATCATTAAAAAACTCATTTCCTAAAAAACCTTCATTTTGATTATACAGCATGCTTTTCTGTGTTTCTAAATTGTATCGTACAATCCCAAGATTACAACTAATCCAAAGATTTTCTTCATCGTCCTGAACTATACTATAAGCGGTTACAATTTTATTATCTAATAATTTGGGAGTGATTTCTTCAAACCTATTTTGGTTCAGTATGAGTACACCTCTTTCTCTTGTACCCACAAAAATTTGCCCTTGATCATTTTGATAGATACAAAAAATATTGTGCCCATAATCAGTTTTACTATCAAATAAGTATTGCTCTACTTTTATTTTATTCTTTTCAAAACTTGCTATATTGACCTTATTTAATCCTTTATCCGTACCTACCCATAAATTGCCATTTATATCAGGAATAATGCTTCTCACTTTATTATTTGTAAGAGAGGTTGTATCAGAAGGAATGTTCTTAATAATTAAAATATTTTCTGTTTCCAAATTGTAGAGTATCAGACCTTTCCCAAAAGTTCCAAAAGCAAGGTGATTTTTAATCTTCTTTATTGCATAAATCCCAGTTTTTTCCAAATATAGTTTTAACTGTTTATGTTTTTGATCTTCGAATTTTTTTGTTCGAAGATCAAAACACTTAATTCCCTCTTTGAACGTCCCAATCCATAACTTCTCGTCTTCGACACATAATGATTTTATATTTGTATTGGCTAATCTCTTACCTAGTCTCTTAGTAACTAAAACATTAGTACTGCCATCAGGGTAGGTTACTGTTACTCCATTTCCCTCGGTAGCTATATACATATTACCAATATCATCTTCTTTGATAGCACTGACAACATCAAAAGGATATGTTTGATTTCCATTGGTTTTATAAAAAGTATGAAAATTATTATTATGAATATCCCATATGTTTACACCTCCATAATAAGTACCTAACCAAACTGATCCATTACGATCCACAAAAATTTCTTTAATACTATTTTTACTAATACTTCTGGGATTTCCTGGCTGATGAAAAATATGTGATATGTCTTTTTTTTTTCTTTGAACAAATAGTCCTCTATACGTACCTATCCAAAGGTTTAAATTCTTATCATAAGATAGTTTTCGAATATCAAGGTTTGCTATGTTATCAATTCCAGGAATATTATATTGTTGGTATTTATGTGAATTTTTATTAAACTTAAAAATCCCTTTGGACTTTGAACCTACAATTAGATTTCCATCAAAATCTTCATTAATTGCTTGTATAAATAAACTAGATTCGCGGTTTTCTATGCTCTCACATTGCTTAAATTCTAAATTATAAACATCCTTATTTACTACCTGAACGAGCCCGGATGAGGTTCCCAGCCAAATTGTGTTTTCTTTATCTTGAAAAACATCAATAATTAATCTATTAGGCATAGCACTCGTACTATACGTTTCTGTACCATAAAATAACAAATCATCATTTTTCCCATCATGAATAAATAGTCCATTTGACGTAGCAAACCATAAAGTTTTATCTTTCATTTGTCGAATTGCGCGTATAGAACGATGCGTGTTCGTATTTTTTTCTGTCGAATACAAAAATCTCTTAAAAGTCCTGGTTTTTGGATCAAACCGATTAAGTCCATTGTAGGTGCCAATCCAGATAAATCCCTTATCATCTTCTTTGATCGAAAGGATGTCATTACTACTTAAAGAAACAGAATCCGAAGGAACATTCCTGTATATAGTAACCCGTTCTCCATCATATTTGTTAAGTCCATCTCTTGTCCCGATCCACATTTGACCAAATTGATCTTGCTCTATAGCAATAACAGTACTCTGAGATAAGCCATCAGATACAGAAAAATGAAAAAAATTATACTCTTGAGAAAAGGAAAATAGATACGCAAGAAACATCAAAAATAATATAGTCTTTTTCATGCTTTGAGGTACAAGTTATGTAAGTACTCCTATCTAAATATAACGCTCATTTGTCAAAATATTATGATTTTAGTTAAGGAAGATTCTTTTTTTTAGCTTAATTACGGATTAGATTAATTAATTCTTACTAAACTTTCAGTTGCGATATCTTGCTATACTTATGGTGGAAATACTTTATAACTTTCGATTTATTTTTACCTTATCTAATACGATTTATAACTAAAAATTTCGCATATTCATCGTTTCTTTTTCCTTTCTACTTCGTTTAAAAAATAAACCGTAGCTATAGCTATGCTAGAAATTCAAAAACCAACCGCTTACTACTTTTAGAATTACTGGATCAGGTTGATCCCAAACATCGGATTTGTAAAACTTGAAAATATGGATGATACCTCCAGCATAGTAGCAACCTTTCTTATTTCATTTGGTGGTGCTTACTTAGTATCTAAATTAATAATTGAATTAAAGAATGTTAACAAAAATGCAGTACGACAAAGAAAAGAAATAGAAGAATGGTATACAAAACGTAGAGATGCATTAGAGAAAGAAAAAATAGCAAGAAAGGAGATAATAGATTATTTAAAAAAGAAAATTAATGATAGAGAATCACCTACATCATAAATAAATGGCAGTGCCCCCTCTATTGTAAGATACAAATGTTTGGTTTGGACTACCTAATAAATTTGGTACAAGTTTTCATTAAGCCGCATTTTTATATTTATAATTGTTCAAATTGATTTCCATTTCCAAAGGAGTTAAATAGTCTAAAGCAGAATGTATTCTTTTGGTATTATACCATTTAATATATTTATCAATAGCGTTATATAATTGTTTTTGATTATTAAATTTATATCTGTTTAGCCATTCATATTTGATGACTTAACTTATCCTCCTAAGAAAAAAAAGACTGGTGAGGCTTCTAGTAGTGTGAGACCACCTGAAAAGAAGGGGAAGACTAGCCCTGAGAATAATAAAAGAAAAAGAGGTAATAGATTTTGTAAATTATGTTGATAAGAGGGCAATCCATTTTTTAGGGTAGTATCATACTAAATGTGTGAGTTAAAAAAGGAAGTGTAATTATAACCCTGTCCCAAGATTATAATTACACTTCCCATATTTTGA
>NZ_VTZU01000102.1 GCF_008370685.1 Aquimarina sp. RZ0
CAACACCAAAAGAAGACATACTGAAATTGGAAAAGTACCCCCAAATCAAATATTTTACCAAAAACAAATGGCTTCTTAGAAATTAAAAATATCTTTAAGCTGTCCTAAGCATTGGGAGTATCATATAATTTAATGTATTGATTATGAGTAATTAGGTAGTCTCATCTTTTCTAATTACTATATATTGAAAGGGAAGAAGCTAATTCATCTGCACATAAAAATTGAAAATACAGGTAACATTTATCTCTCCAATGACATATATACTAGAGAATACATATGTAAAACTTTGATCATAAGACGTTATGATCCTATTTATAATTAGATAAGCATTTTATGAACTATGTCAATCATATTTAAAATGCTTTTCAAAAAAATATTTAAATTAATATAAAAAATTAGATTTATGAATATAGTCAGTATACCAGCAGGTTTTGATTTTACAACAATACCAACTACATATGCAAATTCTATATGGGAATTAGAAGAAGATTATGATTTAGGAGGGGTATCTGTTGAAATACCAGAAGGTGTTGTATTAAAATTTTTACATGGAATTATAAGAAATGGCACACTAAAAGGAAAGAATACCTGTATTAATTCAGATTTATATCAAATTTTTGATAAAGATATATTATTTGAAGGTACATGGAATATAGAAGGTATATACCCAGAATGGTATGGTGCAAAAATAGACAGCGGAACAGATGATTTTCCGGCAATTCAATCTGCTATAATAGCCTGTGCGAATATTAAAAAAAATATGGTGTTCAGTTCGGGGACTTATAAAATAAATTCATTATTAGGAACCATTGATTTTAGTAAAATGTCGATTATAGGAAACAGAACCACTATAGATTGCTCGGGGATTAGTGCATCAGGTTCAGTTATAAACTTACAATCTATAATTAAATACCCTCATCATAAAAATATTTTATCCAGTCTAGAAGGTATTGCTTTAGTTGGTAGTCATGTCCCTGGTGTTATAGGCTTATCAATAGGAGGGAATTTATCAAATAACAATGATTGTGTTGTTAACCAATGTGTTATAGATAATTTTGAAACTAACGTTAGGTTTTTTAACAATGCCTGGCGGGTAAAATTTACAAATACAGCAATTTCAAGAGCTCAGAAATATCATATATATGCACCAGACAGTTTGACAAATTATGGAGAATGTATGATTTATGATGGATGTTTTATTGCAGATGGGGCCGGTTCTATTGAGTTACATCATGGATACCATGTGTTTTCAAATTCAAGTATTGATTTTGTAAGTGTAAAAGGTCGAAGTGCTTCAATAATAAAGCTTACGAATTGCCATATAGAAAACCCAAACCAACAAGAAGATACTAAATCATATTACTATATTGATTGTGAAGATGCCAAGATGAATTTACAAGATTGTAATATTGTTATGAATAATAGTAATAATGGAGATGAAAGAACAATAGCACTATTTAGATGTGTTACATCAAATGAAGGAACAAATGGCTTAACGATTACAGGTTCGTATTTGCCTCAGACGGGTATATATAGACCTTATGGCAAAGAAGGTTCATATTCATACGTCGTAGGTAATGGTTATGTACAGTTTAAAGATATAAAAGTCTATGATGGAGTTGATAATGGTTCATTAGCATTACCTTATTCGAGTGCCTACCAAAATTATCTTAATAATGGTAACGCACAACTTGGGAATATTAATGGATGGAATACGAAAGGGGAAGGTACAGCTGAAGCTAATTTGATAAGCCCACCTAATATTGATCCTAAATTATATAATTTTCATTTAGTAGGCGAAGTGACTTTTGACCAAAGCATAAATGTCCAGACGTTAAGAGGTTCAGTTGCAACATTTGGAGGACAGGTAAAAACAATTAGTGGTACTGTTTATTTATACTTACAGATGTTGGATGTAGATAATAATGTAAAGATAAATTTAAGAAGGTCTTATTCGTCAAATTCTTGGGGTGATATAGCGCAGCTAGGTTTGTGTCATTCTATACCCAATAATGTTGATAAAATTCGAGTTAGATGTTTTGCGCCAGAGGATGCAGAATGTTATCTGGATGATTTAGTATTATGTATATTTTAGTTTGTCTAAAATTTACTCTTTTTATTTGGAGTATTTTAATCGAGAGATAATGTAAAAAACTGGAGGAAGGTTATATCGATCTACAGTATTATTAAAATTAATTATCTCTCGATAGAATGCTCTTTATGAAGATTGTTAATTATGAATATATTTAGTGGCTGGTCAGAAATAGACGACTTTCATAATTTGAAAGATTTTTGATGAAATTTTGATTTATTTTTTGAAGTAGATGCCATAGCATCAAACGATTAAAAATAAATTAAAATTTCGCAAAAAGATGCAAATTTGATGTTGCTGTATTTCAGACCAGGTACTATTTATCTATTAGTCAAAAAAACAGGATCTATTGAGAAAAATTCTGTTCAAAAATTAGTCAATGACTGATGGTGAGAGAATAAGTCAATTTCTATTGGTGAGTTTTCTGGTAACAATTCGCTTTTTTCCATATCATCTTCAAAAACTACAATTTTTTTGGTTTTCCCGGAATAATCATAAATATTCCAGTTTCCTTGTCTTTTTCCCTGAATAAACTCTCCTTCAATTTTCACCTCTCCATTTGGATGTAATGTTTTCCAGATTCCATGTTCAATACCTTTTTCATAATTCTCAATGAATACCAGTTTTCCTTTTTTATTATATATTTTCCATGTACCATGAGGCGCAGCATTATAGAAATTACCTTCTTTTTTGAGTTTTCCGTTTTTGTGATAAAGTTTCCAATTGCCTGTTAATTTGCCATCAATAGTTTCTCTAATCTCTTTTAGCTCTCCGCTTATATAATATCGTTTTTCTATGATTTTTTTAGATTTAGAAATTTCAGAAGAGAGTTTGGATTGGTCATCCATCAGTTTTAGAGTGTTTAGTTCTTGTGTTAAAGCGGTAAATGTTATCATAAAATGTAAAAAGAATAGTATGATTTGTTTCATGTTTTTGATCTTATAAAAGGTTACTGAGATAAGTACAAAGGTCTTATAATTAGGAAGTTTGTGGTATACTTTAAATAGGGAAATTAAATACCCTGAAAAAGGGGTGTCTTTTTTTTATGATTATTGATGTATTTATTGTTTTTGATCATGAATTCATCATGAGTAGTGGTTTTCAATCGAAAAGTTTGACTTTTGAATAAAGTAAGTTTTTTTCAGCGTAGTCATACGGTTAAAAAAGCCAGCAAAATTAGCGTGCAACCTGTAAAATTTGTAGGTCAAAGCAGTACTGAGGATGAGTTCCACGATAAATAAGTGACCAAAAAAGTAGTGTTGGCACAGTTTTATTCAAGTTCGGTATGGTGTTATTGCTGTAGAAAGGATTTGTTGTGATAAAAATATGTATCAAAGAGGTCTTACTATTAGAAACTATCAGAAAGCACAGAAACAATAATTGCTACCAGTTCTTAGATGATCTTTCATCTAAGAACTGGTAGTAGTATTCATAAGTATACATCAGCTAATAGGCCTGAGTTTTGTCCGATTTTATTAATAATAAAAAGGTATTTATAAACTATTTATCTTTGTTATTAACAATCGCATGAGTAAAATTTAATAAATCAATATTTTTAGAAGAATCTACACATTAGATTTTTTAAAATATTGATTATGAACCGTATTCTATTTTTTTTGATTTTCATTGTAGCTTTTTGGAGTTGTCAAGACAGTTCTAAACCTATAAAAAAGGAATCTACGTTGCAGGAAAAAGCTACACTCCCGATTCAAAAGCCGTTACAGCTAAACATAAAACAGGCTAATATCTTAGCAGAATTACCACTAGCTTGCTTGCAAACAGAATATCCGAATAAGCTAGGTCAAACAATTGGTAATAAGGAGGATATAAAAGAGCCGAGAGAACTGCATCCCACATTTTATGGATGTTTTGACTGGCATTCCTCAGTCCATGGACATTGGTCACTTATAAAACTGCTTAAGATGTTTCCCAAACTTGATAAAAGAGAAGAAGCAAGGCTAAAGTTAAAAGAGAATATTACCAAAGAAAATATAGAGCAAGAAGTTGTTTATTTTTTAGGAAAACATAATACATCATACGAAAGAACATATGGTTGGGCATGGTTGTTAAAACTGGTAGAAGAATTGCATACCTGGAATGATCCATTGGCTAGAGAGTTAGAGATGAATTTACAACCATTAACAGATCTTGTTGTCAAAAGATATATTGATTTTTTGCCAAAACTTAACTACCCGATTAGAGTAGGAGAGCATACAAATACCGCATTCGGGCTAAGCTTTGCCTGGGATTATGCTAATACAGTTAAAAACACAGCGTTAAAACAACTTATAGAGAACAGAGCAAAAGATTTTTATATAAAAGATGCTGATTGTCCAATAGGCTGGGAACCTAGTGGGTATGATTTTTTATCACCGTGTCTTGAAGAAATTGACCTAATGAGGAGAGTATTGCTCAAAGAAGAATTTGATCATTGGATTATGGATTTTATGCCACAGATTAATTCCAAAAATTTTGATTTAAAAGTAGGAGAGGTTTCTGATAGAAAAGATGGTAAATTGGTACATCTGGATGGTCTCAACTTTAGTAGAGCCTGGGTTCTATATGGGTTAGCTATACAATATCCAGCATATGAACATTTATATTATATAGCTAATAATCATAGTAAGTATTCTTTACCAAACCTGGTGGGGGATAGTTATGAAGGTGGTCACTGGCTAGGTTCCTTTGCAATTTATGCACTTAATACGGGTACTCAACCATGAAGAAAATCTTTAAAATAGGCCCGGGAACTCTTGTGACTGCGGCTTTTATTGGCCCTGGAACAGTAACAGTTTGTACACTGGCGGGAGTACAATTTGGGTATACATTACTATGGGCACTAGTATTGTCTATAACTGCTTGTGTCGTGCTGCAAGAAATGGCAGCCAGATTAGGAGTAGTAACCCAAAAAGGGCTTAGCGAAGTGCTAAAATCACAGTTTGAAAATAAAGTGATAAGATGGATATTGATTGCTTTGATTCTATCTGCAATTTTTGTGGGCAATGCAGCTTATGAAGCAGGAAACATAAGTGGAGGTGTATTAGGGTTGTCTACAATATTAGATGGAACTCCGCTAGATCCACAAAATTATAGTATAAATTATTTACCTATAGTTATAGGTATTATTGCATTTATTCTATTATATATCGGTAACTACAAAATGTTAGAACGTAGTCTTATTGTATTGGTATTGCTAATGAGTGTAGCTTTTATAGTAACCGCAATTGCTACTAAGCCTGATATTTCTGATATGCTATCTGGTTTTGTTCCCGATATGGATACAGAAAAATTATTGATGATAGTTGGATTGGTTGGTACAACGGTAGTGCCATATAACTTATTTCTTCATGCATCTATTGTTAGCGAAAAGTGGAAATCAAAAGAAGAATTACCAGAAGCCAGAAAGGATACTGTAGTCTCGATTATACTGGGAGGTATCGTATCTATGGCGATTATTATAGCCGGAGCAGCCATACAATCAGAAGAAATAAGCAACACCGCTGATCTGGCAAAAAGTTTAGAACCGGTATTTGGCGCCACAGCAAAATATGTATTGGCAATAGGACTGTTTGCAGCAGGAATAACTTCAGCTATTACTGCTCCATTAGCTGCAGCTTATGTGGTAAAAGGTTGTCTTGGCTGGAAAGATGGATTAAAAAGTAATTCCTTTAGGTTGGTATGGATGTTTATACTTTTATTAGGTGTTCTGTTTTCTTCATTAGGGATAAAATCAATAATGATTATACAATTTGCTCAGATTGCTAATGGGTTATTATTACCCATAATTGCCACCTTTCTCGTGTGGGTCATGAATAGAAGAAAAATACTGGGAGATTATACCAATTCCTGGAAACAAAATATCGTGGGAATTTTTATCGTTATTATTGCCTTTTTTTTAGGGATAAGAGGTGTCTGGAAAGTATTTGAAAATATGTAAGAATAATCTTTTATAAAAGTAGGAATGAATAAGAAGGTTTTATTAAATTCTGATGTAGGAGAAGAGATTGGTTTTGATGATCAGATATTGCCATATGTGTCCTGGTGTAATATTGCGTGCGGAGCACATGCCGGGAATGAAGATGTTATTAAAAAAACTATAGATTTGGCTCTCTTGAATATGGCAGAAATAGGAGCACATCCTTCATATCCGGATCGGGAGAATTTTGGTCGCAAGGTGATGAATATTTCTTTTAATGAATTAGTGGCTACGTTGACAAATCAAATATTTAAAGTTAAAACACTTACCGAAAGTGCAGGAGGAGTATTGCATCATGTAAAACCTCATGGAGCTTTATATAATGAAGCAATGAAAAATGAAGAAGTGGCAAGAGCTATTTTGAATGCTGTAAAAAATGTAGATGCAAGTTTATATATTATTACTCAAAAAGAATCTATGATTTCTTATCTTTGTGATGATCATTTTAGAGTTAGACATGAGGCGTTTGCTGATCGTAATTATAATGAAGATCTCAGCTTGGTTTCTCGCTTAGAAAAAAATGCAGTGCTTTCTGATCCGGAAAAAGTTTTTAATCATGTATATACCATGGTGTCAGATCAAAAGGTAAAAACAATAAAAGGAGAGGAGCGCTCAATTTTTTTTGATACCATTTGTGTGCATGGCGATACTCCAAAGTCTGTTCAGATTCTAGAGTATATGCATAAAAGATTTTTAGATCTAAATTTTATATTGAAATGAAGAAAAATAAATTCGAATTTCAGTATGAGCAATATACAGAGAATGCAATTTTGATCAAGGGTTCTTCAGAAATTGATGAAATTTTGCTAGATTCTCTTCTTTTTTATAAAAATGAAATAGAAAATTATTATAATAAAGTAATTGTTGAAGTAATCTCGTCTTATAACTGGTTGTTAGTTTGTTATGTAGACGTTATAGAAGATTTCTATAGTGAGGTTCTGATGCTTAAATCATTGTATTCTGATGATTTCTTGAAAAAGAGCTCAAAAAAACGTTTGTGGAAAATACCAGTTTGTTACTCTTCTCAACTTGCTCCAGAACTCGAATCTTTTGCCGGCAAAAAATCCATGACAATCAAAGAGTTAATTACACTTCATACGGCTCCTTTATATACTGTTTTTTTTATTGGTTTCTTACCTGGTTTTTTGTATTTGGGTGGTTTAGATAAGAAGTTGGTCACCTCCAGAAAGGCATCACCCAGTGCTAAATTAGAAAAAGGTTCTGTGGCTATTGGTGGGAATCAAACCGGGATTTATCCTTGTGATAGTCCTGGAGGGTGGCATGTAATCGGAAAAACTCCTCTTGATTTTTTTAATCCAAACATATCAAATCCTTGTTTTGTTACTCCGGGAGATAAAATACAATTTATATCGATTAAAGAAAATGAATATAACGATATAAGTTTTTTGATTTCTTCTGGTATTTTTACAGTAGAAAGTATTTTTTTATGAATAACATAGTCGAAATAATAAAGCAAGGTTTGTATACTACTATTCAGGATTTGGGGCGATTGGGATTTGGTAAATTTGGAGTACCAAAAAGCGGAGCTATGGATCAGAGGTCTTTTTTATTAGCCAATGCTGTTCTGAATAATGATAAAAACTGTGCAGTAATAGAATGGATACTTGTTCCTCCTATATTAAAATTTCATGGTGATACAGTAATAAGTATTACGGGTGCAGTTTGCATACCATATTTAGATGATGTACGATATAAAATGAATCGACAACTATTTGTTAAAAAGGGGAGTGTTTTAAAACTTAAAAAAGTCAAAAATGGAATGATTGGTTTTGTAGGAATTAAATATGGTTTTGATGCTGAGGTTAAATTAGAAAGCAAGTCTTATTATCCAAATATAACTTCTCATTATCGGTTGCTGAAAAATGATGTTATTCCATATCGAAATTATAGTAGTTTTAAACATCATTTTTCTTCTGTATCTTCAACTGTTTTTTGGGATAATTCAAAAACTATTAAGGCTTTTAAGGGGCCAGAATATGAACTGCTTTCTGAGGCTCAAAAGGATCAATTATTGAATACTGATTTTATAGTTTCAAGGGATAGAAACCGTATGGCAATACCATTAGAAAGATTGTTGGTAAATGATCTGCCTTCTATGTTAACATCACCAGTTTTACCGGGAACTGTTCAATTAACTACATCTGGTAAATTGATTGTTTTAATGAGAGATTGTCAAACGACAGGAGGGTACCCCAGAGTGCTTCAACTTACACAAGAATCAATCAATATAATTGCCCAGAAAAGACCAAATGAAGAAATACAGCTCAAGCTGGTTTCTTTTTAAATAGGTAAACTATCTAGACGCAAGGTTACTATGTGTTTATTGGGAAAAAGCATTTCAATCTCTAGGAAGGTCCCGGAGTGTTTAAATAGTATTTTACTACCTATTATTCTTTTTGTATTACCTTTTATGGTCTATTATTATACTAAACCAGTGATACGATTTATAACTAAAAATTTCGCATATTCATCGTTTCTTTTTCCTTTCTACTTCGTTTAAAAAATAAACCGTAGCTATAGCTATGCTTGATTTTTTTGCCTTGCATAAAGAAAAAATAATTCAATGAATTTATACGAATTTTTTAATCACAAATCGTATGACATCCAGAAAACGATTATTTTTTTATCGTATTCTGGATATCACTGGTTTTTAGTTGGTATTTTCTTTCCTTTTATGCAATATTAATTTATCCAAAATAATCAATACGCTATTATTTTTGCCCAGGAAACTATCATAATAAATGAACCTAATGTGCGTAGTGAAGAAGCATTTTACAGAAATATGCTTTTACAAGGGTTGAGTCAAATATTCTATATGAAAATATGATTTTATTTTTAGGGATTCTTCCGTAAGAACTGTTTATATATAAAAATAGCATCTTAAAATTGAAATATGATGAGTTCAATAAAAATGATGGTAAATAACTAAACGTAAGAATACATTTTTTTTAGAATTGTTAACTCTAATGTTGTTGTTAAATATTTTTATCTCATTTGTTGAAAAAGTAGGTATTACATAAATATCTAAAATCTTAGAAAATATCATAACCATAAAAAATAAAATAAAATAAAATAAAATGAAAAGAAATTATTTAAACACCTTGTTTGTAACAATATTATGCCTCTCATGTTATGTTACTCATGCGCAACAATGGAATGAAATAGCTACTATTGATGGGGAGACTCCTGGAGCTAAATTAAGCAATAACGCGATCACTAGAAATGGAAATCATATGATTGTAGGAGCTGAAGAAGATAGTCAAGTTGGTGTGAATTCTGGAGCAGTACGAGTGTATGAATTAGTAGCTGGTGATTGGGTTCAGAAAGGACAAGAAATACTAGGATCAAGTCCATTTACCTTTCTTGGAGATGCTATAGCTATTTCAGATTCAGGAAATAGAATTATAATAGGGGATAATGGATTTGAAGCCAACGGTGAGCCGAGTGTAGGAAGAGTTGATGTGTATGACTTTAATGGCACGACCTGGGAAACGGTAGGGAATGCAATTATAGGGCAAGCATTTCGGGACGATTTCGGCTGGTCGGTAGATATTACTCCAGATGGTAGTAAAATAGCGTTTGGAAGTCTAAAAAACCCAAATGGAACTATAATGGTATTTGATTTACAAGGAGATACATGGACACAGATTGGACAAGATATTAACGGAGGCAACCAAACAAGTGAGCCATTTAATCAATTATATCTTGATGTAAAACTTAATTCTGATGGGACTCGAGTTATAGCTGCAGATCCTGCGTTTAATGAAAACAGAGGTCGAGTTCAAGCGTATGAATTACAAGGAGACACATGGGTTGAATTAGGATCACCTATTGTAGGGGATATTATAAATGAGGATGGTAATTTTGGTGATAGTTTAAATGCAAATGAAGATTTAACACAGATAATAGTAAGTACTAATACTAATCCTGATGTTAGTGGTACAGATTCAGGACAAGCGAAAGTGTTTGAATTTGTTGATAATGATTGGGTTCAAAAAGGGCAGACGTTATTGGGAGAAAAACCAGAGGATTTTTTTGGTTTTTCTACTGCGATAAACGAATCTGGAGATATAATCGCAACATTTGTATCATTAGATGATAATGGGGAAAATTCAGGTTCTGTTAAAGTGTTCAAGCTCATTAATAATAATTGGGTACAAGAAGGAGAGAGTATATTGGGAGAAATGGAAAACGATAATTTAGGTATAGGACTAAGTCTGAGTCCATCTGGAGATACTATATATGTAGGGGTACCAGGAAAAGATATTAATGGACAGGAAAATGTAGGGCAAATAAAAGTTTTTAAAAGCGACAATGTTTTATCAATAGATGATACTGCAATAAATACCATTTTTAAAGTATATCCTAATCCTAGTATAACTAATTTTGATATAGATTTAACTACTATTCACAAAGAAGTAAAAGTAACTATTATTGATGTTGTCGGGGGAAAAGTATTTAATAATAAATATCAAAATACAAGTAAAATTAAAGTTGCTCATAATTTAGCATCTGGATTATACTTAGTTAACATAACCGCTCAGAATACAGAAAAACAGTTTAAATTATTAGTAAAGTAGCATTGAATTTATGTATTTAAAATCATCATGATACACTAAAAATTTCACCTCCTTTATACATTTAAACTTCGTAGTGAATCCTTCAAATACAGTTGGATATGGTGTTTTATGATTTTCTCCATACGCTATATCGAATACTTTATTTATGATTTTTTTGAACGCTACTCTAAGTTGTACAAATAATTGATTAAGAGCTGATAAGCAAAATAATTAACAAAGCTACATATGTGAGGTTTCAACCAGATGTATGTATGTGCATGCATAGGATTGAGTCAATTGTTTTATATAGAAAGTATAAATTTATTTTTAGGGATTCTTCTGTAAGAACTGCTTATATATATGATAAGTTCAATAAAAATGATGGTAAATAACTAAACGTAAGAATACATTTTTTTTAGAATTGTTAACTCTGATGTTGTTGTTAAATATTTTTATCTCATTTGTTGAAAAAGCAGGTACTACATAAATATCTAAAATATTAGAAAATACCATAACCATAAAAAATAAAATGAAATGAAAAGAAATTATTTAAACACCTTGTTTATAACAATACTATGCCTCTCATGTTATGTTACTCATGCGCAACAATGGAATGAAATAGCTACTATTGATGGGGAGACTCCTGGAGCTGGATTAAGCGTTAATGCGATCTCTAGAGATGGAAATTATATGATAGTTGGAGCTGGAACAGACAGTCAGGTGAATACGAATTCTGGAGCAGCAAGAGTGTATGAATTAGTAGCTGGTGATTGGGTTCAGAAAGGACAAGAAATACTAGGAACAAACCGAGACAGCTTTGTTGGAGATGCTATAGCTATTTCAGATTCCGGAAATAGAATTGTAATAGGAGATACAGGATTTGAAGTTAATGGTGAGCCAGAAGCGGGAAGAGTTGATGTTTATGACTTTAATGGCACGACCTGGGAAACGGTAGGGAATGCAATTATAGGGCAAGCATTTCGGGACACTTTCGGCTGGTCGGTAGATATTACCCCAGATGGTAGTAAAATAGCGTTAGGAAGTTTTAAAAATATAAATGGAACTCTAATGGTATTTGAGCTACAGGGAGATATCTGGAGGCAAATAGGGCAAGATATTAATGGAGGAGACCAAACAACGTCTCCATTTAATCAATTATCTTTTAGTATAAAAATTAATAGTGATGGGACTCGAATTTTAGCCGGAGACCTTGCTTTTAATGAAAACAGAGGCCGAGTTCAAGCGTATGAATTACAAGGAGACACATGGGTAGAATTAGGATCACCTATTGTTGGGGATAATATAAATGATAATTTTGGTGGTGGTATAATTGCAAATGAAGACTTAACACAGATAATAGTAGGTGCTAATGCTGATATTAATGGTACAGATTCTGGGCTAGTAAAAGTATTTGAATTTGTTGGTAATGATTGGGTTCAAAAAGGGCAGACGTTATTAGGAGAAAAATCAGAAGACTTTTTTGGTGTCTTTTCTACGATGAACGAATCTGGAGATATAATTGCTGTATCTGCATTTTTTAGTGATGATAATGGGCAAAATTCTGGAAGTGTTAAAGTATTCAAGCTTATAAATAATAGTTGGATACAAGAAGGAGAGACCTTAATTGGAGAAATGGAAGAAGATTTTTTTGGCGCAGGATTAAGTATGAGCCCATCTGGAGATACTATATATGTTGGAGTACGAGGTAAGGATATTAATGGACAGGAAAATGTAGGGCAAATAAAAGTTTTTAAAAGCGACAATGTTTTATCAATAGATGATACTGCAATAAATACCATTTTTAAAGTATATCCTAATCCTAGTATAACTAATTTTGATATAGATTTAACTGCTATTCACAAAGAAGTAAAAGTAACTATTATTGATGTTGTCGGGGGAAAAGTATTTAATAATAAATATCAAAATACAAGTAAAATTAAAGTTGCTCATAATTTAGCATCTGGATTATACTTAGTTAACATAACCGCTCAGAATACAGAAAAACAGTTTAAATTATTAGTAAAGTAGCATTGAATTTTATTTAGAAGCTTATCCGTTTGTTTCTTCTATACTATTCTAGAATATGCTAATTATATATTATGAAACCGTTACAGCTTTTAGTGTCAATACTATTGGCACGCAGTTTATTACCATAGCCCAACTTGTGCAACCTTATCAACTAAACTAAACGTAATCACACAAAAGGATACAATTAGTAGCCCATCAGGCAAAACAAATGTGTATCCATTAATTAAAATTTTAATCTTAAAACTAAAAAAATGAAACCCTAAGATATCAATCTGCTCATTGTAGTCTCGAGTATCGGAATATGGAGAGTTAGAACTCTCCATATTTTTGTTTTATTCCTACTTTGTCATCTTAGAAAAAGAGGGCGAAATATTTTGGTAAATGATAGTAAACGCCTTATTTTAGTCATATAATATAGTATTACAAATTAAACACAAGTGGGCTACACTAGATAGCACCCGCCAAAAAAAATGATTCAGAAACTTTAAAATTTCTGGATTCTATTGAATCTCAATTCACTTCTTTCTTTTCAAAATTCACAGATCGATTTAAGGTCGTTAAATTTTCATATCGACAACATGCTTTCGATTATTTTCAATCACTTTTCAAATTTGAGAAGAAGAAGGCTAATTGCCAATATATTGCAGATCATACGATTTATAACTAAAAATTTCGCATATTCATCGTTTCTTTTTCCTTTCTACTTCGTTTAAAAAATAAACCGTAGCTATAGCTATGCTTGATTTTTTTGCCTTGCATAAAGAAAAAATAATTCAATGAATTTATACGAATTTTTTAATCACAAATCGTATGAGTTTGGAAGTATGCTTTAATTGATGAATTTTAATTTTAATTTTTAAGAAAACCTCTTGATGAATATCTTTTGATGTTTGTTCATCTTTTACCTTCCCTAATATGAACTTATAAAGTTCTTCATTAAGGTCAATCCAAATAGTATTAATTTCAGTTTTCACAATCTTGAATTTTCAACTTTCACATAATGATTTAGATAAACGAGTGTTTTAATGTCGTTTATTTTTTTGTGCCTTGCATGGTAAATATAATTCTTTTATAAGAATGTCCCAATGAGTCAAAGTCTTTGATTCATGGAGTCGTATCCGCAAGTAAAATAAGTAGTAAGATGGTTTGAGGTGACTCATATATTGAAATAAGCCAGACTATCGTTGGCTCTGACCTATCGGTTAACAGTAGCATAGTCGAAGAGTAAAAGTGGTATAAGTGTCTCAATGTGATCATTAATTGCCGCGTCGGTTTACACGACTGTAAATAGTATTTTATTCTAAAATATAACGTGTCACATTTTTATTATATCCATCAAACTCACTATAATCGGTAAATCTCGTAATTAATGTCAAAGCAGTATTTCAGAAAACCTTCTCTAGTATAGACTTCTTTTAATATTCCCTAATTTACTATCTTGAAAGTAAGTACTAATCGAAATAGAAAATAGTAACAATATTCTCGCAATGGTTGTTAACGACTAAATAAAAAGTTGCTTTGCTGCTTTTATTCGGTATCAATAAAAGTTTTCTTTCTTAGCATATATAAACCAGAAACTTTATAGTGTCTATTATCATAACCATTTTTATAGAGATTTATAAAAACAAGATCTTGATTTTTTTTACTGGGATAGTAAATAGAAATGTTAGGAATATAACCAAAAGATTTGCCATTAAATATGGATGCTTTAAAATGCAGGTATTCTGAATTATGCGATAACCTAAAATAACCTATTCCGTTCCAACCAGACTTTCCATGATTGTTTATATCATAAAAAGGTTTTGATTGACTGGATACAGTCGTAAAGTTTTCTATGTACAGAGGACTATTAGCATCTTTCCATTTATGAAATGGTTTTATAGCATTATCAAGTTCAATAAATCTTTTTTTATAACCTTCTGAGTAGATGCTCAGTTTGTTGTTAGATAGTATTTGATCATGGTCATTGTCTATATTTTTATATGATTTTCTAGAATCTATCCTGATCCATTCTTTATCTGTGTTTAAGAAGGTTTGTACTATTTTATTAGTATGATTCAGATCTACATCTATGATAGTTGCGTTATTAACAAAAGTTGTAAATTCAGTCTCAGAAATTGTATCACCATCTATAATAGCAGCATATTCTTTCTTTGTTTTATTACCACTGTTTATCCAATCCATGAAATAGTCATTTTCAAAAAATATTCCTGAATTATATGGCATAGACCAAAAATCAGTTTTAATTGAATCTATAACTTCTCCTCTTTTATTGATTTTCCAAATGATACGATATTCTTGATTGGTATAATTTTTAAAATCTGTTAACAGTAGAAAAGATTTATTTAAATCATCAAAAAATAGATGCCTTAATTTAACAACTCCATCAATTTGCGCTTTTCCCTTCCAGTTATCTATTATTTTAACAATTTCATAGTTTTCAGATTCTATTGAACCTTCAGATAAAAAAATATAATTCTTGAATCTTTCAGGCAATAGTAATTTTGAAATATAATTTTTTTTATAAAGGAATATAACAACAACGATTAAAACAACTGCTCCACTTAAAAATAAAATATATTTATAGATTATCGTATTCATAATTTTTTTATTAGCACTAAATGAACTCATCTTGGGTAGTGGTTTTTAAACGAAAAGTTTGGTTTTTGTACTATAATGAAGTAGTTTTTTCAGCATAGCCAAAAAGTATGATGGTGTGAGAGTTGTAGCAGCGATTATTTAACCGTCACCCCATCTACTTGACAGGCAGTAGTGTTGTTTTCTAAACCAATGTATCCCAATTTTGCAATTTCTATCGCTACATTTTCTTCAAATTTTGATTGTCCTCCATATGCATGTGCAATAATTATGGTTGGTTTTTGCGCAGCATTTTTCTGATCATAGGCTATAATTCCTTCGTTGGTCAATTCGAAATCGTGATATTCTATTTTTTTAGTTGTTATCATTTTATTTAGTTACTACCAACGATTGATGCAAGAGGAATAATGTCCCTCTTGTGTTATGAAATCATACCTTCGTATTTTATACCTTAAAATGATAAATATAGTTAATTTATTAAGAATGTCCCAACCAGTTAACGTCCCAGATGTGCAAAGTCGTATCCATAAGCAAGTATGCGGCAAAGTGGTTTGAGAAAACTTCTACGTTGAAGTAAACTAGGCAACGTAGTTGGTTCTCATCAATAGCATAGTCAGAGAGTACAGTGGTTTGAGAGAGAGAGACTCCGATCATTTATGGGTTGAGCTGTCTACTTGACTGTATTTTATTTGTTTTTAAAATAGTCCCAAGTCAATTTTGCTATTTCAGCAATTATCCTTTGGTTCGTTTCATCACTTTCTTTAGAATCACTTACCAGAACACTCAAATAGAAATAAGAATCGTCTGGTAAAAAAATAATTCCAATATTGTTCAAAGCCCCCGTTAAACCGCTATCGTTTTTTCCTGAATAACCAGTTTTATGAGCTACAATAGTTTCTTTTGGCAATAATCCTTTAATACTTTTTTTACCTGTTTTAGTACTTTTTAAAACATCTAAGAGAAAAATATAACTTTGATTGCTCAATAGATTATCAGTATTTTCAAAGAATAGTTGTAAAATTTGGTTTGCAGCTTTGGCGGTAGTCCAGTTTTCATATTGATTTTGCCATTCAGATTGCATTGCAATTTCTGTGTGAACTATAGCAATGTCTTTAATTCCAATGTTGTGTATGTATGACTGCACTACATCTGTTCCTCCAACGAGTTTGAAAAGTATATCACATCCAACATTATCACTCCATGCAACAGTAGTTTTAAGTATATCCGCTAAGGTTACTTCTCCGCCATTGGGATATCTTTTGCGAAGTGGACTCCATAAATACTGATATGATTCCAGTAGCTCTTTATCCATTGAAATAACCTTATCCAAACTTAACTTTCCTTGGTCAACTTGATGTAACACAGCTAACGCTAAGTGATATTTGAACACACTCTGCATCGGCAAGCGTTTATTCCCATTAATAGAAATCGTATCTCGTGGATTGATACCTCTGATTGCAATTCCAACAGTGGTTGATTTATCTTCTAAGATTTTTTCTATTCTTTTTCTTAGAATATCAATAGATTGTGCTTTAGTCGAATGAAGAGTCAATAAGAATAATAGAAGTAAAGATGTTACTTTTTTTATCATTTGTTTTTGTAGTGGTTATAGATAAACTGACGTTTAAGGTATGAAAACTGGACATAGTTCCTATCCAAAGTTATATATTGGTATTGAGATCCACAAACGAAGCTGGAAGATTCATAATGGAAGCGATTTGTTTTTAGGTAAGTCTTTTATAATGCGACCAGATCCAGAATCTTTAAAAAAGCATGTCTCAAAACATTTCCACGATTACCAGATAACCTGCTTACAAAGCCGGTTGTTGTGAGTGGACTTCATTGTTAGTGAATCCCAAAAATAATGATGAAAATAGGGCAATTACAAAAGATGGGAGAAAGACTTGGAATCTAGTTGTGAATGGAGTAGGAGCATGATATAAAGTTGTATTCGATATATTGCTAACAGTGAAGCTAAAGGAATGGTAGGAGTAGGTTTTACCGGAATTTCTGTTTTCGAATGATTCTGGAGTTACCTGGCATACTATTAGTAATGAGAGTTTTTATACAATTCGCTTTATGAATGCTAGTACAGCAATTGCGATTGGAAAAAATTGAATAGCCTAGGTAACTTTTAAAACCTCCAAAAAATAAATACACTACAACAAGCTCATTATTTTCTTATTGTTTTTTTTTTCGATCTCTTAAATGTCTAAGTAAGCGTTTATTAAAATCCTTTTCTGCGACGATCAATTTGAGTATTTTTTTGTTAGAAATGGCATTTTTTAGATTTTTAATCATGTTTATTCTGGACTGATTTTTTTTCTCTTCTGCATTTAGATAATCACGTATTAATTCATTAGCATCTTCTTCATTTAATTTATTGATACCTCCCGACTCTCTTACTCTTTTTAATGATTTGTGTCCTTCTCTTTTAACTTGATTTACAATTTTATCATGATCGTTATAAATTGGCCAGAATTTTTGCGCTTCTTCACTGGATAAATCTAATTGTTCACTTAGATATGCTATTTTGAATGCTTTTACTTTTTCTCTAGAACCTTTTTGACCGAACGAAATGCTTATTGTGCCTACAATAAAAATTAGAAGTAATATTTTTTTCATTTTTTTCATTTTTCTCAAATAAAATTTAATGCTAAATAAGATGTTTTTTAGCTGTATACTTTGGTTTGACAGTATTTTTTACTCGATAATCGAGATTTAAATGCTCCGAGGCTTGCCTCGAAATCAACATGTTTTTTCCAATAAATGCCTCGTGGGCTTGCCCCGAGGTAGTTTACTTAATCTATAGTTTCACTTTCGAATTCTTCATCTGATAAATAGTCTAATAAGGTTTCGTTACTAACTTCAGATGTATCAAACGTATCAAAAAGGTTTATTTTCTCTTCAAATAGTAATGCGATGTTTTCATCAATATATACATCTTCTCCTTCAAAATATTCCTGGATATCAGATAATTCTAAGGAGTTAATATTAATCAAAGAATCTTTGTTTTTATATATAGTAATAGATAAGATTATGGCAATCATTGCAGCGATACCTGAAACATATAAAATGTTTTTTTTAGAGAATAAAGAAATAGTTTTACTTGTAGTTTTAGATTGAATAGTGTTTTGTAAAATACGTTTCTCTACTTCCTCAAAGTAATTTTCCGGTAGCAGCATTCCGGATGTTAAATTGTTTAATGTTATAGAAGGTTTTTCTTTATTTTTGGTTAAATTCCTGAACACATTATTTTCTGAAATGTCTAAGCTGTTTTTTTGTGCATTAGGAAAAATAGATGTTGCAGAATCGTTAAGTTTCTTTGATAGTTTTTTATCAAAATTTTCAAAGTAATCCTCTGGAGTTTTAAACCCACTCTTATTGTTATGTAAATTATTTGTTTCCACTAATTATTAGACATTATAAACGTAAAAAAGTTTAATTAGTTTTTAAAAAGGCTTCAATTTTTTTTGAAGCCAGGTGGTATGAAGCTTTCAGAGCGCCTTCACTTGTATCCAGAATTTCTGAGATTTCTCTATATTTTAATTCCTGAAAGTACTTCATATTAAATACCCGTTGTTGTTTTTTTGGTAATGTAGCGATTGCTTTTTGGAGTTTTATTTGAATTTCATCTCCTTCAAAATATACATCTGCTTCGAGCTTTTCTATTAATTGATAAACCAATTCTTCATCCGTAATATTAAGTTTTTTTGCTTTTTGATTAAGAAATGTAATAGATTCGTTTGTTGCAATCCTGTATAACCAGGAGTATAGTTTGCTATCACCTTTGAATTTATTAATATTTCGATATACTTTAATAAATACATTTTGTAAAATATCATCAGTATCATTATGGTTTTTAACCATATTTCTGATATGCCAGTATAGTCTTTGTTTGTATAGAGATACAAGTTTGGCAAAGGCTATATCTATGTTTCCAGCTGTTTGTAGTTCAGCGAGTAAGTTTTCTTCTTCAGTGTTCAAAGGCAAATGGCGGTTATAAAATGATTACTATAATATATTAGACTAAAATAATTAAAAATGGTTTAGTTATTCTTACACTCGATAATTAAGATTTAAATATTCTGAGGCTCGCCTTGAAATTGAAATGTTTTTTTAATAAATGCTTCTTGAGTTTGCCCAGAGGTAGTTTATTATAAAAGTAAGACTTGATTTTTTTTTGTAGGAAAATTAGTTTTTTTTAGATAAAATGCTTAAAAATATTGTTTATGTGTAAAAAAGTTATACCTTTGCTTTGTAATAATGAGTTAATACTATCATTCCTCTAAAAATGATAGCTTTTGATAAAAGTGAGTTTTAATTTTAGAATAAGCCCCTATAAATTAAGATGATTTGTGTGAAGAAAAAAGAGCGTGGAGACGCTCTTTTTTGTTTTTGCAATTATTGTAGGTTTAATACTACTTAATTGTATGATTATTTGTAATGATATAGTTTAAAAGTATATATTTTAGTTAAAATTATTGTTTTTGTTTTTTTATTTTAAAAAATACTGTATGTTTACACTGTGAAACAAAATTAATATTTTGCTTTCATTTGAGTTAGAGTTTTATAAAAGTGAGTTTTAATTTTAGAATAACCCCTAAATTAAGATGATTTGTGTGAAGAAAAAGAGCGTGGAGACGCTCTTTTTTGTTTTACAGTATTTAATCCTTTGTTATATAGTGAATTGTAATTTTGAATTTTACTGAGACAAACAAATCGAGAATCTTTATTTTTATGAGTAGCAGGGTTTTGTAGCAGGGTTTTTATCATTTTTTTCTCGCGTTTTAAGAGAATATTTGAAGATCCTGAACAGCTTTTGAAATAATTTTTAAATCGATATAATGCGTATCAAGCACTTTTTGATTAGCATGTGATGATAAGGATTTTGTGTCATTTTTCATCGCCTTATTCAAGTAGGACAGATAGGTTTTTCGCAGGCATTTAAATTGTAAATGGTGCTGGGTATCTAATTGAGCCGAAAAGTGACTAAAACTTCTGGATAAAATAGATACCAACCAGTCTATAGTTTGATCTTCTCTATCAGGCAGAATCATGTAATGATCAGTATTCTTTTTCTTCTTATATCCTAACTGTTGTAAAATTTTCAATAACCCTTTGGTAACAGGTATTATTTTGGGGGCAACACTTTTGGTTTTACCCAGTTTTTGACGAGATCGTTCTACTTTTAGATTCGGAACTTCAATATATAATGGATTCCCTTTATTATCTTCTTTAATCATAGACCATTTTATGCGCATCAGTTCCTCTCTTCGACTTCCTGTATGAAGTGCTAGTTGAAATGCATCTTTGAGAAAGGGGCGATACATATTTTTTTTTACCAACTTTCCACTGTTAGAAATTCGTTCCACTTTTCCGTTCTCAGGAGTAATCAATTGTAGTAAATCAGCAAACTCTTTCTCTCCAATGGTGTCTATATTGTAGCTGCTGGATTTTCCATTCGTAAATCATAGGTTTTTATAGCCCACTTAAAAAAGCTTTTGCAAGAATTCACAAAGCGGTTGTAGGTATTGGAGGCATAGTGATTGAGATAATTGTGAAAATACCCTACGTGTATTTCATTTACTTTATCACACCGAAGAATCTTTTTGTTAATATTTTTTTCTTCAAGCGCTTGATTGAATAAGGTTAACGCGCGCATCATATTGGAAATCTGGGTTTTGCTTCTGTTTTTTTTCTTGTGCGCAGGAACATCAATATCAGCGTAATGATCGGCATATGCTATTTGAGCATCAAATAAATACACCAGTCCACTTCTATCAAAAACATCTAATTGGTTCGTGTCTAGGAGTTCTCCTAGAAAATTTGATCTAAACTCAATTCCTTCAATAACAGCATCGGTGTATGTATGAGCCTTTAGAATTTTAGTGGTGGTTTTATTGAACTTTTGGTTAGAAACCAAGTAATAAAAGCTGACAAGTTCAATAAATCGGTTCATTTTATAAGTTTACGATTTAACACTTAAATGAACTGATATGTTATTTGGATATGCACGTATAAGTACCCCATCTCAGAAATTTAATTTACAAATCGATGCTTTGTTAAAAGCAGGAGTAA
>NZ_VTZU01000103.1 GCF_008370685.1 Aquimarina sp. RZ0
AACCTTTGCCTTGAATGCAGAACTAAATTTTCTTCTCGATTTTTTCATATGTACAGCATTAAATTTACAATTTAAGTAGCTGTCTTAAAAATGGGGAGTATTATATTTGTTTTCAAAAAAATACTTCTTTTATAATAACAAAGAGGGTGTTTGGTTTTTTAAACACCCTCTTATACGATTTGTGATTAAAAAATTCGTATAAATTGATTGAATTATTTTTTCTTTATGCAAGGCAAAAAAATCAAGCATAGCTATAGCTACGGTTTATTTTTTAAACGAAGTAGAAAGGAAAAAGAAACGATGAATATGCGAAATTTTTAGTTATAAATCGTATTATTATAAGAATAAACTCTATTTTTTCGGATCTAATATCGAAGAAATTCTTTCCAAAGCATCACTTAGATGATAACTAGACATCTTATCTTTAGTTCTGCTGATTGCGTTTTTGATATCTCTTTGTAGGAATTTTAATTCGGCTCTAACGATTGGTCTGATGTCACTCTGGGATACATTGATCTGCGTTCTTCTTACAAAATTTCTAAAACGTTCGGGTATTGGTGCTTGTTCTTTGGTCATCAAAAATTCTAACCTTTCTATATGTGCTCTCTGTAGATTACGTCTATATACATCGATTGTTTTTCCCTTTCTTAGTTCACTCCAGATCCCAGATCGTAATGCAGTCATCATATCGATTAATGTATAGGCGTTCGCAGTGTTTAGTGCTTCATTTTCTATCAGTCTTGCCATTCTTCCTTGATCTAATAGGTTGTTTAATGTTCTGGTCTGAAAACTGCGCACACGCTCTACACTTCCGGCAGACTCTATTTTATTAAAAATCGAGTTGTCTAATAACCAATAAGGAGTCCTAAATAGTTGTTCTTGTATAAATGTCATGGCACGTTTTTGATTTTCTTTGGATACATGGGTGTATACTGCACCTTCTTGATCATAGGTCTTAAAATACTCATAAACCCCTCCGATATTAGAAGCGACGTGCCCCATATATCTGCTATATTGCCCCAAAACTTGCCCGTACATGGTTTGTAAGTCACTATAGTCTTTTCCTTCTTCTGCAGTCCATTTGATTAAATTGGGGACAATTCTTTTTAAGTTGGCAATCCCATAGGTGCTTGCTTTTACAGCATCATCTCCAAGGTCTTCTGTTTGAGAGCTAGGGTCGATTACACCAAACTGCTGTCTTCCAAAACGATATTTAGGATCATTTGCGTGTTTTAATATCCAGCTATCTAATGTTTTCTTTTCCTCTAGATCAGTAGTTCCAGGTATTGGGCGATATCCCCATCTAATCGCATGTTTGTCATAGATTCCTATCTCGGGCATGAGTGCTACATCTCCGTCACCAGGTTGTGCAATATAATTAAAGCGCGCATAGTCCATAATCGAAGGTGCTGTACCGTATTTTTTAGTAAATTCAGGATCACGTAAGGAGTCTACAGGATAGGCAACACTACTTCCCATGTTATGAGGTAATCCTAATGTGTGACCAACTTCATGGGCAGAAACAAAACGGATTAATCGTCCCATAACTTCATCTTTAAAATCAACACCTTGTGCATCAGGATTGATGGCAGCTGTTTGTACAAAAAACCAGTTGCGTAGTAAAGACATTACATTGTGGTACCAGTTAATGTCACTTTCCAGAATTTCTCCAGATCTGGGATCGCTTACGTGTGGTCCATTGGCATTCGGGATAGGAGAAGCTAAGTATCGTACTACAGAGTAACGTGAATCTTCCGGACTCCAATCTGGATCTTCTTCTTTTGTAGGAGGGTCTTTGGCAATGATTGCTTCTTTGAAACCAGCTTCTTCAAAAGCTACCTGCCAGTCTTCAATCCCTTGTTTGATGTATTTGACCCATTTTTTTGGTGTTGCCCTATCTATATAGTAAACAATTTGTTTTTTGGGAACTACTAATTCACCTCTTTTAAATTTTTCGATGTCTTCATCTCGTATTTCTAACCTCCACCTATCAAGGTATTTGATGGTTTTACTTTCTTGTGCATCCAGTCCGTAGTCTGTTTGTCCCCTCGCAAACCATCCTACACGTTGGTCAAAAAACCTACGTTTCATTGGCGTTTCCGGAAGCAAAATCATAGAATTGCTCATTTCTAACGAAATAGTTCCAGTGCTGGCATTTGATGGAGGATTTCCCGCAGCATATGTTTTTATATGTCTTGTTTCTATATTAAGAGGATAACTCCTTATAGAATCTATATAGGAAAGACTTGCATCTAATCGGGTAATTTTATATTGTTTCCTTCTTGAAGCAGGAAACCCAAGCGCTTTTACATCCTTCTTAAATAAATCCGATACTTCAATGACAGTGGCATTGTTTACAGAATCTCTATGAAAAGCCTTTATTGGAAAAGAAAACAATACAGGTTCAAAATTAGAATTCACAACTGCTTCATGAATGGGAAGTGAATCCGCAGCATATATTTGATGAGAAACTACACGAAGTAAGACTTTTTTATTTTTCTTTTGCCATCGCAATACTTGTGTGTTTTGTTTTCCTCCGCCAAAACCAATACCAGTAGCTGTTTTTGCGATACGAGTTACCATTAGCATCTCCCTGTTAAATAAAGAATCAGGGATTTCATAAAAATAGTTGTCTCCTAGGGCATGGACAGTGAATAAACCTTTGTCGCTTTTGGCTTTTTTTGTAATTACTTTATCATAGGGTTTTATAGCATTTTTATCCTTTTTTGAGGCTGTTGTTGTGGAGGCTTTTGTGGATTTTCCTTTCTTAGATTGAAATGCAGAACAGCCTGATAGAGTTAACGCTCCCAATACAAGGAGGTATGAAATGTAGTTGCGCATGAGTAATTTTTTTTATCGGCCGAAGGTAAAGAATTATCCATGAGAGAGTTGTGAATAGAAAGTTAAATCCTACATACATGAAAATTTAATCGAATGAGTTTTAAGAATTGCCAACATATTAGAATATTTAAATTATTTTTAGCTCTGTAACTAACTTTAAGCTGGTGTAACCACATGCAATTCAGTATTTCCTATCGTATCTCTAGATTATTTTTATATCTTTTAGTAGCTGTTTTTGTCCTCTGGAAAGGAGTGATTACTGAGCCAGATACTTTAAGTTATGTGGGACTATCTATTATCACTCCACCTGGTTATGGAACCTTTTTATTTGTTTTTAGGAAACTATTGGGAGATGAGAATTATTTTCCTTTTATAGTTTTGACTCAATTGATACTTTGTTTTACATCGTGTTGGTATCTGATCAAAATTTTAAAAAGAATATTTACCATCAATAAAAAAATACTGATCCTAATTGATGTGATATTATTAGCTCCTGTACTGATCCCGGAGTATTTGGTCGTAAACCGGATTGTAACTCAGGGATTGACATATCCTTTTTTTCTAATTATTATCTCATTTTTATTACAAACGGTTTTCGAAAAAAGAAAATTCTCAGGTTGGTTTTTACTTATTTCAGTATTTGCTGGAATCCTTACCAGAACACAGTTTTTATTTATAGTGCCAGTAATTCTGTTGGTTTTGGGATATCAATGGTATCTGACCAGAAACCTAAAAAAATATGTTCCTCTTGGGATAGCATTTATTGCCATGCCAGTGCTGGTTTCTGTTATTCAGAAAACTTTTAATTATGCTGTACATGACAACTATATTAATATTTCCAGTACGGGACTTCAGGTAATGATTATGCCTTTTTTTGTTGCAGATGCAGAAGATTATTTGCTTTATAAGAGCCCTAAGACGCAAGCATATTATAAACAAATGTATCAAACCGCTGTAGACCGTAAGTTATTGGATGATTTTTATAAGCCTGTTAATGATAATGTGTTTCATCATTTTGATTATAATTTTGTGAATATATCTTATGGTGTATTATCAAAAAAAGGAAGACTCTTTCTAAGACCTTCTGATCCTGATTCTATAGAAGCAATGATCGAAAATGATAAATTTCTTATGGATATGTGGCTTCCTTTATTGTTAGATAATTTTTGGAAGTGCTTGGATCTTTTTTATAAAAATGTTGAACATGCTTTTGGTGGATTCTATATGATATGGTTTTATGTGCTTGTTTTTGTATTTTCTGGGTATAGCTGGAGGAAATATGATGATGAATTAGCCTTGTTTTCTTTATTACTAATGGTATTGACTTTTAGTAATATTTTATTAGTATGCATTGTTCAGCATAGTATTGGGAGATATATGATCTATCATCAATGGTTTTTACCTGTATTACTGATACTTTTATTTAATAGATTATTGTTACTTCAAAAGAGCAAAACAAATCCTTAATTAGAGTGTTTTGATTGTTGTATTATCTGCAAGGTTGTTTCATACAGATTGGTCTTAGAAACGCTTGCTTTTAACCACGCATAAAAACTCATAGTAAAAATATCTTCTTGGTCAGTATTGTTTTTGATTAGCAAATGTTGGATTTTATTAGTGAACTCAGCAGTTTTTATCGAAGATTTATTGTAATAGTAGTAAGAAGTTAGCGATAAGAACTCTAGCACTCTGTGTTCATTACGGTGCTGTAAATGTGTATTATGCTTTTTTCTAAAGCTTTTAATTCTTGATTCGATAAGGTCTATATTGTTTAATTCTATATGTAATAATATCTCGATAAGATTTTTTTTGATTACCCATATAATACCTGTTTTTTCGATATACCAGGTATCACTATGATGTAATTCTGTGTATATCTTTAGAGCCTCCTTAAACCGGGATTGCTGGAAATAAAATACAATTAGCGAGAGTTTGAGGTCTAAAATATATAAGGTTTGATCCTTGTGCTTTTGATAATCAAAATTCTCAAGTAATGAAATAGCCAGTTGGTAATTTCCACTATAATTTAGATTTAGCGCTTTTAATAAAGTGTATTGTGAAAAAAATCTCTTATGGTATTTGTTACGCTGTTCTTCCATTTGCTCTTTCATCAAATCAAGATACTTTTCTGCGCTAATAAAATCTATATTTCTAAAATATGAGTTAGCAACATAATAAAGGATTTGGATATGATAAAAAAGGTGTTTCTTCCTGAGAAGTTTCTTTTTTTCTATGGATTGATATGTGTTTTCTATAAAAGGGAATACCGAATGAAAATTGCGGTTGATATTTCCAGCCTGATTTGTAATTTCCAGTATTTTAAATAGCGATCTGAAGGTTAGGTCTTGAGTAACCGAAATCTCAAATTTTGATAATAAATCCTTTATGGTTTGGGTGTTGTTTTTTTTGATAAGCGAATCCTGAATACTGGCATAAAATAAATTAAGGTTTTCTTCTTGTCGTAATAGGAGTTGATTGCTCTTAAATTTTTTTATTAAAGATTCCAATAAGGTTTTCTCATCTACGTGAGCATATTGTATTTTGGTGTAGTATATCTCGTGTAGAATGTTAAAAAACTCATGTGTTTTGGCTTTTACCTCTGCTTTTTTTATCGTTTTTAAAGCAATTTTATATTGCCTTTGTTCATAAAATATCCTGCTGGCTAATAATAGTTTTAATACTTCCATTTCCTCAGAACTCTCTCTCTCAAAACTTTTGGAGGCAATGAAGTCGATAAGGTTGTCGTGTAATCTTTTACATAAAGCATGAAAAGCACCTTTTGAAGGTTTGCCATATAGTAAAAGATCAAGATTTTTATGTGTAGGTTGAGTGCTTAGTAGCTTAAATAATTCGATGTTTTTAGTATCAGTTCTTTTGTTTTTAAGCTTTAGCAGTGATATAAAGCTTCTTTTTTCTTCTGGTGATAATGTGTTAATTATTGAAGATATTGCATTCATTATATCATAAGTAAATTATAAAGAAATACAATAAATATAGTAATTAAGATAATAATATATGTAAATATATCATAAGTTTTTTGTAAAAAAAGAATTTTATAATAGATCAGATCGGCTCAAATTTGTCTTGTTCAAATGAAACAATTGAAATATAATTAATCATCAAAATCAATTATTATGAACTATAAATTTAGTAATGATGTCGCAGAAGAAATACATACTGAGAACATCGATAAAAAATCAATTAAGGAGTACGATCAGAAACCTACACCAGCTTTTATAGGAGCTTCCTGGGTGGCACTTTTTGCAGGAATGGTGTCTTTTTGTATTGGTTTATGGAATGCTGATATGTTACTCAATGAAAAAGGCTATTATTTTACAATCTTATTATTTGGATTGTTTTCGGCAGTATCCGTACAGAAAAATGTGAGAGATAAGTTAGAAGGATTACAAGTAACTGAAATGTACTATGGGATCAGCTGGTTTGCAGCACTAGCTTCTATTGTATTGCTTATTATAGGATTATGGAATGCGGATCTGGATCTTAGTGAAAAAGGATTTTATGGAATGTCTTTTATACTTAGTTTATTTGCTGCCATTGCAGTACAAAAAAACACAAGAGATAAAAAATTCATAGAAAGTAAAGAGGTATAAACTGAAGTAAGGAAGAGTAATCAAAAGAAGAAGTTGTTATAAGCTTCTTGTTTTGATGATTTGAGAAGATAGCCGTATGGTTGCGGCTATCTTTTTGTTTATTTTATAAAACTACTAAAATTCATTTCGATTATTAAATACGATTGGTGTAATGAGTAAAAAAATCACAAAAGAATTAAAAGAACTGGTTAGTAATAAAGTGATTTCACCAGAAGGAGCAGAGAAGATATTACAGTATTATGATTATAAAAAAGGTACTAGTCAAAATAGACTATTTACTATTTTTGGAATTTTTGGAGCTTTATTAGTCGGATCAGGTATTATTTTGATATTGGCACATAACTGGGATAACTTTTCTAAAATGGTAAAAACAATTCTCGCTTTTGTTCCACTGGTTATAGGGCAATTTTTTGTTGGTTATTCGATTCTAAAAGACAAAAGCTTACCTTGGAAAGAAGCTTCGGGAACGTTTCTATTCTTTGCAGTTGGAGCAAGTATATCTTTGGTAAGTCAGATTTATAATATATCAGGAGAGCTAGGGTCTTTTTTGACAACTTGGATTGCACTTTGTTTACCAATTATTTATTTACTTAGATCTCAGGCAGTGGCTTTACTAATTCTCTTATTAAGTGTCTATTATGCTGTGGAGGTAGGGGTGTGGAATTATAGAAGCAAGTATACTCCTTGGCTATATATTGTCTTTTTTTTAAGTGTACTGCCTAATTACTGGGTGTTAGTGAAGAATAAATTATTAAGTAATACAACTGCTATTTTTAATTGGATTGTACCCATAAGTTTTACCATTGCTTTAGGTGCTTTTATTGGGGATAATGAAGAATTATTACTGGTAATGTACATAACTCTTTTTGGGGCGTATTATAATATAGGTAAACTCCCTGTATTTGATACAGTAAGAAAACTTAAAAATGGATTTTCAATTATTGGATCGTTAGGAACTGTATTTTTATTAATGATATTTACATTTAAGTGGCCCTGGGAAGAGTTTTTTAATGAGTGGTTGTATACTTCTCAGGAATTCTATATTTCCATGACTATAGGAGTTGCTGCATTAATGTTTCTAGGATATACCATAAAGAAAAAAGGAATACAATTTGTTAATCCGTTTCAACTTTCGTTTCTGATATTCCTAATTATTTTTTTCTTTTTTTCAGGGATGATTATACTGCCAAGGGTTCTCATTAATATATTGGTTTTTGCTTTAGGTGTTTATGCTATTAAAACAGGAGTAGATTCATTCAATTTGGTGAAACTTAATTATGGACTTCTCATGATTTCTGTGCTTATTATCTGTAGGTTTTTTGATGCAGATATAAGTTTTGTGCTAAGAGGGGTTCTATTTGTAATAGTAGGAGCAGGGTTCTTCTTAACTAATTTTATAATGTTAAAAAATCAACAGAAAACAATACAATAAACTATAGACAAATGAAAACCATTCTTATATTTATCATATTTATAATAGTAGTATTAGCCCAAACATTTGTTCCAGTCCATATGATTATGGATAGTGAAGATATCCTCGCTACCGGAGCGGCATATAAATTCAAAACCAGACCAATAGATCCCACAGATCCGTTTAGAGGTAAATACATCACGCTACGATATGAGATGAATCATTTTAACACTTCTGATACTACATATGCAGTAGGAGAAGAAATATATATTTACATCCAGAGGAATGAAGAAGGGTTTGCACAGATTTCTCAGGTTAGTAAATTGCCATTAGAGATTCAGGAAGATTATGTTACTGCAAGAGTTACCTATTATTATAAAGGTAAGGTAAGCTTTCAATTACCTTTTAATACATTTTATATGGAAGAGACCAAAGCATATGAGGCAGAATTAGCATATGATAAGGTTAACCGTGATTCTATAGATGATAATGTGTATACTCTGGTATATATTAAAGGAGATAAAGCAGTATTAAAAGATGTGTATATTAACGATGTTTCAATCCAGAAATATGTAGAAAAATAGACTTTTGATTAAACCTTTTTTAAAAGTTGTAGTCATAATAGTACAAAACAAAAAAGTAATTCTTATGAAGACACTATTCAAAACATTGACATTAATAATTTCATTATCAGGTGTAATTTCCTCTTGTGCAACTGCGGTTAGTGCACGTCCTGCCAATAAGGTAGTGATTAGCAAAGTTCATAATCCAAAAATAGTAACACATAAAAATGTGAAATACTATAGAAAAAGCGGTGTTTGGTACATAAAAAAGAATAAAAAATATACTGCTGTTAAAGCGCCAGCAGGAGTAAAGGTTACTATATTACCAACAGGTTATAGGATAATCAAAATAAAAGGAGTGCGATATTATAGATATAAGGGAGTATATTATAAAAAATCAGGAAAAAAATACATTGTAGTAAATGTATAGTCCTTTAATTAAGTGGATAAGCAGATATTCCCTGACAATGTTGTCAGGGTTTTTTATAAAAAAGAATGTTTAAATCAAACAAGAATTTCTTTGTTACCAGGCTTCTTCTATTTTTTGTCGTTCTCCATTTTGGTAAGAAGCGATAAAGGCTCCTTTAAAACCTAAACGTACTAATTCTCTCCTAAAATTTTTGGCCTCAGACAGAGAAGAGAAATTACCAAGCGCGTATTTATTAAAGTTGTCTGATTTAATTTCTTTAAAATTAACAAAATTATCAGAATATAGCGATAGATCTTTTTCTTTAAAAGCTCCTATTTGTACAGCATATACTAACTCATCTTTCAGAGAAGATTTATTTCTAGATGTATCAGTTTCGGAAGGTGTCTTAATTTCCTGCTCCATCGCCATTTTTTTTATAGTTTCTTCCAATTCAACAATTTCATTTTTCAAAATAGTTACTTTGCGATCAGATTCTTTTTTAGTAATCATACTGTCCTGATTGTTGAAATAAGCAAGGTAAATTGCCCCGGCAACACCTAATAAAGAAACGATTCCTAAAATAATAGTTGCGATTCTAAATTTTCTCGTGTTTTCCTGTTCATTCCTAAGCGCTTTGGTGTGTGTAAAATTAGTTACGCGCTTTTGCTCTTTCGCTTCATCAATTTGAACTTGAAAATCTAATAGTTCTTCATCACTAATGTATGGCATGTTTTTAGTTTTAATAGGTTCAAAGATAGTTGATTATTATTTTACGCAAAAATCAAAATACTGTTTTACCATAATAAAAATACTGTATTTATATTCTTTAGAAATCTTTTGATATAAAAATTTATTTATTTTTTTTATCGAAAACAAAATAAATGTGTAAATAAATAGTTCTATTTATCTAATAATAATAATGTTATTTATAGAATTTATAAACGTGTAGGATTTTGTGTCAAAATAAATGAAAATGCACTGTTTTTAGGGTCTGACAACGGTTTTTATTGACATCATATCGAATAGTTGTAAATGTAAAAACTAAAAGGAAATAATAAACGTTATTTTTACGTTTGTTGTTTATAGCTCTTACAAGGCTAATATATTGGTATTTAAAATTTTACTTAACCAAACTCAAATCATCGTGAACGCAAGAATACATATATGGATTCTACTTTTATTGTTTTTTCCCCTATCTAATGCAATATATTCTCAAACAAGCCTTACTTTAGAGGTTGATGGTGGAGGGAGTAATACTATATGTAGAGGTGGGAATATACAAATTAATGCAATTGCAGATCCACCAAATGATACATATACATATGTTTGGCGAAATGTTAATACTGGACAAGAGATAAAAAGAGAAGTAGGTGATCCAGGAACTTTCCATTTTTTTGGTTTAATCCAACAGGGTTTTACCATTGAAGTTCAGGTTTCCGGCGGCGGCGGATTTGCTTCACAAACAATTCAGGTTATATTAGAAGATCCACCAAATCCAGGAACAGAAGGAAATTTGTTGTTGTGTAATTTGACAGGAGCCGTAGAGCTTTTTACTCTTTTGCAAGGTAATCCAGATCCAGGTGGAACCTGGACAGACCCTAATGGAAACCCTTTTGGGGCAAATGATCGAGGTAATTTTGTAATTGGTACAGATCCTGTTGGTGAATACTTATATGCTTTACCAGGAAATGCTTTTTGTGCTGGGGCAGAAGCCAAAGTTGTTGTTAGAGAGTGTGTGGATGACGATTTTGATAATGATGGTGTTTTAAATGATGTTGATTTAGATGATGATAATGATGGTATTTTAGATACCGTAGAGAATAGTAGTTGTGGTTCAATGGATCTTACAGAAGTACTACCATTAGTAGATATAGATTTTGGCTTTGGAAGCACACCTACTACAGATCCAAATATTTTAGGTCATTCATATATCACTATTTGGCCAAATGACGGACAATATAATGTAGGGACTTCTACTTTTTTTCTGGGTTCTGCGAATTTTGATGTCTTTTTTGTTGCGACTAATGCCAACCCAATTGCTAACTCTGATGGTTCTGGTGATGTAGATGGTAGGTACTTGGCAATTAATATTGCACCAAACTTTATAAACCAGCCAATATATCAAATTGATAACATTCCTATTGTTGCTGGATCAACGTATAATTTTAGAATTGATTTGGCAGGATTATGTGACGACCCTGCACAATGTCAAAATGCACCTCAATTGTTATTGGAACTTATAGATCAAAATTTACCCGCTGGATCCGCTCCTATTTTTACAGAAACTTCTGCAGGGCTTGGTGTTGCTAATGATGATGTCTGGAATACACTTAGACTTAATTTTACAGCAACAACAACAACTTTTTTGACCTTGAATATAGTTAATGAACAACCTCTTGGAAACAATGGGAATGATATTGGAATTGATAATATTCGTTTTGCTGAATTAGGTTGTGATTTTGATCGTGATGAGATACCAAATTCGGTAGATTTGGATAATGACAATGATGGGATTTATGATGTGGTAGAGGCAGGCTTTGGAAACCTGGATAGTGATGGCGATGGTATTATTGATGGTGCGGTAGACGCTAACGGCGTTCCTGTTGCTGCTTCTGGAGGATTAACTCCGGTAAATTCTGATGGTACTGGTTTGGCTGATTATCAGGATATAGATGCTGATGATGATGGGATACAAGATAATATAGAGGGACAGTCTACAGCTGGATATATTGCTCCTAGCGGTGTTGATTCGAATGCAAATGGTGTAGATGATGTCTATGAATCAGGGAATAATATTGATCCGGTAGATACGGATATGGACGGGACACCTGATTATCTCGATTTAAATTCAGATGATGATTGCTTAGATGATACAACAGAAGCATATGATCTTGATCAGGACGGAGTATCTGATATAACAGCAAGTGGTGCTGATGCTGATGCTGATGGTCTAGATGACGCTTTTGATACAGTTACGCTGGATGATACTACGGATGTTACAAATCCAACTGATGGTGGAGAATTACCTACAAATCTTCCTGATAACCATAACCCTGGTAATGATGTTGATTTTAGAGAAGAGTTTATAGAAGTTGATGAAATGGCAACTGTAGATGGGTGTGCCGATGGAATTCCTACTATAAATCTCTTTGACAGTTTAGTTGATGCGGCAATCCCAGGAGGTACCTGGACAGGTCCAAGTCCACTGACAGGAGGAGACTTAGGAACATTTACTGCTGCAACAAATGTAGCTGGAGTTTACGTATATACGCTTCCTATGATAGGAACTTGTCCCGAGAGAAAAGGAACAGTAAATGTAACCATTGTGGCAGTTCCGGATGCAGGAGAAGATGGAGCTTTGAATATATGTTCTGGAGAAACACCAGTAGACCTATTTGATAGCCTTACCGGTACTCCAGAAACTGGAGGGGTGTGGACTGATGGTGCTGGAACTACCTTCGGAGCAGATGATAGAGGAACTTTTGATCCATCTGCTGATGCAGCTGGAACATACACATATACAGTAGGAACTGCTGGGTGCAGCCGAGATGCAGTAGTCGTTGTTACTTTAAATTTAGGAGCAGATGCAGGAGAAGATGGCGCTATTGATTTTTGTGATACAAATACTTCAGTAGATTTATTTGATAGTATAGGAGGTACTCCCGATATTGGAGGTACCTGGACTGATCCCAACGGAAATCCTTTTGGAGCTGACGATAGAGGAACTATAGATCCGTCTTTGGCAACAGCCTTATCTGGAGTGTATACCTATACTGTTTCTTCGGCTAGTTGTCCTGTATCCTCTTCTTCTACGGTTACAGTTACTATAGAAACTACACCAGAACTTACTTCTGTGGTAACGACTTGTTCGTCAGATCGTTCGACATATGGCGTTAGTTTTGTAACTAATGGAGCTTGGGACTTATCTATATTTCCTGCAGGCTCTGGTACTATAGATGCTGCAAATAATATGATTACTGGTATAACAGCAGGAGTCGATATTTCTATAATTGCAGAAAACCCAAGTAATGATAATTGTGAAGTTTTGATAGATGTTACTGCACCGGATTGTAATTGTCCTGATATCACAGAGCCTACAAACCCAAGTAATGAAAGTATTTGTGAAGGGTCGGCAGCGCCAGTGTTGTCAGTAGATGTATTGGCAGGTCAGACGGCTAATTGGTATGATGCTTCGGGAATGATCTTAATATCAAATAGTACTACCTTTACACCAACAGATACTGCCGCAGGAGATTATATCTACAGTGTAGAGGCTTTTGATACCACAGAAAATTGTGCGAGTGATCGTATAGATGTATTGTTTTCAATTTTAAGTGAACCGGTTGTTGATCCTATACCTCCAGTTTCTTCCTGTGAGGAGTATGAACTACCAGTTTTATCCGTTGGAAATTATTATACACAGACCAATGGTGGGGGAACTCAGCTTGCTGCAGGAGATATCATAACCATAAGTCAAGTGATATATGTGTATGCAGAAACAGGAACAACTCCTAATTGTTTTGATGAAGAAGAGTTGGATATCATAATAAATCCATTACCAAATCCTGTTGCTCCTGTAAATTCTGGAGATCGTTTTTGTGAGAGTTATACATTACCCAATTTAATAGCAGGTCAAAATTATTATACAGGATCAAATGGATCAGGAACACAGTTGAATGCGGGTGATGAAATCCAGTCGAGTCAAACTATATTCTTGCAAGAAATAGATAGTAATGGATGTCAAAATGAAGTTGAGTTTTTTGTAGAAATAGTAAATATTGAAGAGCTTGAAATCGAACCAGGAATAATATGTATAAGCAGTGATTTTGTGAGTACTTATTTTATTGATACAGAGTTGAGTGATGCAGATTTTTCTTTTGAGTGGAGTCTTAATGGAACCGTTATTGCTGGAGCGACACAATCTTTTTATGAAGCAACCGAAGAGGGCTCTTATACTGTGACTTATACGGATATAGTATCTATGTGTCAAGGAAACTCTGAGATTACTGTTCAGGGAGTTAATGGCCCTCAGGATTTAGACCTTCAGTTATCTAATGGATCTTTTGCAGAAAGTAATGATATTATTGCTACAGTAACTGGTAATGGAGAGAGTCAGTATGTCTATAGTTTGGATAATGGTGTTTTTCAAGATAGTAATATATTTACTAATGTTTCTCTTGGTTTTCATTTAGTTACTGTTGAAGATATTAATGGTTGCGGATCGATTACAGATGGGATTTTTGTAGTAGGTTTCCCTAATTTCTTTACTCCTAATAATGATGGGCAAAATGATGTGTGGAATGTAAAAGGAGATGCTAACGTTCCTGATATGGATATATTTATATTTGATAGATATGGGAAACTGCTTACCCAGCTTACTCCTGATAGTCTGGGGTGGGATGGTACTTATAACGGGTTGCCACAACCAGCTTCAGATTATTGGTTCATGGCTCAGTTAAAAGATGGCTCAGAGACTTTTCGTAGCCACTTTTCACTAATAAGATAATAAAACGAACATCATTTTTTCTACTTTAAAATATATAAAATGAAATTACAGAAAATATTTTTAATAACGTTAATGGTGTTATCGGTGAAATTTAGTATCGCTCAAGAAGGGTTGTCTATCTATTCAGATTACCTTACGGATAACTATTATTTATTACACCCGTCTATGGCAGGCGCATCGAATTGCTCACAAGTCAGAATTACAGGAAGACGTAACTGGGTGGGAGAAGAAGATTCTCCGGGATTGTTCACTGCTGCTTATAATGGTCGAATAGGAGAAAATTCTGGTATTGGTGCGATCGTTTATAATGATAAAAATGGGTTTTCTTCTCAAACAGGAGGCTATGTCACGTATGCGCATCATCTTATGTTTTCCAGAAGCGAAGCCGATTTAAACCAGTTATCTTTTGGATTAAGTGCAGGAATTATTCAATATCGACTGGATCAAAGTAGATTTGTTACTAATGATCCTCTAGTAACGAGTAGTTCGGTAAGCTCTAGTGAATTCAATGTGGATGTAGGGCTTTCATATAATTTGTATAATTTTTATACTCATATTACGGCAAAAAATCTATTAAAGAATTCAGGTGTTAATAACGATTTGCAAGTGACTAATAATCTTAGGAATTATCTAGTTTCTTTAGGCTATGTTTTTGCACGCCCGGGAAAAACAATTTCTTATGAACCTTCTATACTTTTTTCATATAGAGAAGGGGTTGAGCAGTCTAATGTTGACTTTAATATAAAGGTATATAGCGATATAAACTTTGGTAAAATATGGGGAGGATTGTCTTATAGAACAAGTTTGGATGCTATAGATGTTGTGCAGGATAATGAAGTGCAAAGTCAAAATCTAAACTATATAACTCCTTTTGTTGGTGCTAATTTTGGAAAATATATGGTAGCGTATACATATTCATATCAGTCTAATCCAATAACTTTTCAGAATGGTGGTTTTCACCAGATTACCTTGGGGATTGATTTCTCTTGTAGAGCAAAAAAATATGCTTGCTACTGCCCTTGGGTTGAATAAATTGTATGCAGTGAGTTACGTTTATATTAATGATCAATTTTTTAGTTAGAGAATACTTTTTTGATCGATTAAAACTTATATACTCGATAATCGAAATTTAGATGTTCCGTGGCTTGATCGAAATCAAAATGTTTTTTCAATAAATGTTGTAGAGGCTTGCCTCGAGGTAGTTTACTTCACCACATAGCCAAATTAAGAATAGTAAAAGGTAAAGAAGAATATATTTTATATAGCTTAAGTCAATGATGAAGTCTTTGTCTGCTCTTTAATAGCACTTCCAGTAAATAGATGTTTTTAATAGTGAGGAATATTGCCTGATGATTATGTTATCAAAGCATTCCTAAAAATTAAATATTGCGAGATGCTCGGTTTAGCGGCAGATGAATAGTACTATTTTGGTTTTAGATATGGTCATAAAAAAGGATCAAGACCAATTGTTGTGTTTAAGCAAATAAAAAATTCACCTGCTGTGTATAGTAAATGACTTTTTCGTGATTCTGACTTTCTTAATATTACTAACGTATCATTTTCAAATATATAGGTTAAACCAAGGTAATATGGTTCTAGACATAATATTAGAGTAGGATCTGATCCATAATACAAGAGGTTGACAAGGATCTGATCTATATTGTATCACAGAGTACGATTCACAAAGGTATGAGTTTTCAAATTACCACCACTAATATTTTTCTTTCCCAGATCTTTGTATGATTTTAACTCCTTTTGGATTTAAAATGTCTTACAACACAATTCATCAAAATTTATGATTTATGAATCCAAATCGTTAGCAGAGACTAAGGATTTATGTCTGTTGAAGTACAGTTTTTGTATTGAACTCATTTTGAGTGGTGGTTATCAACCGAAAAGTTTGGCTTTTGCACTATAATGAAGTAGTTTTTTTTCAGTAGAATAGCCTACAGTAAAAAAACAAAATTAGCCAGAGACTTAGCTATGGTTTCTTTTTATTTTAAGATATAAATATAAATGAAAAGGAGGAGAGTTTAGATGGATGATTTTTAAATTAGTTGAATTTGAATAAAAAACGCAACCTTTAATATTTGGTTGCGTTTTTTCATCTGTCAGGCTTTCTTCTTTATTCTTGACCAATAATCATTTTTATTCGGTGCAAAAATGTTTTGGTTTCTTACGGTAATTCGAATCAGAACTAAATAAATTCATTATTCTCATTTGATTTATATTTCAAAATCGATAACTTTTTTGTCCTTAATCATTGGAGAAGTTCGCTCTTTTACTTGTTTATGGAGAGTATCTACCAGATATTCTTCTAAAAGATTTTTGGTCTTAAATTTAGAAACCAATACTAATTCTCCTTTCATCTGGTTATGAGTGAACCCTTTATCATAAATAATAAAATCAGAAGGGTATCTAAGGGATTGCAAAGTTGCTAAATCTCTTTTTACACTTTCAATAGTGTTTTTATTATCATTGATGAGGCGAAATAATACGATGTGATGTATCATGTTTTTAATTTTGTATCCAGGTCCCGTAATTGATTTCTGCTGTAAAGCCAGGTCCGAATGCAGCCATAATACCTTTGTCTCCGTCTTTTTTTGTATTAGAAGAGAATTCTTCTTTCAATACATCTAATACAACCCCACTAGCTATATTTCCGTGGTTTTTTAGACTTTTACGACTGAATCCTATGGTGGCTTCATCTAAGTTTAGATTCGAAACTAATTCATCCATAATCTTTTTGCCACCTGTATGGAATATATGAAAATCAAGTTCGTTAACTTTTTTAGAAGAGTTACCGTCAATAAATTTTTCCATAATAGGAGCTACATCTTTGATACTATGCATAACCATTTTGTCAAGGTCAAAATGAAAGCCTGTAGACTTCACATCATACTTTATATAGTGATCAGTATTTTTCTTTACATATGATGTGATTCCATCTATATGATATCCTTCGTCTCCGGTTTCTGGAGTACCTTTGATAATACTAGCAGATACAGCATCACCAAACAAACAATCAGAAATAAGAGAAGATATTTTTTGATCATTAGGCTGGAATAATAGAGAAGAAAACTCTACGGATACTAATAATACATTCTGATCTGGATATGCTTTTAGATATTCATAAGCTCTGTTTATAGCCCAGGCTCCTGCAGCACAACCTAGCTGAATTACAGGGAGTTGTTTCGTTTCAGGTCTGAAATCCATTGAACTGATGATATAAGACGTTAACGAAGGCATCAGGAATCCTGTACAGGAGACTACAATAATAAGATCTATGTCTTGTGGACTCATGTTCTGCTTATCCAGTGCTTTTTGAGTAGCGTCGACAGACATTTTTAGACCTTCATCTTTATAAAGGTTATTCCTGAATTCGAATCCAGGATGTGTCACTACTTGATTGATTGGAGATAATAGATGCCTGTTCTCTACTTCGGTGTTTCTAATCATTCTTTCGATGGTATCCCATTTAGGATGATAAGGAAATAAATTTTCTAATACTTGTACCATTTCATCCTGACTTACGGTATTTTCTGGGAAGATAATGGTAGGTTCTGTTACTAAAGCCATTTGTGTAGTTTATTAAATTAAGTTGGTTTTTTTTAAGACCGCTAAACTACCTTAAGTGGTATTGTAAAAAATGATAATCTAATAGTTATTATCTATAGAGATATCAAGATTTAGTTTTTAAAAAATGTAAGGAAATATACTTTCTGGTATAACCATTTATGTGTTACATATTATGATTATCGAGACTCCAGAATTACCGTTATTAAGAAAACGTTAAAATAATGAATTTAATGTGAAAAACTGAGATCTATTGATAAATTATATAAAAAATGATAGCAATAAATATGAATAAAAAAAAACGACTAACATTTGTATGTTAGCCGTTTTTATGTGTCTTGATTTTGTAAATTATTTAGTGATTTCCACAATTAAAGTATCATTGTTTTTGATAACTTTTGCTAATCCTAATTTAGAAAGTCCTTTTATTCCTTTATCCCAAGCCTTATTACTCAATCCTGATGCTGTTTTAAGATCTGCTAAAGGCATATTTATCTCTTTTTTGATGATCTCAAAAATGGCTTTCTCATTGTCAGTAAGTTCTACAGCCTTCTTTTCAGGTCGCATCTGTGGAAAGAACAATACTTCTTGTATGGATTGATTATTGGTTAGGTACATAATCAATCGATCCATACCAATACCCATACCAGATGTAGGAGGCATACCATATTCTAATGCTCTAATAAAATCATTGTCAATAAACATAGCTTCGTCATCTCCCTTTTCACTCAGTTGCAATTGTGCTTCAAAACGTTCTCTCTGATCAATAGGATCATTGAGCTCAGAATATGCATTTGCAATTTCTTTACCACAAACCATTAATTCAAAACGCTCTGTAAGTTCTGGATTGTCTCTGTGTTCTTTACATAAAGGACTCATCTCTTTTGGGTAATCAGTGATAAATGTAGGTTGGATGTAATTTCCTTCACACTTCTCTCCAAAAATTTCATCTATCAACTTTCCTTTACCCATAGTTTCATCTACATCGATGCCCATTCCTTTGGCAGCTTCTCGGATCTCTTCTTCAGATTTTTCTGTAATATCAAACCCTGTGAAATGTTTGATAGAATCTGTCATCGTTACACGAGCATATGGCGTTTTAAAATTTATTTGATGTTCTCCAAAAGTAGCATCTGTAGTTCCATTTACTGCCAATGCGCAATGTTCTACCAGGTTTTCAGTAAATTCCATCATCCAGTTGTAATCTTTATAGGCGACATAGATTTCCATCGCAGTAAACTCTGGATTATGTGTGCGATCCATCCCTTCATTACGAAAGTTTTTAGAGAATTCATATACACCGTCAAAACCTCCAACAATCAGTCTTTTAAGATATAGCTCATTGGCGATACGCATATATAATGGAATATCTAGTGAGTTATGATGTGTAACAAATGGTCGTGCAGAGGCACCACCCGGAATCGGCTGTAGAACAGGAGTTTCTACCTCAAAATATCCTTTTGTATTAAAAAACTCACGCATCGCGTTAAAAAGTTTTGTTCTCTTTACAAATACTTCTTTAACATGAGGGTTTACCACCAGATCTACATACCGTTGTCTGTATCGTAGTTCAGGATCTGTAAAAGCATCAAATGTTTTTCCGTCAGCATCAGTTCTTGGCTGTGGTAATGGTTTTAGTGTCTTGCTTAATAAAGTAAAGTCTTTTACCATTACTGTCTGTTCTCCGACTTGTGTGGTAAAAAGTGTTCCTTCTACACCAATAAAATCTCCTATATCTAGTAATTTTTTATAAATGTCATTGTATTTTGTTTTATCATCATCAGTACAGACTTCATCACGATTGAAGTATACCTGAATCCGCCCCTTGGCATCCTGTAATTCTGCAAAAGAAGCTTTTCCTTGTATACGTCTGGACATTAACCTTCCTGCGATGATTACCTTTTTTCCTTCTTCATATTTCTGTTTTATATCTTCAGAAGTGTGATCCACAGGAAACAATGCTGCCGGATATGGATTAATGCCTAAGTCTCGTAGAGATTGTAATTTCTCTCTTCTTACAAGTTCTTGTTCTGATAATTGCATAATGCTGTCGTTTTAAGCGTGCAAAGATACGAAGTGTGGTATAATCTTTCAATTGATTTTTGAAATGACATGGACTAAAAACATAAAAATCGAAAATTACTTTACGGATCCCGTATAAATTATCTCTGCAATACACTGTAGCGGATACTAATTAAAAATCTGATGTTTAATTAGTATACTAAATGGGTGTTGTATCAGCTATTTAATAAGAGTGATTTTTTTGTAGAGTTTTTGATTGCATTCGTTACCTGAAACCGCCCAAACATTAACGTAAAAAAATAAACGATGAATATGCGAAATTTTTAGTTATAAATCGTATTACTCGATAATCGAGATTAAATGCTCCTAGGCTTTTCTCGAAATCGAAATGTTTTTTTCTAATAAATGCCTCGTGGGCTTGCCCCGAGGTAGTTTATTTCTATTTCCTGAAATATGGTCAAATTTCAACTCATTTTCGGTTAAAAATAAAAAGTCAAGATGAATTCAATAAATAACAAAATCAGTTATTGTTGTACCAGTTGTTGTTTGAATTTACTGTTAAAGAAAATAAATAATACGAATTACGGTTATCTATTTCGCATAAAAAGCATTTAGATAGTGATGATTTCCAACAATAGATTTTATTGTTTCTTGTCTCATACTTTCAACAAATTGCTTCAGCCAATCTTTTAATTCTTTTAAATTATTCGCTTTCAGGTTTAATACCTCGAGGCTTGCCTCGTTAATTATTACTATTTTGTGACTCGATGTCACAAAATAGTAAATATATCCTATCCATAAGAGTCATAATGTTACAGTTTTGCTGTATCATTTGGTGAGTAGTGCTAACTATAGAAGAGTAGTATTGACTGATTCAGTAGATAAGGTTTTAGTCGAAGTTTGTAAAGCTATAAGTGATAGATATGAGATTCATTTTTTGGAAATAGGTACAGATAAGAATCATGTTCATTTTTTGATTCAGAGTGTTCCGTCATATAGCGTTACAAAAATTGTTACCACGGTAAAAAGTTTGATAGCAGGGGAAGTTTTTCGACGTTGCCCGGAATCCCTCATAGACCCCAGAAACTTCAGTACGTAGGCTAACGTAAAATTCGTAATTTACTGGGTATTAACTTTAGCTCTTTGCAAGGCCGTTTTTTAAAGTGTTGCTGCTTTTTTTAGTAAGCACGA
>NZ_VTZU01000010.1 GCF_008370685.1 Aquimarina sp. RZ0
GTGGGTGAATCGTTAAGAAAAGGAAAATTAAAAAACCAATAATAATAAAATTTAACTATAATTGCAGTATCTCTCAAAGTGGCACCATTTGACCGAAATAGGTGGCACGGTCACTCCGAAATAGCCACAAGTCATCTTCAGAAAAAACAGTTTTATAAAAAAATATAGCATATAAATACTTAAAATACAATTTATGAAATATCCACAAAAATAGTAAAACACCTAGTTTTCAGTCAACATATTAACACCTGAATTAAAATACTGGTTAACCACTGTTAAGGTATTGTTATTAAAAAAAGTAATTATTTAAAAGTTAGTGAAAATATTTACATTTGAGATCAATTGGGGGAAGATTTTTCGTAAAAAAACTTATAACATACAATTATATTAAAACAGATCTAGTTCATATTTCTATTCTTTTATTATTATACAAGAATCTTTCAATTAAATAATATTTATGAAAACAGAACATAATATTGGTTTCACTTTACTTTTCTTTTATATTTCAATTCTTCCCTTATCATATAGCCAAACTTCTCTACAAGAAAACACATATTATAATTCTTTTGATAAAATTATTGACAAGAAGAATACAAGCTTGTTTAACGGAGTACTTTATTTAAATAGATATAGAACGATCAATGAAAACCATCAATTTTTTAAGGGCTCAAAATTTAAAAATGGAGTTGTTTACTATGATAGTCAGGTATTTTTTGATGAACAAATACAATATGATGTATACAGCGATGACGTTTTAATCAAACTAAAGAGAAATTATGCAGAAGTTGTGCTAAAACTTATCAAAGAAAAAGTAGAAGGTTTTATCATAGATGACCATAGGTTCATAAAAATTAATCCTGATAAAGAATTAGAAAAAAGTATAGATGGCTTTCATGAGGTTTTATTAGAAACAGCTACTTTTTCACTATTCAAAAAGTACTTAAAGAATAGAGAAAGGAGAGCTCGAAATAGATTTGTATACTATGATTTTTTAGATAAACACCACTATGTAATCTACTATAACAACTCGTATCAGGTTATCAAAAGCAAAAGTGATCTCTCCAAAATTTTTCCAGAATTCAAAAAAGAGGTTGCTAATTTCTACAACTCCTCCAGAACGATAAAAAAATCAAATCCAGATTTATTTTATCAGTCATTGTTAAAAAAAATAGATCTGCTACTACTAAAAAAAAATAATTAATAACAATATGAAAAAACTCTATATATTATTTTTATTTATTAGTATCTCTTCTATATTCTCACAGGAACAAGCGCTAAAAGTATCTTTGTCATTTGAAAATTCAAGTATTAAAGATGTTTTAGATCAGATAGAGAATATTACAGAGTTTAGCGCCTTTTATGCTGACAACTGGTTTGATAACAGGAAAATAACAGGAAATTATATTGATACAGAGTTAGAGACTATTCTAATCGAAATTTTTAAAGATACTCTTATCAATTTTTTTATTACTGCTGATAAAAAAATTATTTTAACACAAAATAGTATTATTTACAATGAATTGCCTGCAGGCTTTTTTGGGAATTTAGAATCTAAAAAAGAAGATGGTACAATTAATCAGATAACAGAAATTAACCCTGTTTTTTACCAACAACAAAAAGTATCTAATAACACAGAAACTGTAAGAATTGGTAAAGAAAATAAAAACAACTCTCAGAAAACATTTAGGCTAAGTGGATATGCTAAAAATATGAGGACAGGAAGGCCTATTCCAAATATGGCAATAACCATCAAAAATACGGATATAGGCACTCAGACAAATAAAAATGGATTTTACGAGATCCAACTTAAAGCTGGAGAAAATATCTTAGAAACTAGTTCTTTGGGAATCAAAGAGACCAGAAAAAGAGTTATAATTTATAATAATGGACAATTAGATTTCACGCTAGATGAAAGCTTAGAATTATTAGATGAAGTTATCCTTAAAGCTGACATTGACAAAAATGTTAAAGAAACTATTAGTGGAGTAACTAACATTGATGTAGAAGAATCTAAAAACATCCCTTTAGTTTTGGGAGAAAGAGACGCCCTAAAAGTTGCAACAGCACTTCCTGGTATTTCTACAACAGGAGAAGGGTCAGCCGGGTTTAATGTAAGAGGAGGTAAAACAGACCAAAATTTGATTTTACTAGACGATGCCGTGATATATAACCCACAACACTTCTTTGGTATTTTTTCTGCATTAAATCCATTTGCTTTACAAAATATCGATATCTATAAAGGTAATATTCCATCAGAATACGGAGGTAGATTATCGTCTGTATTTGATATACAAACTAAAAATGGAGATAAGGATAAATTTTCCGGAGAAGCTTCTGTAGGTCCAATTACAGGAAATATTGTCTTAGAAACACCAATAGTTAGAGAAAAATCATCACTCCTTATAGGTGGTAGAGGCGCCTATGCTAATTGGCTTATAAGATCATTGGATGAAGAATCATTGCAAGATAGTGAAGCCTCATTTTATGATGTTATTGGTAAATATAATCATCAAATTAATGACAATAACAAAGTAAATGCCACGGCTTATTTTAGCCGAGATGATTTCAGTATCACCTCGGACTCATTATACATATACAGTAACAGGTCTTTATCATTAAAATGGGATCATAAATTTAATGACAAAAATAGAGGTAAACTTATTTTGGCGAACAGCAACTATCAATTTAATATAAAATTTGATGGAGATACGAATGACGACTTTGATTTAGGTTTTGGTGTAGATGAAACTGAGCTTAAACTGAAAATGGATTATCTGCATAGTAAAAAATTCAAATTTGAGTATGGCCTCTCGAGTAAATTATACACCCTGCAACCAGGTAGTATTGAACCTTTGAATAGTGAATCGATTGTAGATCCATTATTTATAGATAAAGAAAGAGGGCTAGAATCTGCCGCTTTTTTTTCAGGGAGATTTGATCTCAACAAGAACATATCTATAGATGCAGGGTTGAGATATTCATTGTATAATGCACTGGGAAAAAGTTCTCAAAAAGTATTTCAGGAAGGGCAACCCAGAAATGAAAGCACGGTCGTAGAAGTATTAGAATTTGACACTAATGAAATTATAGAAACATATAGTAATCCAGAGGTAAGACTGTCTCTAAGGTATCTTTTAGGCACAGATTTTTCTATAAAAGCAAGTTATAATAATACTGCTCAATATATCCATAGATTGTCAAATAATACTACCATATCCCCAATAGACACCTGGAAATTATCTGATCTAAATATTGCTCCCCAAAAAGCAACACAATACGCTCTTGGTTTTTATAAAAACTTAAATGATGACATCTATGAATTAAGTATTGAAAGTTTTTATAAGACCTCAACTAATATATTGGATTTTAAAACAGGAGCAGAAATATTACTTAATGAAAATATAGAAACAGAAGTGTTGCAAGGAGACGGTATGGCTTATGGTGTTGAACTCCTTTTAAAGAAAAATAAGGGACGGCTTAATGGGTGGCTTGGATATACATATTCTCGTTCTTTTCTCAAGCTAGATGGTGATTTTAATGAAGAGCGCGTTAACAATGGCGATTTTTTTCCTACTAATTTTGATAAACCACACGATTTTAGTATGGTTGCTAATTATAAATTTACCAAACGTTTTAGCTTATCTGCAAATTTTGTATATCAAACAGGAAGACCCGTTACTTTTCCTGTAGGGAGATTTAATTTTGGCGGATCAGAATTTGTTGTATTTAGTGATCGTAATAAATTTAGAATTCCGGATTTTTATCGACTTGATCTTGGTTTTAATATAGAAGGAAATCATAAAATCAAGAAGTTTGCACATAGTTTCTGGACTATTTCGATCTATAATGTATTAGGGAGAAATAATCCTTTTTCTGTATTTTTTGTAACAGAAAATGGAGAAATAAAAGCATTAAAAAGCTCTATTTTTTCCATACCAATTCCTTCTGTAACATATAATTTTAAATTTTAGTAAATAATAAAAATAAAATATGCTATGAAAATAAAAAGTATGCTACTTTTTTCTGCAATGAGCTTTATTGCCATAATGACTCATAGCTGTGTTGAACCTTTTGAGATAGAAACAGAAACCTTTGAGAGTATTTTAATAGTCGAAGGGGTGATTACAGATGAATTCAAGCAACAAGAAGTCTTAGTTTCCAAAACTTTTCGTATCGAAGAATCTACAATCAATGGAGAAAGCGATGCAGAAGTAAAAGTTGTAGATGATCAGCAAAATGAATACACTTTTCAGGAGACTGATCCTGGAAAGTATGTTTCTATTTTACCTTTTAGTGCAGAATCGGGTCGCAGTTATCAATTATTCATAAAGACTCGTGATGGTAATTCATATACTTCTGAATCTGGTACACTTCCTCAAAAAGCAATTATTGATAATGTCTATGCAGAGCGCATTATAAATGACAAAGGAGTAGACGGAATCTCTATATTTACAGATAGCTCCAGCCCTGAAGATGGCATATTATATTATAGGTATGAATATGAAGAAACATATCAAATAATTCCTCCTTTCTGGTCTGGTCTTGATTTAAATATCGTATCCGAAGATCCTCCAGAGGTTTCAGTTGTACCAAGAATACGAGAAGAACGGGTTTGTTATAAGACTGATTTGTCAAATGCTATTATTTTATCAAACACAGATAATCTTAGCGAAAACAGTATAATTAGATTCCCAGTTCGATTTATTGAGAAAGACAATCCTATTTTAAGAAGTCGGTATAGTATCCTGGTTAGGCAAATGACGCAATCGCGAGATGCACAAATTTTTTATGAAACACTTCGCGAATTTTCTGACCCAGAGAGCTTATTTTCACAGACGCAGCCGGGTTTTATATCTGGAAATATTTCTTCTACTGATAATCCCGAAGAAAAAATATTAGGCTATTTTGGTATTTCTTCTGTAGCCTCAAAAAGAGTATTCTTTAATTTTAGAGATTTATTCTCTAACGAAACCAGACCTCCTTTTTTTGTTAGCTGTAATCTTGTTGAGGTAGAGTTCTCTGACATAACTGCAATAATAGGCTTTATAAAAGCAAAATTAAAATTAGTAGCAGTAGACAACATAAATAGTTTATACATTATAGTCCCTCAAATTTGTGGGGATTGTAATGTATTGGGCAGTAATATTGTTCCTGATTTCTGGGAAGATTAAACATAAAATATATGATAAGAAATATTTTAATACACATCATCATTCTTAGTGTATTTCGGCTAGGAATCAGCCAACAATATGTAGTAAACCAGGAAGCTATAGAGATGCCAAAAGAAGATGTATATATTCATCACAACACTTCTTTACTATTTGCCGGAGAGTATATGTACTATACGTTTTACTGTACCAACTCTCAAACAAAAAATCTTAGTACCCTTAGTAAAATTGGATATATAGAACTGGTAAGTGAAGATAAAAAAATAGTGCTAAAGCAAAAAGTAAAATTAGAGCAGGGAGTAGGTCAAGGAGATTTTTTCCTTCCGATAGCAATAGAATCAGGAAATTACAAATTAATAGGATATACACAATGGATGAGAAATGGTGCCATTTCTTCTCTTTTTCAAAGCGATATCAGCATTATAAACCCATATCGCGGAAATCAAAAAAGAATTTTAAGTGATTCGGGTAAAACTGCTGTTAATAACCCTATAAAAATCAGTAATCCAACACATACGAATTCAAATACAATTTCTTTTGTTACTAATAAAAAAGATTACAAGAAACGAGAAAAAGTAGCGGTGCATATTAAAGGAGATGTTGATCTCTACAAACAAGGTCATTATTCAATTTCGGTTCGTAAGATTGATACTATCAACATCCCGGCTAGGTATTCGAGTAAGACTTATAACAGACTAAAATTAAACAAAACTAGTGATAAGAAATTAAAATCATCGGTTAACCATATCTTAATCCCAGAATTAAGAGGTGAGCTAATTTGTGGTGAGATTAGATCTACAATAGCTACTACCGCAATACATGATAAAAAAGTAGGAATCTCCATACCAGGACGAGAATATGAAATAAAGATCGTTTCTACAGACACTGACGGAAGTTTTTGTTTTACCCTTGATAAACAGTATCTAGGAGATACTGTCTTTATACAACTTATAGGTAATCCAGAAAAATATGATATTAGTTTAAAGGAAAAACAACCTATTAATTATGATGATCTGATGTTTCATAAATTTAGGATTACTCCAGCCATGAAAAAAATGATCTTAGATAGAAGTTTTTATAATCAGGTACAGAATGCATACTTCAGTCTGAAACCAGACACCTTAGTTACTCTTAAAAAAATTAAACCTTTTTATGGTGACCAAGTAACAGTTTTTAAACTAGATGATTACACGAGATTCCCAACAATTAAAGAAACTCTGGTAGAGGTTATTAATAATGCCTGGATTAAAAAACTTTCTGATGAAAATTCTATTTTTCAAGTGCGCTATAAATACCCTCCGTATAATGGTCCGGATCATCTGCCATTAGTCATCGTAGATGGTATAATTATACAAGATCATACTAAAATAATAGAATATGATGCGAGGAAAGTAAAAAAAATAACCCTCTCCAGAGATAAACACTTTCTTGGAGAACAAATTTTTGAAGGAATTTTAGATTTTGAAACAATAGATGGTGATTTTTATAAAACTTTGGATATCGATTATATAAAGAAATTTCAATTATCCAAGACACTCCCAAAAAAGAAATATTACAATCAGTATCATGGTCTCAATTCTAAAACAGATAAGACTCCAGATTTCAGACTTCAATTATTATGGGAACCTGATTTTAAAATAAATACTATTGAACCATCATTTGATTTTTTTACTTCAGATAATACAGGAACGTATGAAATTGTTATGGAAGGATATTCTAATACAGGACAACCTGTTTCACTAAGAGAACTAATTACTGTAAATTAAAATGATCCGCTAAATTAATAACTCTTTTATCTCATTTTTAACTACATTATCCTTCTACTTTCAGGAGTATGGGATTAAATGCTTTGGAAGCTACAATAACGGTGTCTCCAGTTTTTAAATCTAAGATTTCAGATTCCTGTGCAATTACTTTCACCACATTCTGACCGATAAGAATGGTTACTACATACACTACATCTTCTTTTTTAATTGTGATGATTTCTCCTGTAAACTGAAACTTGCCACTCACCTGATTATTCGTAAATATCGATATTGGATCTCCTTGTTTTACTATTTTACCGCCTTCCAGGCAATAGACTTTATCAGACATTTTTATGATCTCACTAATATCATGACTTACTAAAATGGTTGTCAGTTCATATTGATGATGTACTTTTATGATATAATCTTGTAGCTTGCTGCGCATATTGACATCTAGTGCAGAAAGTGGTTCATCCAATAATAGTAGTTCAGGTTTACGGACTAATGCTCTTGCCAGGGCTACTCGTTGTTGCTGACCTCCTGATAGCATTTCTGGTTTTCTATCTTGTAGCATTTCTAATTCTACAATATTGATTAACTCTTCAATAATACTTCTGTCTTGCCCTTTTTCTAACGCAAATTCCAGATTTTTTCTTACTGTCATATTTGGAAACAAAGCATAGTCCTGAAAAACATACCCTACTTTACGCTGCTGAGGACTGCGATGAACTTTTTCGTTAGTGTTTAACCATGTTTTATCATGAACTGAAATCCGTCCTTTATCTACATGCATTAGTCCTGCCAGCATTCTTAGTATAGATGTTTTTCCTGAGCCCGATACTCCATAGAGTGTTACTAACTGGCCTTTTTCAATATCTAATTGGATACTTAGCAGCATGCTTCCGTGTGCTGTATACAGGATTTTATGAATATCAATTGCTATCATTTCCAAAACTTTTTTAGATATCCACCATTTATCACATACACTGCTAAAAGCACTACAAATGTAATTCCGAACAAAATCAATGAATAGGTATTTGCATGACTATAATTGAGTGCTTCTACCTCATCATAAATGGCAATAGAAACTACTTTTGTTTTTTCAGGTATATTACCTCCTATCATCAAAACCACACCAAATTCTCCTACGGTATGGGCAAAAGCTAGTACAATTCCGGTAAGTAATGAAGGTTTTATATTTGGGAGTAAAACATTAAAAAGAGTTTCTACTTTTGATTTACCCAGTACATAGGAAGCTTCATAAAGTGATTTTGGAACACCAGACAAGCCTGATTGAATGGGATTCACCATAAAAGGCAAACTGTAGATAATTGACCCTATCACTAATCCTGAAAATGAAAATATAAGCCGTATCCCAAAATATTCCTGTAACCAACCTCCAAAAGCATTACCCGGACTAAAAGCCATTAATAAATAAAAACCTAAAACTGTTGGAGGCAATACGAGCGGCATACTTACCAAAGTCTCTATTACAGGTTTAATTTTTGATTTTGAAGTTGCTAACCAATATGCCAATGGAATTGAGATAATCAATAGTATAATAGTTGTTACCAAAGCTAATTTTGCTGTTAATATGATCGGGTTCCAATCTATCATTCTGCTATCATAATTTCATTACTTTTAATCATCACAACTACTTTTTGATGTAATTTCAGAATAAGACTTTCTAACGCCTCTGTAGAAATTACAGAAACGACAGCACCAATACTTGTTTCAATACTTACCTTGCTCACTATTATTCCTTTTTCAATACTATAGATAGTACCGCCTAAAATATTTTGTATACTAGTTTGAAAAGAAATTTCATTTTTTGCGATCATAACCTCTGTTTCCTTAAATAATATACGGATCGCGTTTCCTTTTTTAAGATACCCGACTGTTTCTGGGGTTTCTACCACGATTGTCTTTAGCGTAACATTTTCATTGATTGCTATAGCAATCAATGATAAACTACCGCTTACTTGTATATGAGAGATATGTCCGGAGAAGATATTCATTATTCTGACACTAAATATCCGAAATCTTTAAGTATTTCTTTAGCTTCTAATGAGAAAAGAAAATCATAAAATTGTTGTATCACTTTAAGGTCATTTTGCGTTCCTTTGATCATTACGACTCCCTGATTAATAGGGGCGTGTACATTTGTATCTATCTCGATCCATATCCCTTTATCTTTCATTCCGGATGATAACACTACTGATTTAGCAGTAAAACCAATTTGGGCAGACTTAGAACTAATAAATTGATTGGTTTGGGATATACTTTCTCCATACACTAATTTATCGTGGATGGTATCATATAATTTGTAATGTTTTAAAACCTCAACTGCTGCTTCTCCATAGGGTGCTGTTTTAGGATTTGCAACTGCAATATGCCGTATTTCATGGTTTCTAAGTATTTTGACTGTTGGTTGTATGTTTTCGTACAATGTCCATAGCACCAATTGCCCATATCCATATACCTCGGGCGGATGTACAGATAAATTATTCTTATATATATCATTAGGGTATTTCATATTAGCAGCAACAAAAATATCATAAGGTGCTCCTTCTTTTATCTGTGCAGTTAATTTACCAGACGAACTAATTACTAATTTGCAGTGTATTCCAGTCTGTTCTGTAAATATTTTAGAAATTTCCTCTATGGCATATTGCATATTGGCTGCAGTGGCGATCACAACAGTTTTATGTTTTTTCTCTTTACACGCAAAACATAGTATTGCAAAACTAATTATTAACCAGTGAATAGGTCTACGACACTTCATGCATTCAAGTTTTCTTTACTAATCATTTAGTAAGGTAATGTGTTTCCAGTTTTTTAAAAATATCGGTCATCCTAAATATTTCTTTTTTTCCATTTATAGTATACGTGATTGATTCTTCATTAATCATTAATGAATCGATATCATCTTTTTCCATCATATCATAATTTACTAACTTCAATCTTCCTGCAATACCCGTTTCAATATTAATAACATATAGATTATGCGTTATATCGGGCATTAAACGTTGTTCTAGTATTATATACGTACTTATTAGTTTTATATGCTTAATAGATTCCCATCTTAATTTCTGTGGCGCTCCAGTTAAATCTACATCACTTATAAAAATCCATTTATGGCTGTCTTCTTTTTTAGCAATCACTCCATGAGAAGTTTTATAAATTTCATATAGATCATTTGTTGCAACCAACTGCAAGCTATCGTTAGCTATACTTCTATAATGATTATGCGCATAATAAATCAATACTCCCTTAGCTGTTTTCTTAAGACTATTAGTACTATTATTTAAAGCGGTAAGTGTATCTCCCGTAATCGTTATATAATAGACATCAGGCAGTGTTATTTTATTAGTATTCCATTGTATTTTTGGATGTATGATAAGATCAAAAAAAGAGTCTTTTTTTAGGGTTTTATGAGAATGCATTCCCTGTAATATCCAATCCAATGATGGATCAGGAAAAGGTTTCTCTACAGGAAGTAATTCTTTTTTCATTACTTCCAGGAAAGAAATATTTTCTTTTTTGTTTAAAGACTCCGGAAACACTATAGTACTCTTTATTGCACAATAACAGCCATATGAATCCATTTTGAAAACTTCATTACTTCTCCCATTAGTCAACGTAACAAACTTACCTCCAAACGAACTGCCACCATCATAATATGAGCGAATAGTATCCTCAATTCCATCTGTATTCACATCCCTGATAGTAACCGAAAGATCACGCTGTCCAACTACCTGAAAATAAATACAACATATTAGCACCAAAGGGATGTTCTTCATTCTTTATCGGTTTGTGTATGTTTGTAAAAATAGAAAAAAGACTTTTCTTTAGTACTCATTGATATTTAAGATTCTCAAAATTCCCTCATTGATATACATAGTTCACATTTACAAGCAAGTAGGAATGCTTCTTTATAGTGGATTCGTATAAACTGAGACAGAAACTTAAGAATATTTTAACTTCAATTTCACAAATATTATTGATTTTATATAACATACTATTCTTACCATAATCCGTACTTTAGCCTTGAACGACCAATTTAGTGTATTTACAATGTATATATCCTACCTCAAAAGAACATATATTTTATTTATCTATTTGAGTATTTCTCTTTGCATCGGGCAAGAAGTAAGTATCCGGATGAACAATGCTATTGACTCTATGACCAGCAACCCGGATTATACCTACAAAATTTTAACATCAATTGCCAACAACAACAAAAATCCTGATTCTATTATAGCAAGAGCTCGACTTAATCTGGGAAATTATTTTAATACTATTGGTGTAGTTGATTCTTCTATGTACTATACCAGAGCTGCATTAATTCATCTAAGAAGTAAAAGGCATATGGCAAAAGCATATCGTACGCTTGGATCTTGTTTTAGAAGAAGTGGTCAGATGGACAATGCGATTGAAATATTATATAAAGGGCTCAAAATTTCTGAAGAAATTGGGTATAAAGAGATGATTTCTATTATAAAATCAGATTTGGGAATCTTATATATAAACAAAAAAGAATATGACAAAGCGATACAATTTTTGCAGGAAAGCATTGAAAGCGCAGAAAACCAACAAGCAGTTTATGGCAATTATTCTAATATAGGAACTTTATATTTTTTTAAAGGAGATCTGGATAATGCAGAAAAGTATTTTATAAAGGCACTGGAACTTGTACCAGACGAAAAAGATCCTAAAACTTCTGCAACACTAACCTTGAACATAGGATCTATTTTATTCGAAAAGAAAGAATACAAAAAAGCAGGTCTATATTTTGATAAAAGCAAAGAGATTGCTGATCGTTACGGTTTTAAAGACAAGAGCCTGACAGCAATTACGAATAAGGCAGAAGTAATAGATAAATTTGGAGATACTCAAAAGGCTATCGCAATGCTTAGCGCTAGTTTAGTTCTTGCCAAAGAAATATCTAATCTTAAAATACAAAAAGATATTTATGAAAACCTGACAAATTATTATACCAAAATTAATAAGCATCAATCTGCAAATAAGGCCTTGACTCAATTTCATATATTAAAAGACTCAATGACAAATGCTCGACAAAAAAAAGAGGTTACAGAACTAGAAGTCAAGTATGAAACGGCTCAAAAAGAGAAAGAAATTTTACTATTAAAAGAAGATCAACTAGTCAAAGAAAATGAAATTAAAAGACAACATTTACTAAAAAAATCATTTGTGATTGGTTTTATTAGTATCCTCATTCCTATTATTGGATTATTATTGGTGTACTACCAAAAACTACAGGTAAAAATCAAATACAATGCTCAGAAAGAAGAAATGGATAACCAAAAATTCACTTCTTTCCTTAAAGAGCAGGAATTAAAGCTCGCCAATATGTATGTAATTGCTCAAAATGAAGAACGTAGCAGAATCGCCAGAGAATTGCACGACAGTATCGGAGGTAATCTTGCTGCCGTAAGATTACAGCTGCTTTCTCAAAAAGATAAAAAACAGGATACGATCATCGAGCAATTGAATGATACCTACGAGCAAGTACGGGAGATATCGCACGACCTCATCCCAAAAAAAATCAGCCAGACCGCATTTACCAGTTATATAAATGATTATCTCAAAACATTAGAAAAATCAACAGAACCCGATATTACATTTATTCCTCATCCCATAGAAGACATAAACACTATTAACGATCATCAGAAAGTTGAAATTTTTAAGATCATACAAGAATTAATGACTAATACCCTAAAACATGCAAAAGCCAAAGTTATTGAAATATGCCTAAATGTTTATAATGACAGTATCGAAATTCTCTTTGAAGATGATGGCATTGGTTTTGACAAAAAGAAAGAAAACAGCGGTATTGGATTACAAAACATACAAAAACGACTTGCACTACTCGAAGCCAATATGGATATTGATTCTGCTATTAACAGAGGAACAGCCATACGAATTAAAATACCTATGACACCTAATGACAAAGCAAGCCAAATATAAAATAGTTGTGGCAGATGACCATAAAATGTTTCTTGATGGTTTATTGAGTATCATATCCCACGAATCTGATTATGAGATTGAATATACCGCTAACAATGGATTAGATCTAAAAAAGTACCTAGATATAAACCAGAATGATAATATTGATCTGGCCATACTAGATATTAATATGCCCGAAATGGACGGTATAGAACTCAATTTATATATCAAAAAAAAACATCCTACTATAAAAACACTTATTGTGAGTATGTTGTCCGAACCTCAGAAAATTTTTGAACTTACCAGAGATGGCGTAAACGGATATATCCCAAAAAATGCCAGAAAAGAAGAACTTTTATTAGCAATCAAAACTATTTATAGCGGAGATAATTACTTTTCTGAAAGCATCAAAGAAGCCTACACCAAAAGTGTATTTAATCAACCTGCAAGCACTACCATATCACTCACAAAAAGAGAAAAAGAAATCTTACAGCTAATTGCCAAAGAGTATACAACACAAGAGATTGCTGACGCACTATTTTTAAGCAAATACACCATAGAAGGCTATCGCACCAGCTTGATTTCTAAACTCAATGTAAAAAATGTGGTGGGTCTGGCTAAATATGCTATTAAATTAGGGTTGGTGGAGTAGAAAAAGTGTAAAATAAAACCGTTGATTCGAGGCTGATTACATGATATTTAGGGAAGATATACAGTACCCAACTCATCTATTATGGAATTACTTGATATATGATGTTACATCCCTACTAACTCAGAACTGATCATTTTCTGATTTTGGTTATTTATCCATCAAAATCCCCACAGTCATATGATTTGAACTTATCAGGTTGTGATGTAAATACCTTTTTTAAATTGTTTCCTATATATTCTGTAGGAAGTTCACCTTCTATTTCTAATTCATATATTGGGAGATCTTTAATTTTAGTGAAAGTAAAATTTAAAGAAAGAGTTGTGGTTACAGTTATTTTTCTAGCACTACTTTCAGTGGTAACAATTTTATATTTATATGAATGCTCTAAATTATGTGGAATTTTACCAGTATCACAATAGTTAAATGCAATAATCTCCATTCGTTTTTTATCTATATAGAATGAAGGTGCATCACAATAACATGTAGTTGAAAAATCTAATCCATATTTTTGATATGGATTACTAATAGTATCACTAATAATAGATAAACCTACTAGTTTTGAACCTATTATCTCTTCAAAACTAGCTGTATTTTTCGAAATTACTTCAGAATAATTTATCTCTTTGCTTTTGATTAAATCACTATAATTTTTCTTAATTTCTAGATATATATTATCTTCTTTATTGAGAGATTCATAATTACCATCTATCTCATTTTGAATTGATTTTATTTTAGAGTTTTCTACATTTATTGTAATTTGTTGTTCTGAAGATTCATGTTGCTTATCATTCATATAGGATATAACTTCAAAGAATATATTTACCTTAGATTTACTTTTTACAATATTCTTTTCTATATATGTTACCGCACATCCCGAACCACAACTTATAACAAATGATTTTTTATCAGAAGATATATTCTCATAATGATCAGCTTCTTTTACTTGATTAATAGTATTCTTACAACCCAGAAATGCAAAGTTTAAAACGAGTAAAAAAAATAAAAACTTTTTATTCATAATTTTTAATTATTGATATTTGCTTTTGATTCAATTAATAAAGCTTTGATTTCGTCTGGACTAATATGAGCTCTGTTACCTCCAATACCAGCATAGTATGATTGTCCATTTGTAGATATACCTTCTTTTAATCGCCTTCCTACTTCTACTCCAATAGCGGCCCATTCTTGAGCGCATGCATACATTGCGTCTTCAACAGAACCATCACTTTCTAAAAAGTTAATTATTGGTTTTCTATTTGGTTTTACATCAATTAAATATTCATTAAACAATCTATCTTGCATAGCTTCATCGTATTTCTCGTTTACATTTAGCCCTAACATTCTAACACCTTCAATTAATGTTTCTGGTACAATCTGATAACGTCCAGTCGCAAATAATATCGAAGTATCACTTTGTAAAGCCATTACCTCGGCTATTGTCATATCAACAATTATAAATCCTCTAACCATTGGATAATCGTTTTTACCTCTTCTTCTATTGCAAAGGTTATAATTATTTTGAGATTCTTTTAATGCGATTCTATTACCAAAAGGACTATGCGCCCAGTCGTTAAAAGCTGTTCCTTCTTCAAAAGTATTCCTATACCCTTCTTTTAAAATTGTTAAAGGGTCTATTAAATCTGTCCTTCTTTGAAATTTCCCTCCACCTGCTAACGGTATGGTAAGGTCATAACCTTGCTCTCCTGAATATAGTTCAAAATGTAGCATAAATCTAGTAATACTTGTTAGATCTCCTGTTTTTCCTAAAACCTGACTCTGTACAACACTGTCACCTGTTTTGTAATTATTATTTACATCAGGATCTAATTCTCCATATCTAACAATAAATTTTCTGCCATCAGGTATTTCATGCAGTATGGTAATTTGCCAAGTGCCTTCATAAAAATACGCTACCCTTAAAACTTCGCCTACTGCTATAGCAACCACATTTTCAAAAGGATCGGTCTCTAAATCTCTAGCAGCGTGTTGTCGAGTATCACTTCTTCTTACATCATAGTTTGTTTGATTTTTCCTATCGGCAGCCCAATAGTGTCTTTTGTTAGGTCCTTCAATATCGTTAAGAGGTTTCACTAATAAAGGAAATATAATGTCCTTATTTTTCCCAATCCTAAAATATGCCTTATCATCTTTATTTAAAAACTTACCATGATGACATTGTTCATCACCATTTGCAGAAGCTTTTAACCATAAAAATTCTGTTTTAGGAGTAGACACCAAATCTTCTGGTCTTGCTTTTGGTCTTATACTTGTTAATGGAGCTGTCGGTCCAGGAGTATCAGGAAATGATAATGGAACTGAAGGGTTAACTAGAAGATCATTGTTTATTATATTTCGATTTTCTAAACCAAAAGTGAGTTGAGTCTCTGGAGAATCTTGGCTGTTTTGGTTTCTTGATCCAGTGTCTCCTTTTTCGATTTCTTCTACACTTTCGTATTCTGTTTCTTCATCTTCTTCCTTTGGTTTTTTACCAGCTAAAATATCTTGCCATTTTTGTAAATCTTCATCTGATTTTGGGCGTAATCGTATCTTTATTTTAGCGATTCCATCTTCGACGTTTGCTTTTAGTTCTGTACTTTCATTTCCTTTAGCCTGTCCTTCCTGTTCTTCTTCATTCTCCGTTTCCTCTGTAATTTCTAAAACTGGTAATGGAGCATCAACTCCTACTAATAATTCTTCTTTTTCCTGAATGGTTATGGTGACTTCTTTTTCGTCTAGATTGGTGGTTTTGGCTATAACAAAAACCTCACCTCCTAATGGAGCGCTTGGTATTTTGTTATAATCTTCTTCCATTTCGTATACATGAAATGTAATAGGGGACCCTTTTATATCTACATCATCGTCGTGATCTCCATCCTCATTGCCATCTGTTCCTCCAGAGTATGAATCGTACTGCAAAGCGGCTTCAATAATACTTTTTTTAGCAAAAACATGTCTTGGGTTTAGTTCTTTTGATACGATTTCTAAAATATCCTGCGCAACCTTCTCTTTTTTTTCCTTTGTACCTGTGTCTTGACTATTTTTGAAGTAATATGTATATGGACTTTCTTTAGCTATTTTATTTCCTCTAGGTTCATACTTCTTTTCAGCAAAATAGACTTCATTGATACCATCTTCTTTAGCATCGTTTGCAGGTGTCGCAGGTGAATCTAAATCAGCTTGATCAGGAACCACTTCACCAGAAGCATTTTCATCTACACCTTCTACAGGAATGAGATCTTCAGTAGTACTTTGCGTATCTGTTGGTGATTCAGTAGCATTCGTATCTAAATCATTTGGTCTTGCCTGTGGTCGAATGTCATCTGTAGACCCTTCATTTGGATGAGAAACAGGTTCCAGATCGGGTACAGAGTCCGTTGGATTAGAGACACTCGTATTAGTAAGTAATCCAATACTCACTGCTGTCACTGCGACGACTGCTACTACTATTAAAATTAATCCCATGGTTTATTGTTTTTATTTTTTACGTATAACAATCAAACGAATTATTGGTAAGATCAATAAAATTAAATTTTGTAAAATAAACTTTGTCATTCTCTAATTGCCAATCTACCTTAAAATCTGTCAGAACAAATTCGCGTACATTAAATAACCCTCATTGTAGGAGAATCTTTCTATTTTCATCTTTATCCTTATGCATTTTTGCCTTCCTATAGGCTGGTTTACTACTCAATGAAAATGGTGTCTTATAGTTTTTTGTTATTTATAACTCTTGCTTTAGACACTGTTTTAATTTTCATAATTGAAATTCTATATCAACAGATTCAGTATGTATCGTAGAATATAAGAAATAGTTATACCCCATATTATGAGCATCTCTATAGTCCCTATAGGTTTTATTAACTACTCGATAGTATTGATTTCTAACAACAGCAGTTCGCTTAGCCTCTATAGTATTAGGATCTACAATCTTCCAGAATCCTAAAGGTTGGGAAGCTTCAGTGGCATCTTTATCAATAAAATCCCATTTATCTTTTATATAAAAACCCAATTGTTTTACGTGAACAGTTATAGAATTTCCTGATGTAAAGAGTTCTCCTGTAGCCAGTACGTGGTAGTTAAAATTGGCTAATGAAGCTATAAAATCATCTAATCCATCTGTCAAATAATGAAATCCTATATCCGTAACAACTCCAACACCTTCGCCTCCAAAAGGCTTGCTAATACTATAATATTTCTCGAAATCAGGCATCAACTGATTATTATATGTTACAATATTTTTACCCATCACTCCAAAACTCACAGTAGAGTTGTTAGAAGTGGGTAATGTAACCAGACCATTGACTACCATCTTTCTAATTTCTTTTCTTACATTATCTTTGGTAGCATTATCTGTCCAGGCATTAAGCTTATTTTGTACACGAGTATTGAGGTCTGTGAACTCCTTTTGCGCTTGTTCCGATTCCTTCATAATCCAATCCCAAGATAGTATATCAATCTTAGGATCTACATCTTTCACATCTACATTATTACCTTCTGTAAACCATATTCTTTGAAGCTTTTCTCCATTGGTATGCCCAAGGATATTTAATAGTCTAGGCATATATCTTATAAAATGTACTTCTAAGATATCGGCTACTTCATTTTCTTCTCCATTAATCACCACAAAAAAGGAAAATTCTAATATCGTAGGGAGCGTTTTATATACAGACGGATCACTACCTGATTGTGCCTGACGTCCTTGACCTGATGTATCGTTTCCTTTAAAAAAGGCTCGTTTAGCCGCTTCATTATAAAAGGCATAATCGATTATAATATACCAGTTATTTACTCCTTCTACTAAGGGATATTCTCTCGAAGTGAATACGTGTTTCTTTTCTCCTCCATTTGTTTTATCAGTGGCATATACATTCATCGTATAACTTTCTGCTGTGATACCTTCTTCTGGTGTAAACTCTATAGTAGCTCTATCATTTTCGAATTCTAATATCATAATTAAATTACTAATTTTGACGAAACTAAAGATTGAGATATAGCACTATCGGGAGCAATTCCATCAATATCTGTTGCTTCTATAGTGTCTGGTTCTGATTTCTGGATATGATCTTTTATCTTAATTGTCGCGCCACCATAACTACATTTTATGGTAGAACATTCTAGCAATGCTTTATCTCCTTGTATTAAAATTTCTCCTGTATTGATCCATTTTATAGGTGCTATAACGGCTTTACACGGTATTTTTTGTTTAGGGCTTTTGATACATTTACCACTAAATTTTAAATTAACTTTTCCTTTGTCTTTAATATTTGCCCACGTTTTATCTTGCAACTTTATCGAATTAGAAGTAACCTTTAGTTTACCTATCGGTTTGGTACATAAAGGACATTCAATCTTTGCTCCATTGCAAACATATTTTTTTCCACTCATACCGTTTATTTTTTATGCTTCTTGGGTTAATCGATAATTCTGATTCTTTTTATAATCAGTACCATATGTTGTTACAACATCTAGTACAACGGCATCAAATATTCCTGTTTTTTTATCATATCTATAAGTTCCTTTATAGTTTTCCAATTTAATTCCATTAGGATCTAAAATGTTTTTCCTTTTAAATAGATTCTGAATTTTTGTGGCATATTGCTGTTCTTGATCCAAAGTTCCAAAAACATTAAGTATTGTTTTTTCTTCTCCTTCATTCTCCAGCAGCACTTTTTCTCGTATGGCTAATGGCAACTGATATACCATATTGCTTAACAAACGCTCTCTATCTTTAGTAAACTCAGCATCACTACTATGAGTTCCATACATCTCATTAAACAGTAATCCATATAATCGATATTGTAAACAATCAGAAAGTAGCTTATTATGATTTTGTATTTTCCTCTCTATACCCAATAGATATCGTTCTATTGCTTGTCCAGTATATTTTTGCTTTAATTTAGGTTTTAATACACTCCACTTATTTAGAATCTCTTGATGGTTTAGAATTTCTATCAATTCTCCCCGCCAATTCATTCTAAATTGTACCGTATCCATAATCCCATAAACTTCTTGAAGTAAGTCTTCTTGTTTTTTAAGAACCGAATCTAATTTTATGTTTATATGCTTTGTAACAATTTTTAAAGTAAAAAACATAGGATTATAAGGTAAAACCTCTACTTGTATTTCTTTCTCGAGTGTCTGTTGTTGCACTTGGCTGTAGCATAATACCTCAGAAAATATTTTTTGATGATATGTAACTTTTCCAAAAGTGGGAATTATCCCTAACGTTGTTTGATTTTCTACAAATGTAATCATTGAGCTATCCTTTACTTATTTTAACGTCAGCATTTCCTTGCAGTGTCGATATGCCTTTTGCGTGCATGGTCAAATCTCCTGCAACAGAAAGTAAACTAGTACTTCCTGCAGTCTGGGTGTAGGCCAAACTTACATTGACTGATTTTGTTTGTGAGGCGAACTCTATACTATTACTTGTGTTTACTGTATGGTTTTTACCAATTCGTTCACTTTTATCTTTTCCTACATTAATATCTAAATTTTCATCTACATTAATTTCCATATTTTTAGAATTCAAGGTCATTTTTTCTAGCGCAGTAATTGTAATATTATTATTAGCCGTATCAATATGGATAAGGTTTTCATGCTTATCTTTTATCGTTATAAATTCTTCTTTATCCGTATCATTTAACTCAATCGTATGGCCACTTCTGGTTCTTATTGCCTTTACATTATTTTTATCCGTTTTCCAGCTTTCTGGTTTTGCATTTCCGTGATACAGAGCTCCCAAAACAAAGGGTCTTTCTACATTACCTCCTTCAAAAGCTACTAATACTTCTTCTCCTATTTCTGGTATAAAATGAAATCCTTTGTCTCCTCCAGAATGTGGTGTCATTACTCGAAGCCAGGGAGTATGCTCTCCTAATTGTTTTTGCCAATGGAACTGTACTTTGATACGACTCATACCATCAGGGTCTATATTATCTGTAACGGTTGCAATTTGTGAATCACTTTTAGCGTGTCTGAGAATATTGGTTTTTGGATATATATCCTGCGCAATGGAAACTCCTTCAAAATTATTAATATAACGCCCATTTTCTGTGGCATCATGGGTAACTTTTGTAATTCTCACTTTATACGCTCCTTCACCACTTTGTATTTTGATAATACTCCCCAGATTGACTCCTGGATTATCACTCTTGCCTCGAATTATAACTTGTTTTACTTCTTCTGCCTTCTTTTGCTGTGTTACCAATATTTCCAGGCGTTGTTTTATCTGCGGGTCATTATACGTATTGAGAAATACGTTGGTCTTATGCGGATACATCTGTTCGCTTTTCTGAGATGCTAAACCATTATATCCATTAATACCGCTATTTATTTCTGAAGTGATCGTTTCGTGCTGTTCATTGGTGAGATAATCATTGGTAAAAAAACCATACCTATTGGATAATGGTTTTATATGTCTGGAAAACTCCTGTAAATCCAGACCATAGGTAAGTGTCACTTCTTCTGTTTTTGTCGGTTTCCCAAAGATCAGATTTTCTCCATCATAATAGAACCATTCTCCATATTGAGCTGCCAATCTACTTGCGTATTGAAAACTACTTTCTCCATTTTGCACACAATAATGAAGTGTATTGGTAAACTTGGCATCTATAATGGTAGCCAGTTTGGCTCTATCATAGCGTTGAAAGGTTTTAGTAATAATCGTTGAGAGATCAAGATCGCTATAAGAGGCAAAGTGTGGCCCATCATCTGTGAGGATGGAGCTACTTTTTGCCTTGATACTGATCAAATCTCCGTGCTGATGCAGAAAACCTCTGCTACTTGAAATTTCTGTAACAACACCTTTAAATTTAAGATCTTTATATACGTTCAAAACATCTATCGATGCTATTGTCAATAGGATTGTTTCTCCCAGATATTCATTGCTGGTATCACCTGCAACTGTCGTTATATCCTCTAATACATCTCTTCTGCAAACTAATTCAATAGTATGGTGGGCATCAATTTCCTGATGTAATGTTAATTTTTTGAATGCCTGTATAGAAACGCCCCTTATAAATAGTTGGATAGTTGATTGAAGTGCCATATAAATTATATTTTATAACTGATTTGTACTATTCTATTTACTCTTTCCTATATACAGCTTATAACCCGCAGGTGACATGTTCGTCTATCAATATTTCTGTACCAGTATTCGCCAGATCGCAAACGGCATTGGGGATAGTTACAAAAGTGTTTTCTTTGATATCCAATGTTTTGAGATGAATCAGATTACTTATCTTAGTGGGAATTTGCTCAATAGTATTTATATTCAGAAATAAAAATTCCAGCATAAATACATCGCTAATACTTTCGTTGATTTCTGTTAAGTTATTCCGGGATAGCTGTAGCCTTTTTAGTTTCGTAAGTTTACGAATATCTGACGGAATGACACTTATATTAGCATTGTACATATCCAATCTGGTGAGTGACTCTAAGCCTAATATCGGATCAGAGATTTCTCCAATTGGATTACCGGATAATCCTAATGATGTGAGTTGAGATAACTTTACAATTTCTGAAGGAACCTTAGTTAATTTAATATTATTAAGGAATAACGAATTTAATTGTGTGAGTTCAAATAACTCAATGGGAACTGTTCTTAATGAATTGTTAGACACATTTAATTCTCTGAGTGCTTTCAACTTATTGATATCAGAAGGTATTTCTCTTAACAAATTTGTATGCATCTTGAGATTTATTAATTTCTTAAGACTAAAAAACTCTTCGGGAATGGTTTCTATTTGATTTTCTCCAAGATTCAGTGTTCTTAAATTATTTGATAAATCCTCAATCTCAACAGGAATTTTGGTAATCATATTTTTTTCCAGAAACATGGTTCTCAAGTAAAATAAGTCACAAATTTCCGGAGGTAAAACTGTTAATCCTTTTTCGGCAAGTTCTAGTGCTACTACTTTATTGTCTACAACTATAACACCATCCCAGGTTGCAATATCTTCATTCTCTATATTCCAGCCCAAAGTATTGTCTGGATTTTGTTCAAAAAAGGTGCTTAAAACTTCTCGTGGCGAACTGGCAATTACCCTGACTTTTACGGTATAGTCTGCTATAGAACCATCTTCTGCTACAATACTGTAGATGATAGGTGCAGAAAAATCTAATGAAACCTCTATATCCTGAACAATTGATGCAGTCTGAGAAACTATAATTTCTGGTTTTAGTGTCGTGACTTTGGTTCCGTTGGGAAGTACAACAGAAATTACCTTTGTTTCTTCATCTATATTCGCAGTAATATTGCTATCCAACTGGTCATTTTCTTCTTCAAGAAATTTGAATTCCAGAATCTGTTTCTCATTATTTAATAGTGTAATGTCTGATCTGTCAATTTCTTTGGTGCAAGAAACTAAGAATATACAGCAAATAAAAAGTACTACACCTTTGTGTGATGTTAAGCCCTTCATAGGTATTGGTTTTAAGAGTTCTACTAAATCAGTTATAAAACGTGTGATAAAAAAAAATAAACTTGATTTTATAAGCTCAAGGGATAAAATTTCAGAATAACTACTACCACATTTTATGACCTGGAGGTTGTAAAAAACTAATTATATAGCTATCACTTTTTATGATTGAATCAATATTATATAATTATAAACTCATCCGGAGTACTACTTTTGCTTCTAAAATGTAAATGTTGCTCTCCGTTTTTGATTGATTTTTTTTAACTATAGTTATGCTATAAAAGCCAAACCTTTTAGCCTAAAATTATTACCCTTAATAAGTTTTCTACCATTTCAGTTTTTAGAATTGATAGTATCTACAATTTTTTCCTTACTTTTTACCAAAACTATAAAATAAGACACTTGCTTACACCCATGCTTTCTATCAAAATCAACCCCTGAAAACCACTGTTTTTATTCTTTATATATGCACTCTAACCCTACAAGAAACTTAAACCGCATCTCTAAAAAGGCATTCCAGTAGTCTTAAAAAATAAAGTATCGTTTTAGTATTAATATAATTTTATATCAGAAGAAGAAAACTTATGCAGATGAAGAAGTATGCAAACAAAAAAGCGAATTTCAGGCTAGATCATACATGTTATAACACATAAAATGTATGACTGGGTATCAGCATTCTTTCTTTGCTATAATTATGAGGTCATTTGCAGAAGCATCAGGTTGATCTGGAAAGTGTATTTTATCTATACTGATACTTTTTACGGATACTCACGTAATAGATCTTTCAATTATTTTGGATCCAGAGTCATCACATACTCATAACTTTCATCAAGATATGTAGCTAGTGCATCCAGATCTTCCCACATACGTTCCGGGATCAAAACATATCCTTTCATAACGGCTCCATAAGATCTATAGATAGAGGAGTCAAATTCTTTAATGTATTTTTCTTGTATTTCTTTAGAAAATCGAATCCCGATCTCACAATTCTTATTAAATAATGAAAACATATACCCATTTGCAGATGTATAAGGCATTGTTTTGCCCTTTCTCTGAAATCTGGGACATTTATCAATCAATGCATCATAAATCTTTAATTTTTCGTTCCACATAGTATTCTGTTTTAATTTTAGACATCCAATAACCTTCTATGATAATTTATTTGTCCAAGATGATACGTAAGATGTGTGGTCAGATGTACTAAAAAAAGTGCTGTACTAGGTTTTTTATCCAGCAACATTCTCGGATATTCTTTTTGCAAATCATCTCTTGTCAATAAATTTAATGAATTTTCTACAACCAGTATAGTCTCATCAATCATAGATAGCAGTTTTGATACTGGAACATTTTTTAACGCGAATTCCTGATCTCTTTCTCTTACATACCCTGTTTTACCAAATTCTGCACCGATATATGTATTGAGATTACCTATAAGATGTAAGCAAAGATTTCCTGCAGAATTGCTAACCTGATCAGTTACTAACCATAAATTCTTTTCTTTTGTATATGAGCTTATCTCAAGCTTTAGTTTTTGTAGATCTCTATTCAATATGGTTTTTAATATTTCTATGATGGAATCATTCATTGCTTGCTATCTTTTTTAGTTATTAATTGAACAAATTTATTTGTTAATCACTGATGCTTTTGAGTTTTTTAAGCTAAAAACTCATTTATGGTAATATTTATATACTTCAACAAATTTAGTACAGAAGAGAGAAGTATATCTAAATGAGTTTTTTGCAAACAAATGATCTTTACTACATTTTTATAATAGAACTCATCTTGAGTACTGCTTTGACCTACAAAATAGATATAGAGTCTTTATTTTTTTTAAAGCTGAAATATCAAAATCAATATAGAAAAAATTCCTGATACTATCTTTTATCATTTCTCCTCAGTGAATTTTATTCAGAATCAGCGTATAAAAAACATCATTTAAACGACTACAAACGATTACAACCGAAAATAAACACTTCCTAACCGAGTGTTATTTTAGTCGTTTGATATGTTTGCTCCGTCGAAACCTAATACCAATTCTGATCTGAATGTCCTTATAAGAAAACAACAGTTCAGTATAGTCTGAGTTACCGTTAACTTTCATTTTGAAAGATCAGGTTAATCCAAATTGGAAATGGTATAAAAACTCGATAGTATCCATTGTTTAACACGATAAATTAAAAGTATGAACACGCTAAAAAACAAAGTACAGTTGATTGGAAACCTAGGACAAGAACCTGAAATTGTAAATTTAGATTCAGGTAGAAAATTGGCTAAATTCTCTATCGCAACTAATGACTATTATTACAACAAAGCCGGTGATAAAATCACAGATACGCAATGGCATAATATTGTAGCCTGGGGGAAAACTGCAGAAATCATTGAAAAATATGTTAATAAAGGTCAGGAAGTAGCTATCGAAGGAAAGCTTACTTCTCGCAGTTATGATGATAGTGAAGGTATCAAAAGATATATTACCGAAATAGTTTGTAATGAATTCCTAATGCTGGGAAGTAAATAACAATAACCGATTTTGTTAGTTATTGTATATGAATACGCGAATCCAAACAAAAAAAGTATACAAAAATTAGGGTAGTGTTTCTACCCTAATTTTACTATTATGTATAAAAGGATTTGAAAAAACTTAAACCACTTCTTATTCAAAAAAAACGGCTTCTGTTTATCGCGTATGGATAATCTTTTTACTTTGTTTAATAATACCTCCTGTAGAATTTTCTGTAATAAACTCTACAATGTACATCCCTTCTGTAAGGTTATCTGCTTCAAAAGGAAGCAAATACCTTCCTGCTTTACATTTTTTATTAATTAACATAGTAACCAGTGTAGCTTGTGCATTGTAGATAGCAACTGTGACATGTTGTTCTTTAGGAATAGAAAAGCCGATAGTTGTACTATCTGTAAAAGGATTTGGAAAGTTACCCCACAATAAAGGTTCTACACTTTTTCCTGAAGTTATAGAGTTTATATCTTCTTTCTTGCTATTATTAGTAGAAAGATTATCCTCTTTTCCTTCTTCTTTATCAGCAATTGGCACTGTTATTTTCGGGAACTCCTCTGTGTATGATATCACAAGCCTTGGAGGCATAAATCCCTCACTGCTATAAAAATCCCAGCCATTTCCCCCATCTGGTAAAATAGCCCAACCATGATTTACCTGTCCTTCTACCCAGGCTTGCACACCAGTTGTCACATCAATCGACAGTATTCCTTTTTTTGCATCTGATATACGTTTGTCTGGCTGGGTCTTTGCCTCTTGGTCATTTGCAGAAATCCCATTCCCCAAACTATCCCATGACTCATTTTCATCCCATGATGTAAGCATACGATGAAAACTCCCACCATTACCATCATTCACAACACGTAATTGTAGCGTCGCATTTTCTATAAAAATATTCGGCGGTATCTGCCCCATTCCCATACCGATTAGATTCTCAAATCGTAAAAGCGTTTGGTTATCCCTCCCACTCCACCACGGATCTGCATCATCAACCAATAGTTCTGTTTCTGAACCATAACTATTAGAGCTTTCATGACGCCTCACATAGGTATCCACAGTACCCTGATACCCATTAAGTCCTTGCTGAAATATAACAATCTTATTGTCTTCTGGCTGGTTAACTTTTAAAGATTGATCTACATTATAAAATGATCCGGGAACCGAAGGCAATCCCAATAAACTCAGCGTAAGGTTTGCTACTTCTCCATATCTAATAGGCAATAATGACACATCATCGGTAGGCTGCTCACTTCCAGGATCGTTTCGTACATCAGTATTAAGAGCATAAAGATCTGCTCCTGCTTCAATTCCTGGTCCCCAAACATAAAAAGGTATGGTATAATTATCCGGATCAAACAAATTACCGTGATTCTTTTTCCCTTTTTCGCCACCGTGATCTGCAGTCAATATAATAGCTGTACGATTCGCCAAACCAGGAGTTGATTCAATGGTTTGAAAAAACTGACCTATCAATGCATCAATTTCTGCTACTTTTTGTGCATATTCTGAAGATATGTCTAATTCCCATCCAGTAGCATGACCTTCTCCATCAGGATAGCGAAAATGAAAAAATGCATATTCATACTGTTTGGCTTCATAATCACGAATAAAAGCAGTAGTCAATACATTCATATTTCCATTATTAACATAGGTATCAATTTTATCACGTCCATTGTCAATGCCTGTAATATCTCCAGCACCTGAATCTGAATCATAGGAATTTTCAAAAAGAACAAACTTACCTTTTCCAGCATAAAGTGCTGTAGAAAACCCGTGATCATGTACTACATCAAATACAGAAGAAATGTATTTACCGGTATGCAAAGTAAATGGTCCCGGATCGCTATTCCACCAGAATCCATGCCCATGATCACCAAATACAGGGCGACCCGTGATATGACTTGTATGACCGGGAATAGTAGATGTGTTTAAAACATCAGTTCGAGCATTATCAGTCCACGCACCTTCGGTACGAAATCGAAAGAAATTAGGAGCTTTCTCTGCCCCCAGTGAAGTAAGTACATCTGGTCTTAGCCCATCTACACTAATGTGCAGTACATGATCAACTTGCGGCACCCTTGTATTAAATTGCGCTATTACCTGGATAGTAATCAAGAGAAAGCCTGATAAAATTAGTTGTTTTGTAAAGATTTGCATTTTTTTAGGTTTTAATTAATGATATTTGAATTTGATCTAATCAAAGAAAAATAACCAAATCATGGTTTTTAAAAAATTAGCGTTATTTTTTTGTATTGATAGTGTTAAGTATCAGAGCTTATCTTGACTAGTTCGAAAAGTTTAGTTTTTGTGCTATAATAAAATAGTTTTTTTATAAAGATCGCAGCGACGTATAAGAAAATCAACAAGTGTGGTATATACACCAAGAATTTTACAGTCCAAAAGCATTCTTCAAGAAGGTATTATCGAAACCAATTTTACTTTTTATTTTACTTTTTTACACATACAAAAATATCCAGGTGTCGCCTGAAGTAACTTCTCAAAATTTACTTCACTTTAGTAGTATTAAAAATCATTACATTTAACACGATTTTACTAATAAACACTTTATCAATTGAATACATACACTAAATATTGGTTTCTGGAAGGCTTTAACCTCTTTAGTAAATTAGGGAGAATTACAATGATGCACATGTGCGAAATTCTGGAAATGGATAATATAGATAAAGGAACTTCTATAGAATTACTAAAAAATGATAAAAAGAGTATTTTCTTTTTAAAAAAAGGAACGGTCAAAATTATAGATACCTATAGCAATCATGTCAAATATATTGTAAAGAAAGGAAACATTTTTGGCGAGCTGTCCTTATACAATGAACAAGATTCATTACAAGAGCAGGCCATTGCGCTCGAAGACTGCGTAATTTGTTATATAGAAGCTGACAGAATGGATCGTATAATGCAAAAGCATACTTCTTTAAAGAATGGAGTATTAAAAATATACGGTACCAGAATCAAAAAACTAGAACGAAGATTACAAGATTTATTATACAAAGATAGCCATACCAGAATCAAAGAATTTATTATCGATTACATCAACGAATTTGGAGAAGAAAAGGATACAAAAATTGTTGCTAAAAATTTACTATCGCACAAGGACATTGCGAATCTAACTAATACATCCAGACAAACAGTTAATAATGTAATGAGTACACTAAGAAAAAATAATATCATCGATTACACATCTCAGCATATCTTAATTTCTAAAAAAAAATGAACTTAATAATGTTTGAAAGTTCTACTAAATTTTTTCGTCGAATGGTAAAACAACCAAGAACTTACTAATGAATACAACCAAAATCTTAGGATTTATAGGTCTACTGGCATCGATTCTTGTAGGCTTAGGAGAATATTTCTTACACTATTCTGCCCATATTTTAGGGAATTCAGAAAATTACGAATTCTTTAAATTTGTTCCACAAGAACATTTAACAATTGGACATTTTTTAGCCGTCGTAGGGCTACCTTGCTATTTTGCCGGTTATCTTCACATCTATCAAATGCTTAGACCAGGTAATGAAACGTTAGCTCGTATTACACTGGGGATAGGATTTATTGCTTTTGCAGTTGGAGGAATCTGGATAGGTTCAAGAGCTTCTATAGGGAATATTATACATCTAAAAGAATCCATGGATACAACTGCGTATCAAAACCTTTTGGATCATTACACCAACCATATGGAAATATTGGTTCAAGCACTAAGAATTGTTATTGCATTACTATCAGTTGTATTTGTGATTGCAATTCTAAAAGGAGGAACTTATTATAAAAAGTGGATGGCTATTTTTAATCCAATCATTATTCTTTTATTCGTTTTCTCTACACTCTTTTGGGCAAAACCTTTAAGCAAACATCTAGCTCCAATTGCCATGAATGTTACACATTTTATTCTTTTTACCCTTTCATTATATCAACTGAACAAAAATTACAAACCAACTCATGATTAAAAAAATTCTAAAAATAGCAGGAATCCTTATACTACTTTTATTAATACTAGTTTTAGGTTTTTTCTGGAGAGACGCTGTTTCTGACAAGTATGATATATCCATAGATGCAAAACTTATCCCAAAGTTCGATCAGGTAGCTCTTGATTTTATTCACCAATATAATGGAGAAAAATCATTACCAATTGCGCCTTCTGCGTTGATTGATATCAATAATGATAATATAGATGAAGTATTTTTTGGAGGAGGAATGAATCAGGAAGATGCAATCTTTGCATATCGAGATCATAAATTTGTAAATATATCATCAGAAACTAACCTCCCTAAAAAAGGCATTACTACGACAACGGTTGGCGCAGTTTCAGCAGATTTTGACAATAATGGATATACTGACCTATTAGTAAGCAGAGAAGACGGATTACATCTATATTATAACACTAATGGCAAATTTACTGCTAAAATTATCAATACCCCTGTAAATGAAAAATCAAATCCCGCGGGTATCACAGTAGGTGATATCGATAAAGATGGAGATTTAGATATTTTTCTGGCGACCTACCTGAAAAAAGAACTTATGGAAGGGCAAACAATTTTTGAAGATTACAATTACGGATCTACTAGTGAGCTATTGCTTAACAATGGTGATAGTACATTTAAAAGTATTACAAAACAGGCTGGGCTCGATTATGTACACAATACATTTCAGGGAGTCTTAGTGGATATCGATAATGATTCCTGGTTAGATCTTGTAGTGGTTCACGATACTGGTGAAGCCCGAACTTATAAAAATAATGGAGATCTTACTTTTACGATGAAAGAGAATCCTCTGACCAAAAAATTTGCCTATCCAATGGGGCTGGCTGTAGGTGACTATAATAATGATGGATTCGTAGATTTTATGTTTTCTAATACAGGAAGTACTTTGCCTAGATTTCTTGCAAAAGGCGATATCAAGGATGCTACCAGATTTAATGAAAAGTGGATACTCTTTAAAAACGAAGGGGATTTCAAATTTACGGATGCGGCCGCAGAAGCCAAAATTGCAGATTATGAGTTTTCCTGGGGCTGTACCTTTGCTGATATGAATAATGATGGTTTACAGGACTTGATGGTGGCAGAAAATTATGTGGATCTGGCTCCAAATAAATTATTCAGGCTACCTAGCAGGTTTTTAATCCAGAAAGAAGATCACACTTTTGTACCAACAGAAAAGCAAAGTGGTGTGGTCAATCCTCATTTTGGTATCACATCCTTAGTAAGTGATTTTAACCAGGATGGATATCTCGATATGATCTGGACTAATATAGATACGCCTTCATTAGCCTATATAAGTCAGGGAGGTACTAATAACTATGTTCAGGTAGACATAAAAGATAATGCAGCATCTCAGGGTGCAAAAGTGACTGTAGAAACCGCTTCCAAAAAACTTACAGATTGGTTAGTTTCAGGAGAAGGATTAGCAAGTGATCAAACTGCATTATTAAATTTTGGATTAGGCAAAGAAACTTCTATTAAGAAAATCACGGTTAATTATGCGAATGGTACTGTTTTCGAATTAGAAAATCCCGCTATCAATAGTGTAGTGCATATTACTAAAGAAAGAGAATTACAGCAGGTAATGGCTGATACATTATCAACCGTAGAAGAATGAGAAGGATACTTTCTATTCTTCTCACGGTATTATTTATAATTGGGATTTTAGGAGCTGGAAGTTTAGTAATAAAAGAAATACAAACAGCCAATGGATGTCCTAAAGTATTAGGGATTCCAGCCTGTGCTATTATTTTAGTCTGTTTTATAATTCCATTAATTACACACCTTTTGGGAAAATACAATAGATGGTATTTCTTTTTTACAGGCTTGGCAACTTTGATTGCAACAATGGCATCAATCCTGCAATTTATAGGGAATGGTGAATGCCCTAAAACTGGGAATGGAACTCCCATGTGTTATTATTCGTTATTACTTTTTACAGGGCTTATAGTATTAAAAATATATCAACTGAGGGTCAATTCATCAGAAAACTGATAATATTAAAACACACATCATGCAAATCAAATTAACCAATAGTATTTACTATCTATTAGGTGTATTTTTTTGGACTAGTATCACATTCGGGCAAGAAATAGAAACTTCTATTTTTGTGACAGGAAATACAGGAAATAGTAATGATTATACGATCTTGCAACAGCTGATTGCGGATTCCAAAAATGTAGATAATTCTACACTGCTTCTAGTAGGTAACACTGTTCCAAAAAAAGGATTTCAACTTTCTGCAGAAAAAGGAATCGCGCACCAACTTACAGTTTTATCCGATTATGATAAGCATACTGTTTTTATTCCAGGAAAAAATGAATGGGCAAAAAAAGGTCGTAAAGGAGTTCGCGAATTAGAAAAATATATTCAGAAAAATAGTAAATCAAAATTTTATCCGGATAAAGGATGCCCTATCAAAAAGAAGGATATAAGTGATAATGTAGTATTAATTACACTAGATTCACAATGGTATCTAGAGAATTGGGATCATCAGATTTACCTCAATGAAGAGTGTGATATCAAAAACAGGAGTCTTTTCTTTCTTGAATTTACAAGCCTTCTCAAAAAGGCTCAGGACAAAATTAAGGTAATAGCAATACACCATCCTGTTTTTACCAACACTAAACAAGGTTTTTTTGCAAATGTATCAGGAACCTCATCTCAAGATTTTCAAAACAAACAATACCGAATCTTAAGAAATAAAATTATAACCATTGCAAGACAACAAGAAAATGTAATTTTCCTTTCCGGGAAAGATGAAAACCTTCAATACATTAATAAATATGGTATCCCACAGATTATTAGTGGAGCTAGTAATACTACTAAAAAATCTAAAAAAGCTTCAGAAGGAGATTTTGTAAGTACCAAAAATGGATATGCCAGACTGGATATCCACAAAGATGGCAAGGCTATCGTACATTTTTATAGTATTGATAATAAAACCAAAACAACTATTTTTTCTGCCACTGCATTACAAGGGATTCCTGAAAAAATTGAATATACTTTTAAACCGGCAGATAGTTTTTCTACCCTACAAAGTGCATCTGTATACGCTGATGAAGAAACCAGGAAAAGTAAATTATATAAAGGATTGTGGGGAGATCACTACCGAAAATATTATAGCAAAAAAGTAAATGCTCCTGTTGCTTTTCTGGATACACTTAAGGGTGGTTTAACACCTATTAGAAGAGGAGGTGGACAACAGTCTAAATCCTTGAGAATGGTTGATAAAGACGGAAAACAGTATGTAATGCGTGCCTTAAGAAAAAGTGCCCTGAAATTTTTGCAAGCATCCGCATTTCAGGATAAATATATAAAAGAAGATCTGGAAGATAGTTATGCAGATCGGTTTTTGTTAGATTTTTATACTACTGCGCATCCTTATACACCTTTTTCTATAGGCACATTATCTGATGCAGTTGCTATTTATCATACCAATCCTAAGCTATACTATATTCCAAAACAGGAGAGATTAGGTCAGTACAATGATGAATTTGGAGATGAATTATATCTGGTAGAAGAACGTGTGGAATCTGGTCATAAGAATCTTGCTTCTTTTGGAAAACCAAAGAAAATACTAAGTACAGATGATGTGATCAAAGAAGTTCATAAAACAGGTACAGCTAGCGTTGATGAACCTTCATACATCCGCGCTCGTATATTTGATATGCTTATTGGTGATTGGGACAGACATCCCGATCAATGGCGATGGGCACTCTTTGAAAAAGAGGATGGAACAGAAATTTGTAAACCCATCCCAAGAGATCGGGATCAGGCATTTTCTGTATTTGATGGTAGTATTATTTCTTTTCTTACCTGTGCCATTCCGGGATTGAGAAAAATGCAATCATATGATGAAAAACTTCCGAGCCCAAAATGGTTTAATCAGACTCCATACCCGCTTGATATGACTTTTATTAATACCTCTGATTGGTCAAAATGGAAAGAACAAGCAGTTTATATACAAAATAATCTTACTGACGATGTCATAAAAACTGCTTTCAAAAAAATTCCGGAAGAGATGAAGGGAGAGACCATCAATGATATCACAGAAAAACTAAAAGGAAGAAGAACCAACATTGTTGATATAGCTCATAAGTATTATAAACATCTCAATAGTTTTGAAGTAATTACCGGAACTCAGAAAGGTGATGTATTTAATATCAAAAGATCTCCTGATGGAGAAACTACAATTGAGATTCGTCGCAAAGATATTGGTGTCTTACATAGAACTTTTAACAAAAAAGAAACCAAAGAGATTTGGTTATATGGCTTGGATGGAAAAGATATTTTTAATGTGGATGGAAAAGGGGATAATTTGATCGATATCAAAATTATTGGAGGTAAAAAAAATGATACCTATAACTTTAAGAATGCAAAAAAAGTAAAGTTATACGATTATCAACATAAAGAGAATACTATTGTGAACAAGCGTTCCAAAAAATGGTTAGTTGACGATTACAACACCAATACCTATGATTATAAGAAAAGAAGATACTATGTCAATCAAATTTTACCGCTAATAGCGTTTAACCCTGATGACGGATTGCGAATCGGAGTACTGAATCACTACACCTATTATGGTTTACAACGAAATCCATTTACCCAGAAACACACAATTAGTGCATCTTTCTATGCAGCTAGCAGAGGTGTTGATGTATCATATCAAGGAGAATTTTCTCATTTCTTTCATAATTGGAATTTTGGGATAGAAGGCATTTATAAAACACCCAGTTTTGCACAAAATTTCTTTGGATTCGGCAATGATACTGCCTATGATAAAGACTTAGTTGATTTAGATTTTAACAGAACCAGAATTCAGCAATGGAAAACTGCAGTTTCCTTAATCTGGAGAGGAAGAGATGGAGGTTATTTTCAGTTTAAGCCATTGATTGAAGCTTTTGAGGTAGAAAATACTTCTGACCGATTTATTAACAATATCTCTGCCGATAATGATGTATTTGATTCACAAACATATGTAGGCGTAGAAGCAAAATATCATTTTAATAATACAAATGATTTAGCATTTCCTACACTTGGTTTTGATGCAAGTATTACAATTGGGTATAAATCAAATATTGACGGAGGTACTAATAAAAACAGATTTGGGTATATAGAACCATCCATATCAATAGATCACAAACTAAATAAAAGAGGCAACCTCGTTTTTGCTACAACCTTTGGTGGAGAAGCAATTCTGGGAGATGATTTTGAATTTTATCACGGAGCGCAAATTGGTGGAATACAAAAAGGGTTGCGAGGTTTTAGAAACGAACGGTTTACCGGTAAATTTTCAGTCTATCAAAATACAGATCTTCGATGGAAAATTGGTAAATTCAAGACAAGTTTCATTCCTCTTAAATATGGTCTTACCGGAGGTTTTGATCATGGTAGAGTGTGGGTAGAAAATGATACGTCAGACACCTGGCATACCAGTACAGGAGGATCATTCTGGATCAGCGGATTAGATTCTTTTACTGCTAATCTTGGTTATTATGTGAGTACAGACAGTGGAAGAATCACTTTTGCACTTGGATTTGCATTCTAAAAAGTAAACTAGCTCGTGGCAAGTTTCTGAGTTTTTAAATCTCGATTATCGAATAAATAAAATAGTATTTCAATATAAAAATCATTAAAAATGTCAAAACAATTAAAACAAATCACTGAAAAACATTGTGAAAATGCACCTGCAAAATACGATGACCTAAAAGTTCTATTCCTTAATTGCACATTAAACAGAACACCTGTATTATCTCATACAGAAGCTCTTATTGAAGTTGCCCAAAAAGTTTTTGAAGCAAATGGAGCAACTACAAAAGTAATCCGCCCTGTGGATTATACAATACCAGCAGGGTTAGGGATGGATATGTCTCAAACTCCAGAATGGGAAAAAGATGATTGGCCAATGTTACAAAAAGAAGTTGATGCCTGTGATATATTGATTTTATGTACTTCTGTTTGGTTAGGAGAAAAGTCATCTGTATGTAACAGAGTACTAGAACGTATGTACGGATATACGCATCAATTTAATCAAAAAGGACAATATAGAGATTATGGAAAAGTAGGAGCTACCTTGATTACAGGAAATGAAGACGGAGTAAAACACTGTGCTATGAACATCCTTTTCTCTCTTTCTCATATCGGGTATACGGTACCTCCACAGGCTGATGCAGGCTGGATGGGAGAAGCAGGTCCCGGACCATCGTATAGAGATGAAGGTTCTGGAGGACCAGAGAATGATTTCACTAATAGAAATACAACGTTCCTGGCTTGGAATTGTATGCATATGGCGCGTTTACTAAAAGATAATGGAGGAATTCCAGCACACGGAAACCAACCTGAAGAATGGGAAGCTGGATGTAAAGCTGGATTTGATAGTCCCGAGCACAAAAGGTAATTGGATATTATATCTATTGGTAAATCCAGTATACTACCATTTCTGGTTTTAAAATACTCAAATAAAAAGTTGCCATTTTTTGCATAGATAAAAAAGAACAAAATTGAATGGGTAATTTTAAATCAGAAATGGTATAAACAAACTTCATCTTCCTTTTTGTTCTTTATTTTTTACATAAATTTAAGTAGATGCTAACATAGGATGGCATGATGTATCATAACAAACTAATAAATCTAAAGTAATGAGTACGCAAATACATATAGCAGCACAATATCTGGCTACTGCCGGAATAAGCTTTCTGGATAAAAAAGATGATGATAGCCATACCAATCTGGGTTTTAATATAGAAAAAGGATATATAGAAACCTGGCCATTAAACGATCAAGGGGATAAAATAGCTTTTGATTATTTAAATTTTGCATTGCATTGGATTGCTAATAGCACCATTAGACTCAGTATTTCTTTAGATGGAAAAACTCATAAAGAAATTGTTTCCTGGATGGAATCATTAACCACTGCACTAGGAATTACCCGACCGTATGTATATGACCTTCATTACGATCTTCCTTATGATAAGATTACAGATGCATATGTTTTTGAAAAACCATCAGATAATATCCTTCAGAAATTAGTACAGAATAGGATATTAACACAAAAAATCTTGGTTAAAACGATTGAGGCTTCATCTCTAGATTCGGATATAAGGATTTGGCCACATCATTTTGATACCGGGGCTTTTTCAAAACTCGAAAACAAAGATGGCGTTTCGGTTGGTTTGGGGATGGCAATTCCAGATTCGATGCATCCTGATTATTACTTTTATATAAGCGGATACAAAGGACACGATAGTATTCCTACCACAAATTTTACACCTTTAAAAAAGGGATCCTGGAGCAACGAAGGTTTCAAAGGTGCTACCTTATCTATTTCTGGCATTAGCGAAGAGGAAGGAATTACATTTTTTGAAGAGGCTATACGCGCATACAAAAACTAAGATCTATGGAACATTGGTATATCCCAGCAACTATAATTCCGGGTATTGGATTGCTTATATTATCTACTTCTAATCTGTTGATTAACCTGAGTACAGAGATAAAGACAATGACTGCAGAAGTAGCCATAGAAGAAAGTATGATCGAACGAAAACTAAAACAACTCAAACTATTAAACAATGCTATGGTATTCTTGTACATAGCTGTGGCTTGTTTTGTGATTTCGGCTTTAATTTCTGGAGTTTACAAAACTGTAGCAACTAATTTTGATGCTGCAATTTATATCACTATTACAGGTATCATAAGTGCATTATTGGGGCTGATTGCCCTAATTCTATACTCCTTTAGAGCAGTGCAAATAAGACAAGATCAATTTCGCAATAAATGCTAACATCTAAAAAAAAACAATTATGGCTTCAAAAAAAGAAACTGTTTGGTATAAGGTATTAGACAACAAAAATAGACTTCCCGAGGGGAGAGTACAAACGGTAACGGCTGGTCATCAGGGTATTTGTTTAACTCATTATAAAGGCACATTTTCTGCCTTGGATAACAAGTGTCCTCATCAGGGTGGCCCCTTAGGAGAAGGATCTATTGAAAATGGTTTGTTGCGTTGTCCCTGGCATGGGTGGGATTTTGATCCTTGCTCAGGATTACCTCCTGGAGGGTATGATGATGGGGTGACCACTTTTGAGGTAAAAGAAGAAGAAGATGCTATTTTTGTAGGCATTCCTGAAGAAACCCCTCATCAGGATACCATCTCTGATGTCATGATACAAACAATGGTTAACTGGGGAGTAACTACAGCTTTTGGCATGGTTGGTCATTCTAATTTAGGAGTTGCGGATGCTATGATGCGATTAGAAGAACAAGGAAAATTACAGTTTTTTGGTATCCGTCATGAAGGTGCTGCAGCCTTTGCGGCATCCGCTTATGGAAAGCTAACAGGTACGCCTGCCGTCTGTTTTGGTATTGCCGGACCGGGATCGACCAATATGTTTACAGGTATGTGGGATGCCAAAGTAGACAGAGCTCCCCTACTCGCTTTTTCGGGACAAGTAAATACGCAGGTGATGGGAACTGGTGCTTTTCAGGAGGTAGATTTGGTTCGTGCTTTTCAGACCGTTGCAGATTTTAATCATGCTGTACAACAAAATTCTAAACATAGCGAACTCATGAGCCTGGCAATTAAGAGTGCATTACTAAACAGAAATGTATCTCATATTACTTTTCCGGATGAAGTAGCCTTTATGCCAAAACCTGACGGAGAAGAAGCCCAGACCCCAGAAGGTAGAATCACTCCAATGAATATCTCTCCTCCTGGACAAATGGTCGCCAAAGCGGTCGTCATGATTTCTGAATCCAAAAAACCAGCTATTATTGTAGGGCACGGAGCTAGATTCCATATGAAGGCTATCATTGCTTTTGCAGATAGATTACAATGCCCTGTTATTACAACTTTTAAAGGAAAAGGACTTATTGCTGATGCCCATGAATTAGGCTGTGGTGTATTAGGTCGAAGTGGTACGCCTATTGCTTCCTGGTTTATGAATGAAAGTGACCTTCTGATTGTTTTTGGAGCTTCTTTCTCTAACCATACCGGAATTACCCCTAAAAAACCAATCATTCAGGTGGATTATGACCCTACGGCACTCAGCAAATTTCACAAAATTGATGCTGCTCTATGGGGAGAAATTTCTGAAACTTTATCGATCATCCAGGAGCAGACAGAAGGTAAGATCAATACCATAGATCAAAGACCCGAAATTGCAGAAAGATGGAATATCTGGAAAGAAGAAAAAGCAAATAGATTAAAAGATGAAAGTGATAATGGAATCAGTTCGATTGCTGTATTCGAGGCTATGAATAAGATTACTCCCGAAAATGCTGTGATCGCTGTAGATGTAGGAAATAACACCTATTCTTTTGGGAGATATTTTGAGCCAAAAAACCAATCCGTTTTAATGTCAGGATACTTGGGATCCATAGGTTTTTCAATCCCTGCAGCGATGGGAGCCTGGGCTGCACAAGGTAAAGAAAGACCGATATGGTCTGTATCAGGTGATGGTGGTTTTGGACAATATCTGGGAGAAATGATGACATTAGTCAAATACAATATGAATATCAAACACGTATTGCTAAACAACTCAGAATTAGGGAAAATTTCTAAAGAGCAAAAAGCTGCCGAATTAGATGTCTGGCAGACCTCATTACATAATGTAAGTTTTGCTAAATATGCTGAAAACTGTGGAGCTTTAGGAATTAAAGTCACAAAAAAAGAAGATCTAATCCCGGCGCTGAAAAAACTAAGAGACCATCAAGGTCCGGCATTATTAGAGATTATTACGGATGTAACACTAATATGATTGGAATACTAAATTTCAATCATCTGATGCACTATAAATATCCTAAGCTTAAGATTATAATACTGTCTTACTCGTAAAACCTCAGAGATTTTAGCTGTTGAGAGGTATGATTGTTACTTTTTATGTATCAGTATTCTATAGAAATGAGTTATTAAAATCAGAATGAAAAGAGTTATCAAAATATTAAATACCTATAAATATCTAATTGCATTAATTAGTGTATTTAATTTTCTGTTAACTCCAATCCATGCCAGTATTTCAGACTTGTATCCCGCCCATGTAGTGGTTATCAATTATACCCTGGTAATTCTGGCAAGTTCGTTAATTGCTTCGAATACTAACACCAGGATAAGAACATACATATTGGGACTTATAGCATTACTTTTTATTTGGTTAGAGTTTTCGAATCCTTTTATTGATATCATAAAGGTTTTACGTCTTTCTTCTTCCTTTTTATTGTTTTCATATTTCTGCTTTTTATTATTACAGCAATTAAAAGCTATAAAAAATATAAACCTACAGTTTATCTTAGGGCCTATATTAGGCTTTATCTATTTAGGAATTATCGGTGGGATTCTTTTTGAGTCCATTCATTTTATTGATCCTGTATCATTCCATCTCAGAGGAGATTATTCTGGTTATATCTTTTACTATTTTAGTTTTATCAGTATTACTACTGTAGGTTATGGTGATGTTACACCACTTACTCCACAAGCACAAGCAATAACTTTAGTGATGAATATTATAGGACAATTTTATCTGGCAATTGTAATAGCTGTGTTTGTGGGCAAATATATTAATGTAAAATCATAGAAACTATGTTACAATCTTTCAGTATTATTTTTTCGATTGCTGCTTTTTTCAGCTTTGTCAATTATAAGTGGTTAAAAATGCCTGCTACTATTGCTTTGATGTTGATGAGTCTGGCCACGATTGCTATCATTACAATAAGCAAAGGTATCCTACCAGAATTTTATCAATTCTTTTGTGATATTGTAACAAATTCAGACTTCAGAAGTTTATTGTTGGATGGTATTTTGAGTTTTTTATTATTTGCAGGTGCATTGCATGTTGATACAGGTGAGCTGGTCAAAGAAAAGTGGCCGATTCTGTTATTTGCCACTTTAGGAGTTCTTATTTCTACTTTTATTGTTGGTGGATTGACCTTTGGAGCTGCTCAATTTATTGGTATTGAGCTTTCTTTTTTACACGCCCTATTATTTGGAGCATTGATTTCACCCACAGATCCAATTGCAGTTATGGCAATACTCAAAAAAGCAACTATTGCTAAAAGCCTTGGAATTAAAATTGAAGGAGAATCTCTTTTTAATGACGGAATCGGTGTAGTTGTTTTTTCGGGAATACTTATCCTTACCGGAATGGGTGAACATCATGGGGAAGGATCTATTGGTTCTGAAATTGGCAAACTATTTCTGGAAGAAGCTGTTGGCGGTATTGTATATGGCGCACTTCTTGGTTTTATTGGGTATCAAGGCATCAAATCTGTAAAAGAAAACCCGCAACTGGCAGTTATGATCAGTCTTGCTATCGTAATGGGTGGATATGCGGTTGCTTCTCTCATCCATGTTTCAGGACCTTTGGCTATGGTGATTGCCGGAATGATCATCGGTACCAAATTAAATATTGCTACCAACAAAGGGCCTACAAGAAAACTACTTAATGAAATATGGGAAGTCCTGGATGATGTATTTAATGGTATTCTATTTGTATTAATTGGATTAGCAATCCACCTGCTCAAATTCGATGCGAATCATTTGACATTAGGCCTTATCGCAATTGTGATTGTACTCATTGCTAGATTTATTTCTGTATTCTTACCCTACTCTTTATTAAAACACTCAGAAGGTAGCCCTATCAAAACAGTTACCATACTTACCTGGGGAGGACTTCGGGGAGGAATTTCCCTGGCATTAGCATTAAGTCTTGCCGATAGCCCATCTGCCGATGTCATTTTGTATACTACCTATGTTGTAGTAGTATTCTCTATTATCATACAAGGATTGAGTATCGGAAAACTTGTTAAAAAACTATACGCATAACGAACTCATCTTGAGTAGTGGTTTTCAACCGAAAAGTTTGGCTTTTGTACTATAATGAAATAGGTCAAAGTATTACCCAAGATGAGTTCAAGATATACCCTATTATAAGTTTTAAAATTAGAGTATGTTTAAAAAGAATACAAATTGAAAATCAATAGTTTGAGGTTCTGAGTACACTTCAAATAATGAGAATATCGAGATATTTTAATTATTTGAAGTAAGCTCACGGTTCTTAAAGTATTTGTTTTCAGGAAGTAAGATTTTTAAACAAGCTCTAAACTGGTATTGCTAATTTGTACATTATGGAAAAACCTGAAAAAGAAATTGAAGTAAAGAAAATAGAAAAAGTAAAGGACAAATTGTTGATGCAAGAATTACACCTGGATAAAGATAAATTAAAAGCATTAAAGAAAAAGCTCTCTAAAATAGAACCAAGACCCGAAAAAGGAGTAGAAACCTTATTCAGGTTATTATCAAAAAATCAGTATACTCTTAATGCTATGATTGATAGAAAATCAAATATCCTTATTTCTATCAATGCATTGATTCTTTCTATAATTTTAGGCACTGTACTGAATCAATTAGATAAAGATCCGCATTTAATATATCCAGCCATTCTGATTCTAATCACCAATCTTATCTCGATTGCCTATGCCGTTGTTGCGACCAGACCAGAGCTCAAACATGGCGACCGACAGACTAACAACCTTATGTTTTATGGTAATTTTCATGAGATGGAAGAAACCGCATATATAGAACAGATTACTAGTCTTATGAATCAAGGTGATGAATTGTATAAAACGATTGCAAGAGATACTTTTTATCTGGGTAAAACCATGGATAGAAAATTTAAACTTTTACGTACATCATTTAATATTTTCTTGATTGGCATCATTCTTTCTGTACTGGCTTTTTTAGTTTGCCACATACTATTTGGCGGGTATTTTGGATAATATCATCTATAGTGATTCGAAGTATTCATAAGACATACAGGTGTAGTGCATTCAAACACAATTCATCAGAATTTGCTACTATTACTGTTTCAAAAAATCAGATAAAAAAATGCAGTTTTACTAGGCAAAAGATATAAAATCAACACTCTTTTCGCTGGCTTATTGATAGGCCTCTATAGCTCTTTTTAGTTTCTCATGAATTCGCTTTCTCAATCTTTTTGGCTTTAGAACTTCTATACTATCACCAAACCCCAAAATAAGCCGTTCCAACTCAAAATTTGGCTGAACTGTAATACTAAATACAGTCCCGTGCGCATCTTGTGAGATAATTTCCTGTGAAGCGTGAAAGGGTTTGGTCACCACATATGGTGAATTTCGTTTATCTACTTTAAATTTTATAAGCTCTGGTCGCACACTCTCAGAAACAGTAACGCCCACCACATTTTTATAATATACATCTCCATCAATCTGCTGATCTATATATTCAATACCTTCTTTAGTATTCGTAATGCTCATAATTCTATCCAGAGCAAAAGTGGTTAATTGTTTTCTTTTATGACCAACAGCTAATAAAAACCAGCGATTATTAAATTCTTTTAACAACTGTGGATGAATATGCAATTCATTTGGTTCTATCGCTTTAAACGATTTATAAATAATTTTTAGTACTTTTTTGTTAAGAATTGCGTGATATACTGTATCAATATGCTCTAATCCTTTAAGCTGCTCATTCTTTTCCAGATGAATAATAGGAGTATTGTCTTTCTGAGTTGCATATACAGAATCTTCTAACCGCTCTAATACACCGCCCATCTCCTTAAAAAGAGAAAAATCCTTAAACTGTCTTAAAATCTGTATCGATTCATTCATAATCTTAATATCACGATCCGTTACCGGAATATTCATAATACTATAGTCCTTTTCTGCATATCGATAATATTTGCGTTGATATACCTCTATAGGAGCATTATAGCCTAATTTATCACTCCGCATTATTTGTATATCCAGTTGTACCGTACGTTTACTTACATATACATCTTTTCCTTCGTACTCATATAAAGCATCAGAACATGCATCAATCAAATCATCAAGCATCCATTTCCTAAAAGTGTTACGCAAACACTGATCAATGGTTTTATACCGTATTAATGCATTTTTATTAGAAGCCATTTTTTATACTTTTTTGTAAAAAACAACAATTATTTTTTACTACGCAAAAAGATTACGTACTACTACCTGACATTTGTATAACAATTAACAACTAAAAGATACTACAATGAAGTTTAACCAAATATCAAAAAAGGAGCAGGAGATCAGAAATTATCTGCTAGTCGAGGCATTCGGCAGCTTTTGTGAGATAGGATTATACACTTCGGTTGTTAAGACTACTCCAGAAAAAGCAATAGATTTTATGAGTATGAACCCTCGTGAGGTGTTATTGACAGACAAATTCACTTCGCATATTTATTGGATTTCGTAAGCAATAGAAAATGAGATCATAAAAAGTCTTTATAAGACGAAAAAAAACAAATAGAAGAGCAATACGTCATTCAGGAGCGTATAACGAATCCTTATACAGTAGCGGTATAACAAGCTTGCAAATAGCAAACTACACATATACAATACTGTTTAATAAAAGAATTTGTATCTCCTTTTTTTCAAAAATTTTATGATCCGTATGTACGCTTAGAGTATGTTTAAAAAGAATACAAATTGAAAATCAATAGTTTGAGGTTCTGAGGACACTTCAAATGATGAGAATATCGAGATATTTTAATTATTTGAAGTAAGCTCACGGTTCTTAAAACATTTGTTTTCAAGAAGTAAGGTTTTTAAACAAGCTCTTAGATCTTGAGGAGAGGTGTCAAAAAAAAAGATTTTTTTAAAACTCCCTTTCCATATAATTAATTATAAAAGAGATCAATGAAAATTGCTTCGATCCTTCGATATAGTCGAGGATAAAAATAATAAATACCGATCCATTATACCATCCAAACTACAGTTTGCTGCTACCCAAAAAAGGGAAAGTAGGGTATCGCAACTGTAGCAAGATTCACTTTCCCAAGCTTACTGATCATTTCTCATAGGTAGATATGTAACTGCATATCCATCTAGGGTTGACACCTATGAGTATACCCTACGGAACACAACAAAAAAACTAACAATATGAAAACTTTAAAATATATACTGGTAGCCCTACTACTATCTATAAACTTTGTGTCTTGTACTCCAGATCCCATAGAAGACTATGATATCAATACTGAAGTAATAAGTAGTAAAGGTGGCAATATAGAAACAAACGAAGATTTGGATTAATTTCAAATTATAAAATTTAGTACTTTTGAGGGATGAAACTATCTAAAGTTACATCCCTCTTTTTTTTGAGCATTTTAATGGGTATCCTCAATAGTTCCTGTAATATCAATTATAATAAAAATGACTCAGCATCCTCCTTAGTTACTAAAAAAATAGATTCTATAAAAGCTTATTATGATATTGCTTCCCAACGTTCTTATTCAGAAACTAGAAGATTGGAAGCCATATCCAATTTCATAAATGGTGCATTACAACTTCAAATTGATTCTCTATATTATGAGGGACTCAGATTAAAATCGAATATGCTTTATCGATACGGTGATATAGAAAAAGCTATTCAGCATTCCAAAATCATGTTACAATATGCTCAGCAAAATGAAGACAGTCTCTATATAGGAAAATCATACTATAAATTAGGTGTATTTAATAAAAAACAAGAAAAATATCTAAAAGCCTTTGATCAACTTAATAAATCTTTTAAAATTCGTAGAAATCTAAAAGACAGTATTAATGCTGGTAAATGTTTACAGGTGTTAGCAAATATTCAACGAATGTTAGGAGATCATAATGCTAGTAAAATTATGGCTACTGATGGTTTATCTTATCTAAAAAACTCATCTGAGTATAACTCTATTTTGTCATTGTATCATGGCATATCTATATCTTTCTATGAATTAGGGAATTATGAAGATGCTCTAATTTGGAATAATAAAATACTTCATTTGGTTAAAGACTCTATTATTTTGAAAAAAATTGGAGTTAATGATATGATTATCTTTAGAAATACTCGTGCTAATATCCTTGCTGGTCAAAAAAAATTTACTGAAAGTATCAAAATACTTGAGGAGCTATTAAAAAATAAAAATGTAAAAAATGATTTACTTATATACCCAACAATTTTAAGTAATCTTGGGTACATTAAATTTCAAAAGAATCCAGAGAATTCTGATAGCGAAAAATTATTATTACAAGCATTACAAATAAGAAAACAAAAAGAAACTGTAGAGGGTTTATTTTCTAGCAATCTATATCTTACCAAATATTATAAAGATAAAAAAACCACAAAATCCCTATATCACGCTAAAAAAGCTTATCAAAGTTTAAACGGTCTAAATGATTATGAAGCATTACTGGAAATCCTTACCTTAATTACCGAGTTAGATCCAAACTCTATAGAGGATCATAGACTCTTTAAAGATGTGAGTCTTAAATTAATGGAAGTTCGCAAAAAAACAAGGGAAATTTACGCTCCAACCAGGTTCGAAAATGAAAACCTGCAAAAAGAAAATGAGCAGAAAAATAAAAAAATATCAGAAGTCCAAAACCAAAATACCATCTACTTGCTTGGTATGTTATTACTCATTACATTGATCGGTTTTGTCATCTACTTCTCTCGTCAACGCACCCGATATCTGGCACAGCAAAATAAAATGGTACAATTCCAGACAGCCTATGAAACCGAAACCCGGATCTCTAAACGACTCCACGACGAACTGGGAAATGATATTTTTCAGGTGATGCTACAATACCAGCACGATCCTCACGATCCACAGATAGTAGAAAAACTCAATAAAAGCTACAACAAAGCAAGGGATATCTCCAGAGAAAACAGCGAGTTCGAAACCGATGAAACCTACCCATTAGAGCTCAAAGATATGCTACAAAACTATACCCAAAACAACATCCAGTTAATTCTCAGAGGTTTTGAAAAAATAGAGTGGCAGGCAATAGATAAAAATATCAAAATCACGGTCTACAGAGTATTGCAGGAGCTGATGACCAATATGCAAAAACACAGCAAAGCAGACCTGGTTGCTATTATATTTTCTGTAGACACTACACATATCACGATCAAGTATTCGGATAACGGTATTGGTATGACAAAAGAAGATCTAAATCAAAAAAATGGACTCCGCAATACGGAAAAGCGTATCCAGGCAATTGATGGAACACTTATCTTTGACTCTCAAAAAGAAAAAGGCTTTAAAGCCTCCATACAGATCCCTAATTAAAAAAGAGTCAATATGTTTGATAAAGTATTGGTAGCAGAAGATTATGAAATTGCCAATCAAGGTATTGTAAAAGTGCTGAATGATGGTATAGGAATCCATAATATCCACGAAGCACAATATTGTGATGATGCCTACCTGAAATTCAGAAAAGCAAATCTGGATGGTGATCTCTTTGACCTTTTGATCACAGACCTCTCTTTTAAAGAGAATCATAAAAAACAGATCAGAACTTCTGGTATCGAATTAATTGAGGATATCAGGACTATACAACCTGATATCAAAGTAATTGTATACTCTCAGGAAAGCAGACCGGACAGGATCAATATGTTGTTCGAAAAACTTGCTATAAACGGCTATGTCTGCAAAGGTCAGCATTCGGTAAAAGAATTAATCGAATGTGTTAACGGCGTATATCAGGGGAAAAAAGTAGTGCCCCCGCTACTAAGAGATCATTTGGATACAAACACCATTATCAATCTGGATGATTTTGATATGCTGCTGCTGGAAGAACTCTCTTGCGGATTTACCAAAAAAGAAATCGCAGCAACCCTAAAATCAAAAAATATTACACCAAATAGTGAAAGTACAATTGATAAAAGAATCAGTAGGCTTTTTGATAATTTTAAAGCAAAAAATACTACACATTTAGTCGCAATCGTTAAAGATCTGGGATTATTATAAAAATTCTATGTCATTTTTTTGATAAAGAACACATTCTTCGCCAATGACTGTAATTGTAGTTCTAATAAAAGATTTTTTTCTCCTCTTTACACAACTTTTCTTTAACAGAAAGTCTAACATATATCAATTAATCAAGGATATCATCTGGTGTAACGGAAGATAAGTTAAATGGAGGGATCAATAAAATCGGAAAAATCACCCTCCATTACGGAAATCTGTAAGGACATATCCCAAAGCTATCTTATGTTTGTACAGGGAATAATAAAATTCTAAAGAATGGATAAGGATCGTATAATCATTGCTGGAATCATTAAGGGAGACGAAGTAATATTAAAAAAATTTTACAGAGATAATTTCAGATATATTCAGGGGTATATTACACAAAACTATGGAAATCCAGAAGATGTAGAAGATATTTTTCAGGACGCGTTAGTATTTCTTTACCAAAAACTATCTTCTGGATCTGTAGAGATTACCTCCTCTATCAGAACCTATTTTTATGGTGTCTGTAAAAACATGTGGCGCAATAGGTTACGCAAAAAAAAGAAACTCATTATAAATGATGTTGAGAGTTTACAGGAATTACAAATGGATTACACCACAGTAGACGAATCAAAAAACGAAGATCAGGAACATCTATACAGAAAATACTTCTTAAAACTTAGCATAACAAATAAGAAGATACTACAACTCTTTTTTGAAGGAAAGAGTATGAAAGAAATTGCTACAATCACAGGATACTCTGAAGGGTATACACGAAAAAAGAAATTTGAAGCCAAAAGACAATTAGCAGCAATGATTGAAGAAGATCCTTTGTATAGAAAACTACAGTCATCTCATAAACGTGAATATGCCTGTGAATAATACCATTGTTGTTTGAATTGGTATTAATCTAGTTTTATGAACTCGTCTTGACTTTCTATAATACGATTTATAACTAAAAATTTCGCATATTCATCGTTTCTTTTTCCTTTCTACTTCGTTTAAAAAATAAACCGTAGCTATAGCTATGCTTGATTTTTTTGCCTTGCATAAAGAAAAAATAATTCAATCAATTTATACGAATTTTTTAATCACAAATCGTATAAGTAACATTTTAGGATCAAAAATATAGTCATTTCAGTACTTAGACTAAATAAGTTTTTGTTTTCTAATGATCATAGAGCACAGTCTCGGGTAGAGCTTTTCTTTGATAACAAACTAATAATAAGATCACTAAACTATCTATTAAAAAAAATATTTCGATTCTGGAGCAAGTCTTGGAGCATTTAAATCTCGATTATCGAGTACATTGTAGCATTGCCGTATTCTGATATTTTTTATTCTAAAACTTCCATATAATACCTGTTGTCGTTTTTAGATCTTCTGATTAGTATCTGGTCAGAAATAGACGATTTTCATAATTTGAAAGATTTTTGATGAAATTTTGATTTTGCTGTATTTCCGAACACACACTAAGTATTTGATTAAAAAATAATGTACAAAAAACACAAATATTTTTAATTTCCCCGATTGTGACATAATAAGCAGATATCTTTTTACTACGCATAAAGACTGCGTAATACTATTTCAACTTTGCTTTATTAATTATAAGAAGATGGAAAACAAAGTAAACATTACAGGAAAAACATTAATAGATTTAGGGTTTAGATCCGCAAAATGGTTTCCAGAAGCCATTAACTACATAAACACTCATCAGTTACAAGGCAATGCGCTAGACACCTATTTAGAACAATATAAATTGCCTCCCCTCCAGAAATTACATAAAACACCAATAGATTTTAGCATTAATATCAAGGCAGAAAATGAACTCGAAGAAAGGAATGTAACGTCTGTAATTACTTCTATGAAAGAATTAATGAAAACACCAACAGTTGTAAATGGAGCCGTAATGCCAGATGCATGTCCATCAGGATCTATTGGAACGATTCCAGTAGGCGGTGTGGTGGTTACTAAAAATGCACTCCATCCAGGAATGCATAGTGCCGATATTTGCTGTTCTGTAATGCTTACTGATTTTGGAAAAACTGACCCAAAAAAATTAATGAATGCTGCATACTCCAGTACACATTTTGGTCCCGGAGGAAGACCAAAAGGTCAGCAATATAGATTAACAGCTGAATTAATTGCTGAGTTTAAAACAAATCCATTTCTGTATACAGATAAAAATATTAGTATTGCACGAGAACATATGGGAACACAAGGAGATGGAAATCATTTCTTATTCATCGGCACTTCTGCAAAAACAGGAAACACTATGATGATAACGCATCATGGCTCCAGAGGTGTTGGTGCCAGATTGTATAAAAAAGGAATGTATATTGCAGATAGGTTCAGAAGAGATTTATCTCCGGATACGCTAAAGCAGAATGCCTGGATTCCGTTTGATACAGAAGAAGGACAAAACTATTGGTCAGCCCTGCAAACTATTAGAAAATGGACAAAATTAAATCACGAATGTATTCATAATACTACAGTAGAAAAATTACAGATACAAGCAAAAAATAGATATTGGAATGAACATAATTTTGTATTCAAGGATGGAGATTTGTTTTATCATGCCAAAGGTGCAACTCCTCTTGATAGCAAATTCATGCCAGATATTACGGGACCCAGATTAATACCACTCAATATGGCAGAACCTGTATTGATTGTAGAAGGAAAGACAAGCGGGAACAACCTGGGTTTTGCGCCTCACGGAGCTGGAAGAAATTTGAGTAGAACGCAGCATAAAAGAAACAAAGAAGGACAGCGTAGAGACCAAATCTTTGAGATCGAAACTAAAGGACTTGATATTAGGTTCTACTCTGAAGAAATTGATATTTCAGAATTACCCAGTGCATATAAAAATGCTGCGACTGTGAGAGCACAAATGCAGGAATTTGGATTAGGCAATGTAATTGATGAAGTTATACCTTATGGATGCATTATGGCAGGAGATTTTCAGATTAATGCTCCCTGGAGAAAGAAAAGAAGAAATAAATAACAATACCTGGGTGTCAATCAAAACAAAAATGAACCTACACCAAACCATACAAAACAGCGTACAATTCCTTTCAGATTCATGGAAGGAACAGTATGCCGCTTTTTTAGTAGAAGAACATCTAATTACTTTTTCTAAAAATATAGAGCGGTATATCCAGAATGGTATCCCTTCAAAAAAACCACCTCCTCATTTTGATGAAGAAATAACAGCTTCACTATCTGAAGCATTCAAAAATTTTGAATGCTTATTAAAAAATAAAAATCCAACACCAAAAGATTGGGCAAATAATTTAGAAACCACACCTTTTGAATATTTATTGATACTCATGGGACAACGATGGACCTCTACCTCCTTAAAAAACGAAAAAGCTATTCCGCCGTCAACAAAAACGTTACTTAGTAGTTGTTTTGCTCCGTTTAATAATCAAATCTGTATGGCTACCAGAGCCTGGGAAAAACATATCGGCAGATCTACTGATAATTTCTGGGGAGTAATGAAAGGTAATTCTGCTGAGAAAGAAGAAAAAGTAAACCTCCTAATCATTAATATGATCCAAAACAAAAGCTGGTGGAATATGTATTATCATTACAATCATAAACTCGTCTACGAAATCAGAATTCCCAGTGGTCACGGAATCCGTTGGAATGCAACAGGAACAAAACTGATTGGTTTTTTAGAACCTTTTTTATGATTATCATACTGTAGAAATTTTATACAATTGGTATACAATTTTCAAGCGAATTGATTACACGTGTCTACCTAAAGCTCAGTTTGGCATCGCGAGAAGAGAAAATTAAAACGTTCAGATTCTAGTAGTCTTATAAAACAATTAGATCAGGCTACTATTAACCAGAATCACAACACCTTATTGTTTAGTTTATTATTCACAACATAAGTTGTTATAAAAATTATAATTAACATACTCATAAATACAGGAATAACCCAACTTGGCATAGGCACTAACCAAATGGTACTAATCACTTCGATTATAATAAGACTTATTAAAAATTTAATGATAAGCGAATTACTTATTAGTGATGCAAAATAAGCCCCTATAGGAGCTCCAAATATGACTACAGGAATAGCGGTTTTCCAAGCGTTTACAGACCAACTAGACCAGTTTCCAAAAGCTGATATTAGCATTACTCCAATTATAGAATTTAAGGCCATAATTATTACTGTAGTTGGTGTTGCCTTTTTTTCTTTTGAATTCAAGATGAGGGTAAGTATTATAAAAGCAATTAAGTCTGCTCCTGAACCAATGTTGATAGTTAAAACCCCTCCTAATATCCCTGTAAAAAAAAGTATCTTATTCTTATTTTTTGATTTTATAATATCTACACTTTTTACAAATAAAAGTTGTTTTATAATCAGCGCAATGGCTAATGCTGTAATATGAATGGTAAATATCCATTTTAAATGATTACTCTCTATAGACAATCCTGAGGCAAATGAAATAAGCTGACCTAAGATTCCTCCTAAAACTGCCGGAAATATTGCAAAAGAATGAAAATGAATTTTTTTATATAAAATAAAGATAGATGCCATTGTCATTCCTACCGATTGTATCAGCAAAGAAAATTGTTTAGCATCTAGAGGAACTATGTGAAGTACCTTAGTGAAAATCGGAAATGCAATAGCACCACCTCCTTCTGCTGAAAAGCCAGCAACAAAACTACCTAAAGTCATTGTTAAAGGCACTTCCCAAAATTCTTTTAACAAATACCATTCATCTAAAAGAGTAATAGAAACTGCCCAAATTAGCAATAAAATTATTGCAAGTTTTAAATAAGTAAACTTAAGCATTAGGCTTAGGTTAAAGTTTGATTTTAATAAAGTTACAATGATATCTAAATTCTCTTTTTGTTTAAAACTAACAACTAGTCTTTTCTTTTTGAGTAACCTTAAAAAATGGTTGTTATAAATCACGTTTCAACTATTTTAGATTAAACATTTACTTTAGAAAGTACTACAAAAAATAAATTCCATAGTAAACTTTACTATAGTGGTTTACGATTAGAATATGTTTAAAAAGAATACAAATTGAAAATCAATAGTTTGAGGTTCTGAGTACACTTCTAATTATGAGTATATCGAGATATTTACATTAATTTGAAGTAAGCTCACGGTTCTTAAAATATTTGTTTTCAAGAAGTAAGGTTTTTAAACAAGCTCTTAATAACTATATTGATATTATTACTTTTTTCAAAGCATATTTAATTCTTCCCAGAATCCCTTGCTTTACAATAAAATTAAAAGAACTTACAGGGATTTTTCTAAGAATTTCGTAAGCTAATTCTGTTTTTTTTCCAGGTCCTTTTAATCGAAATTGTGTAGCCTGTGTCGGCCCATAAACCATTTTAAACCAAACCTTTGGTTTAGTGAAAAAATATTTTATCAAAGGTGGATCGCAACCAATTAAATGAGCGAGATCATCCATATATCGATGATATTCTACTAAGCTTCTTATGCGATATGCATTTCCTTTAAAAATTTTCAAATAATATAATCTATCTAAAGAAGATATTTTTTCCATTTCGTGAAGTTTTGGAAGCTGGTGTTTCCCGGAAATTATCAAAGCTAGTAATCTAGCCTGCATTTCCATAATAGGGAATTGACTTCCAAAACTTGGTCTTGCCCATCCCATCCATATAATTCTATCAAGAATTTTAGGGTTAAACATGTGCTTATACATATGACGTGGGTCACATTCCTGAAATTCTTCAGGTAAGAATGAGACAAGGTTTTTGTAACCTGTACAAAAAACTATGATGTCTATATTTTCTAGAATTTTTCCATCAGAGGTATATATTTTTTTTCCTCCTTGTTCAACAGTGATAATTTCCCTAACAATTTCACAACCATGATTTGCCATGGCTTTTGGTAATGCCAGCGTTTTTGTACCATACACACCTCTTATTCCATATTCAGGGTCTATAAAATCATTTAACTCGGCGACCGCATCAAAAATTGGACTGTTTCTTGATCTTTCTTTTTTTTGTATTTTTTTGCTCAATTCCTTACCAAATTCTGCTGGTAAAGTCCAGATACCTCTATGTGTAGAAATATCAGCAGCGTGCCCATTGCGTTTTCTTGGCACTATCCATCCAGTAGAATTTCTTAAACTAACCCAGCATTTTTCAGCCACTTTGGAGACTTCTAATGCAATATCAGAACCAGATTCTCCCCCTCCAACAACAAGGACACGTTTATCAACAAAGCAACTATTGTTTTTATAGTTTTTAGAATGTAAAAAAGACACATTCGTCAGTTTATTTTTCCAGGCAGGGTATTTTGAAATTCTATTGTTTCCAATAGCTAATATCAGTCGTTTACAGGTAAATATTTCTCCAGATTCTATTCTTACTTCCCAATATTCTTTTTTTGAATTAAACACTATTTTACTTTCAACTTTTATTACTTTACTTTTAAATCTAATTCGTTCTGTTACATTAAATTTTTTTGCATAATCTGACCAGTAATCTACTACTTCATTTTTTGTCCAGAAAGTATGTTTTTTATTATTACCTATCCAAAAATCAGAAAACATACTAAAAATTGCAGATGAAGTAAGTGTTAAATTATCATAAGTATTAGAGAACGTGCCTCCTAATTTTTCAAATTGATCTAAGCACAAAATATTTTTTATATTATTCTCTAGTAGTTCCTTTACTGCTACTATACCGCTTGGGCCTGCTCCTATAATAATACAGTCAAACATTATTTAAATTTTAATTAGTTAATTGTTAATTGATTTTGTGTACTTCATCAAGTACTATTTTTGTTGTTTTAAATGCCAATTTATATCTATAAGCTATTTAGATAAATTGATACACAGCTATTAAGACGTTTTAATAAAACTTTTAAAACTATACCGTATTCTCCCCTTTATCCCCTCTTTAATAACTTTATTTAAGCGCACCTCGGGTAATTTATTTATAATCTGGATAGCTTGTTTATTTTTTTGACCAGGTCCTTTTAATCTAAATTGAGTTGATTGAGTTGGCCCAAAGACTAATTTTATCCATAATTTGATATTTCTAAAGAAGTATTTAGTTAGGGGTGGAGTACATCCAATAACTTCAGCCATATCATCCATAAAATTATGATAGTCAACCAGACTTCTTATTCGGTAGGCATTTTCTTGAAACCGTTCAAGATTTTCTGCTTTATCTTTAGATATAATACACTCCATTTCTATAAGTGGGGGTAGTTTATGTTTTTTAGATATTATTAGCGAAGCTAGCCGTGCTTGCATTTCTATAATAGGAAACTGACTTCCAAAGCCTGCTCTAACCCAACCTAGCCAAATAAATCTGTCCTCAATTAGAGGGTTTATCATATGTTTATATAAATTTCTAGGGTCAGTTTTCTGAAGTTCTTTAGGTAACATTTCGATTTTACTGTTTTCATAGCCTGTAGAAAAAATAATAAAATCTATATCCTCTAAAATTTTCCCATCAGAAGTATGTATTTTTTTCCCTCCTTGTTCAATAGTAATAACCTCTCGAACAATTTCACAGCCATAATTTGCCATAGCTTTTGGTAATGCCAGCGTTTTTGTGCCATAAATACCTCTTATTCCATATTTTGAAGTAACTAATGAATTTAATTTGACTACAGCATTGAAGATTGGTTTATTCTGACTTCTTTCTCTTTTGATCAGTCGTCTACTAAGTATAGTTCCATGTGATAATGGAAGATTCCAAATAGCTCTATGTGTAGAATTATCTGATGCTACATCTCCTCTTTTACGAGGAACAACCCAACCTGTTGAATTTCTAAGACTTACCCAACATTTTTGAGCTACCTTAGAGACTTCTAAGGCAATATCAGAGCCAGATTCACCTCCTCCAACGATAAGTACTCTTTTGCCTCTATAAGGAATTGCATTTTTATATGATTTAGAATGAACGAAGTTTATATTTTGCAGCTCTGATTTCCAATTAGGATATTTAGGGATTCTGTTATTTCCAATAGCAAGTATAACTCTTTTACACAAAAAAGAATTCTCTGATTCTAGAGAAACTTTCCATCCATTTTCCCCTAAATCATTGTCTCCTATGCTCTCAATTTTTGTCACATTACTCTTATATCTTATATGCTGATCAGCTTCAAAATTTTTAGAGTAATCTGACCAATACTCTACAGCCTCATCTTTTGTCCAAAATTTATTGATACCATTATCTCCTACCCAAAAATCCGAAAACATACTAAAAGTAGTTGAAGATGTTAATTTTAAATTATCATAAGCCTGAGAAAATGTACCCCCTAATTTTAAAGATTTTTCTAAGCATAAGATGTTTGTGATTCCTTGTTCTATTAGTTCTTTAATAGCTACAATACCTGATGGACCAGCTCCAATTATAATGCAATCGTACATCTTACTTTTTTTAATTGTTAAATTATTCAATATTAGCTCTTAATAGGAACATCTCTTCTACCAATATTTCTCGAACGTAACAGATTTTTTTATTAGTATTTTTATCTGTCATAATGTAATTTCTGCCTAAACGAAATGCTTCTGTATTTATATTTTGATGAAGTGAAATATGTAGATCATTTACTTCAATTTGAATGTTATTTTGTTTTAATAGACTCCCAAAAGGGGTATCCATAGTTTGAAGACTATTGATCAACTTAATTGGAAGGCTTTTTTTAAAAATCCTAAGACTTGCATCAAGTAACTTATAATTAGTTTTCTTTTGCCTTATTTCAGATATTCTCAGATATGTTTTATCGCTTTCTAATCGATCTAAACTACTTTTTTCTAAAACATATATTTCACCAAAGTTCTCGATCAAAGAAGGTGTTAATAATGATTGTTTTTCAAGTAAAGAATAACTGAGATTTAAGTTTATTTCTTCACATATTCCTTTAAAAGAAAATGACTTCAATTTTTTTTCTTTAAAAGAACGCAACCCAGAAGTCGTATAATTCTCTTCCATATAAATAAGTTTATTTAGGGTTTATATCCCCTATTAAAATTATTAGGCATTTCCAGCTTTAATTTTCACATTTTCTCAGGGCATTTATTAACACAGAGTTCTCTAGATTTTCTTTCTGATTTAGTAAACCATAATGTTTCTATAAATGGGCTTGCTTTTATATATGCCTTATGAAGAAATTTAAGGTTTATAACACCTCCCTATATTAACTTTTTGGGATTTTTCAGGTTTTAAAAAAACCAAAATACTATGGAGAAGTACGCTAAGTCTAATTAATATATAAAAATAAATTTCTTTTTCATAGTGAATAAATCTTATGAGTTATGGTTAAAGTTATCTATTTATATAACAGCCATAATTATCAAAACCCTACATTTTCAGGTGTAAATTTTCACTTATTTTTGATTTTTGTTTGTAGTAGTAGAATTGGGGAAACAATATACTATAGATTAAACATGTAATCTACAATAAATTAAATACCTCCAAAATATTTTATCTATTATTGTACTATGCAAAATATCTTTACTATGAACTCATCTTGAATAATAACCCAAAGATAATTGTAATCAAAAATTACTTTTTTAGTTATCTCAGAGATTTTTATCTTTTAAATATGATTGCCCTGAATAGTGCTTGCTTTCTTGCTTTCTTGCTTCTGGATAAAAACATTCAGATAGATCTAATGATTGTTTTTGGGGAGAAATGAAGAACAATTCAAAGAAGAAAAGGTGAATACTCTTCTCTCTAATATGATCCACAACAAAAGCTGGTGGAACCTCTTTTATCATTACAAGCATAAATATGTTTATGAAATTCGAATTCCCAGTGGTCACGGAATTCGCTGGAATGCATCAGGGACAAAACTGATTAGTTTTTTAGAACCCTTTTTATAAGTTTATATTATTCCACAAAGTTCACACCTAACTAAAAAAAATACCGAGGGTCCCCACCCTCGATATTTTTGCGAACATAGTTCGCCTGATATCCTTGGCATATATGTAAATATGTTACTGCCCAGAAATCACCCTTTTGTCTAAAAACACTCACAATAAAACAAACTCAAATAAATTAAAACTTGTCTGGTAATATTATTTTTCAAATAAAATTACCTACTAAAATTATTTCTTTTTCCCCTCAAAAGAAACTCCCAACACTTTACCATCTATTTCTAAATCGTTAAAACTCATATCAATTTCTATAGCAGATGAGTATTCACCATGAATAACTACAGAGATATATTCTTCAAAATCATTGACACTTGCAAACTGCACTCCATATATAGAAGGAATTCCGTTACTAAAATCAAGTCTATACATTTTACAGCCAGTTTCTACTACAGTACATATCCCCTTTTTAGTATCTACCCCATTAGTTTCACATTTCTGTTTCTGTTGTATAAACTATAACTGTTCGCTTATCTGTTGATCATTATAAAAATATAGGATTAAACAAAAATTATTATGTTCTAGTGGAGTTTTTACATAAGTATGTGGATGAATGGACTTATTTTGAGTATCCGGGTAATAAATAATCCCCGAGGCAGAGCCATTGAGGTATTCAACGAAAGAAAGTTTATTTTTAGTTTGATGAAAACCTTAGGTTTTCAAACTTTCCTCTTAACCCCAACGCAGAGCGTCGAGGAATTCTATAGATTAAATATTGCCGCGTATATACCCGAATTATAGCAACACTCTTCTAGTTCTATTTGTATGAGTAGCAAAAATGTTTTAAAATAAATTGTTTTTAGGCCGTAAGTTTTATAATTTTCTAAAGACTTATACGATTTGTCCTTTGAACTTACTGTAAAAGAAAATTATGCTTTAAACACCAGTAAATTCAATGGATGAATGATATTATTATTATATCTAAAATTAAAAATTTCTTTTGACTAATTTCAAAAAATCAACTGCAGTTATTGTCTTTGCCCTTTCTCAGGAAGAAGAAATCAAAAGAAAGCCTTTTCTTAAGAATAATTTATTTCAGCAAAAATTTACTTCCAGAATTTGTAACATTCTTGATAAAACAGGGTTGGAATATTTTTTATTTGATGAAAAAAAGCAAGAAGGTAGTAGTTTTGGAGAACGTTTTTGTAATGCTATTACAAAAATATATGATAAAGGTTATGACGCTGTTATCACCATAGGCAATGACACTCCTAATTTACACAAAAACCACATAACCAAAACAATACAAGCATTACAGCAGGGCAAAAGTGTTATTGGCCCTTCTTTTGATGGTGGATTTTATATTATGGGACTTCATAAAGAAGCTTTCTGTTACCAGCAATTTTTAGAATTCTCCTGGAATTCATCTCATGTACGAAAAGAACTTTGCGCATATCTGGAATCTTATCCATCAACCTATGTCCAATTAGATTTTTTATACGATCTGGATCAGATTTGTGATATTAAAAAAGTATATAGCTCATTATATTTTGAATTAAAACAAACATATTTAATACTTCAAAAATTACTTCAAAAAAGGAGGATTATTGATTCCTTTGTTATAGAGATTTTAATTATTGTCACCCTAAAAAGTTATTACAACAAGGGATCTCCTTCTAGTACTTCTTAACATCGATTAATCTCAGTTCACAAAGATATTTTTCTAAGGTATCACACATATTTATTTTATTAAAAACTTGAAATAATTGTTTCTTATAGAGGTATTTCTAATAGTATAATTATACGTCCTTGTATGAGGTATGATATTCGATACTCTTTGTATTCATTATTCTCAAGTCATTATCAAATTTAAGTTTATGAAGCTTTTTTTTAAAGTTATTTTTATAGTTCTTATTCCACTTTTTTCATTTGCTCAGGAGACAACAGGCACCCTTCAGGGAGTACTAACCGACACAAAAAACAATCCTATACCCTTTGCCACTATTCAATGCATTGATATAGCTACCAATTATAAATATGGTACTATTTCTGAAGAAAATGGTTTTTATAATATTTCAAATTTATCACCATCCAATACCTATACATTACACATTTCTTTTGTAGGATATCAATCGATCAACGAAGAAAATGTTACTATTCAATTAGGGAATACTACTATCAAAAATTTTATACTATCTGAAGATAGCGTATCATTGGAAGCAGTAGTGGTAACGAGTACTTCTAAAAAACAAAAAAATGGAAATGAAGTTATTCTGGGAAAACGAGAAATCGGAACCACCCCCACGATTAACCGAAGTATTCAGGATCTTACAAAAAACTTGACTGAGAATAATCTTAATTCTTTTGGAGGAGCCAGTAATCGGTTTAACAATCTCAATATTGATGGCATTGCTAATAATGATGTTATTGGTTTTCAGGAATCCGCCAGTGGCGCTGCAGGTTCTTCTGCTAATGGAACACCCGGAAGTCTATCCAGATCACAACCTATTGGGCTGGGTGCTGTAAAACAACTATCCGTAAAACTTGCCCCATTTGATGTTAGTATTGGTAATTTTAGTGGAGCCAGCATTAATTTGGTCACTAAAAATGGTACTAATACTACAAATGCAGAAGTGTATACTTACGGGAATAATCAAATTTTACTGGGTACCTATGCTAACGGAATTAAACAAGAGAAAGCTAATTTTTATGATTTGCAATTTGGTGGCGGAGTTGGAGGGGCTATTATTAAAAATAAACTTTTTTACTATCTAAATGTAGAGCAAGCATTATCTGATAATCCGGTATTAAACGCTCCGGGAAGTACTACTTCTAATATTTCTTCAGCAGATGTTGAGGCAATTGCCAATCGCTTAATCTCTGAATATAATTATGATCCTGGTACTTTTACCGACGCCTCTATTAAAACAGCCAGTACCAAAATATTCGCTCGTTTGGATTATAATATTTCTGATCAGCATAAGCTTACGTTACGTAATAATTATGTAAATAGTTATGCTGATAATTTAGAGTGGAACGCTTCTATATTCAATTTCGGAAATCAGGGATATCGTCATAATAGTATTGCCAATAGTCTTGCATTAGAATTAAAATCTAATTTTAGTAATGGTATTACGAATCAACTTACCTTAGGCTACAATACCGTTAAAGAAGATAGAGATTTTGACGGGCGTGTATTTCCGCATATCCAGATTGCTTCTAATTCTACCAACCGTATTTTTGCAGGAACCTATCGGGAAGCATCCGTATATAATACCGATTTCTCTACAGTACAATTCACAGACAAAGTTTCTTACACTTCTAAAAAACACACATTAACCGCCGGTGGGCTAGCTCAATTTCATGATATAAAATATGGATTCTTATCTGCCTGGAACGGAAGATGGGAGTATCGTTCAGTACAAGATTTTCTAGAGGATAGACCCAGACGTATCAGAGGTGTTTATAATATCAATAATAATGATTTTGATTTTGTAAGTAATCGCCCATCAGCTACGGTCTCTGTAATAGAAACTGCTCTATATGTCCAAGATCAATTCAGGGTTTCTAATACCTTTTCTGTAACAGCAGGTATCCGGCTGGATGCGCAGTTCCTGCCCAGCGATTTACCCATAAGTCAAGAGGTTCTCAATACTCCAGAATTTAGTCAGTTTGATAATAAAATATCCAAAGCCCCACAAATAAATCCTAGAATTGGATTTAATTATTCATTAGATGCAGATCATAATTATCGACTACGTGGAGGTACAGGTCTTTTTTCTGGTCGTATTCCTTATCTCTGGTTTGCGTATGTAGAATATATTTCTGGAACAGAATATTTTAATATTGATTTACGTCCTACAGAAACTACTCCATTGATAGAGAATCTCGGCGATTTAAGAAGTGTACAACCCAACCTTGCTGAGATCAACCTTATAGATAATGATTTTACGCTTCCCAGAGAATGGAAAACTAATATTGCCCTGGAAGCAAAACTGCCAAATCAATGGAATTTAAATATTGAAGGAACCTATACTGAAGTACTAAATGGATTATTTTTTCAATCTATTAACCGCAGAAATGAACTTGGCAATTTTGCTGGTACCGACAATCGCCCTTATTTTTTACAAACCGGTCAGGAGGCAAAAATCAATCCTAATTTTACTAATGTATTTTTATTAACTAATACTGACAAAGGATATCGTTATAATTTTACAACAAATGTTTCTAAAAAACTAGGGAATTACAGAGGGTCTGTTGGGTATACCTACGGTATGAGCAAAGATATTTCCAGTACCGTTAGAAGCTCACCAGCTGCTAATTTTGAATGGAATCAGGCAATTTTTGGAAACGAACCGGCTATTTCTTTTTCTAATTTTGATCTAAGGCATAAAATAGTATCTACACATTCTTATGACTTTACTTTTGGAAAATCTAATGCTCTTGGAATATCTTTCCTGTACAATGGGCGCTCAGGAAGCCCCTATTCTTTTATATATCAAGGAGACCCTAACCGAGATGGTTCCTCCAGAAACGATTTGATTTATGTCCCTCGTGATCAAACCGAAATACAATTAGTGGATATTGTGGATAACAACGGAATCGTAACTGCCACAGCAAATGAACAATGGCAACAACTAAACAATTATATTGAAAACAATTCATATCTAAGAAGCAGACGCGGAAATTATGTAGAAAGAAATGGAGCTAAAACTCCTTGGAATCACGAATTAGATATGAAATTACAATATGGGAAAAAACTAAAAAACGGACATCATATTACTGTATCTTTTGATATGCTTAATGTCTTTAACTTTATCAATCGGGATTGGGGTCGTTTGGTATTTGTTCCTAATGTGGTAAACTCCAGTTTTAGTCTTCTTAATTTTGTAGGTATTGAAAATGAACAACCGCAATATCAATTTAATATTGATCAAGATGAGCAACCCTGGAATGTGGATTTACAAAACTCCAGATGGAGAGGTCAGATTGGAATTAAATATGGTTTCTAAGATTCTATCCACACAATATCATCCTAAGAATGTAACCAGTAAGACTGTATCTTTTTTTGCCATAGGCGAAAACATTTTGTTTTCTTGCATTCAAACAAAAGTTGTTTGCTATTATATCAGTTCTCAAATGAAATTACTTGCTAAAATAAAATCATTTTTTTTGTTGCACACTTCAAAATAAAAAACATCGATAGCGCTGTTATCGATGAATGTTCTTTCTGGTCTGAATTAAAAAATAATTTGATTCAGTGTACGATGATTTTAGCTAATAACAGGTATTATCCAGAATCAAAATGAATTAATAGCAAAATTTGGATTTATCATAGTATTAATTCGATATTTATAGTAGAAATAGATACTAAAAACGAAATTAATAGCTAATGAGGACAGATTATCAATATACAAAGGATGCTATAAAACTATTTATAAATAGAGAATACAGGTAGAACAATCATAAAATGATATAAAAACCAGAAGCGTCCATAAAAATGGGCGCTTTTTTTTATATTCATTGTAGGTATTTTATTAAGAGAAATGGTTTAAACTTTTTTCAATTCGCTATAAAAATGCTCTTTTTGAATCAATTTTTAGCTTTTTCTTACTTCGTAACACTGCAATGAAGTTCAAAAAGCACTTCAATTGAGTAAAAAAGTTTAAATCACTTCAAATAGGAAACACAATAGTATTTGAAAGTACTTATAAGAATTACAGCATCTTACAAAAAACTTACTATCTGTTGAAAAACGGACAGGATTCTCCTTGTTCAAAACTAAAATAAACACCTCAAAATCAACTAAATAAATTTATTTTTTATTTGTGTAATTCAAAAATAGAGTTCATATTTGCATTGTAAAAAAACACTTAATTACCGGAGCACTATGAATTTCACATATACAAACATATATACTTTAAGAGAACCAAGTTCTCCAGTAAGTATACTTCGGGACTTCTACTATACTTAGTACTGAAAATAGCAGTATTTATGAAGTCTGAAGCCGTTTAAGTTTTGGACTTTTTTATTTTATTTTTTTTAATAAAAAGTAATCATACCATAAGGTCTGTAATAACTATAGGTATACATCATACCTTATTTCAGCATACAATAATTAAAAACAACATGGGAACACCCTTAGAACATAAAATTATACAAATTATTGCAGGAAGAGGACCGGCAGAATGCTGCTGGGTAGTGGCACAAGTGCTCAAAATATTTCTGCAAGAACTCCGGCAACAGGAATATGAATATATCATATTGCAACAAGAAAAAGGAATAGAGAATCGTACTTTACAATCTGTAACCATAAAAATAAATGTAAATCAAATGCAACACTTCCTTGATCAATGGTTGGGCAGTATCCAATGGCAAGGTGCTTCTGCTTTTAGAAAACATCATAAACGAAAAAATTGGTTCATCGGGATGTATGAAATACAACAAATTAAACTCCTGGAGCTGCAGGAAAAAGAAATTTCTTTTCAAACTATGAAAAGTTCTGGCCCTGGAGGTCAACACGTAAATAAAGTAAATTCTGCTGTGCGTGCCACCTATCAGCCAACTGGAGATCAGGTTGTAATTATGGATAGCAGATCACAACATCAAAATCGAAAGATTGCGATACAGCGATTAAAAGAAAAAGTGAATCAAAATCAGTTAGAAAATATTAAAAAATCTCTAACTTATCAATGGGAAAATCATCTTACGATACAGCGTGGTAATCCTATCAGAACATTTAAAGGAACTGATTTTAAAAAACAGTATAAAAAATTATCGTATACATCTAAGCCGCAACAACTAAAAGGCGCTTTGCGTAACGAATTAAAAAAAGCAGGATTATGAGAAATTTATCGGACAAATATCTATTTCAGGCATTAGATGCATATCCATACAACTTGGAAGAAGCAGTAGAATCTCTTAATTATGCACTCTCGTATGATAATAAAAACCCAGTAGCTTTATGTTTGATGGGACAGATATATGCAGAAAATTTAAGAAGCTATGAAACAGCAAAAGAATACTATCAGCAGGCATTAGCAGAAGATATGTATGCATTGGATGTATATCCTAACTATATCAATGTACTCTTTTGGAACGAAGATTATCAAGAGGCAGAAAAATTAATAGAATTTGCATTAACGTTAAAGGGTTCAGACAAAGCTATTTTATATCTCAAAAAAGGTATTCTTTTTGAACAAAAAAAAGAATATCAAAAGGCACTTAAAACTTTGAAAATAGCAAAAGAGCATGTGTATGACAACTATGTTATAGGTGATATTAATGACACTAAAAAAAGGATAAAAGATAAAATGCCTAAAAACAAAAAGAAGAAAAAGAAATCTTCTAAAAAATTAAAGAAAAAATAAACTACTGAAAAGGAGATATATTGAGCAATGCTTTTACCTGCAAAATTTACATTTTGTGCTCTAATTTTGTTGGTTTTTTAAACCGTAGGCTATGGCTATGCTGAAAAAACCTGCTTCATTATAGTACAAAAGCCAAACTTTTCGGTTGAAAACCACTACTCAAGATGAGTTTATTAAATAGTTATCAGGTATTCACAAGATTAGAAAAAAGACTGATGATATTTTCTTTAAGACGTTCAATAATTACTAATAAAGCACTGTGAAGACACAGTGCTTTATTAGAGCTAATTATCATGTATTTGTCTCGAACAAATATTTTAGCGAATATTATTCGTCAATATCATCATATACCGGATATAAACTCGTAGAATTGTTTTTATTTTCTGTGGCATATTTTGCTCCGAGAGCAACAATTTCATCAGATTCTTCTACAGCTTCAGAGGCTCCACCACTAAAAGAACTTACTTCAAGTTCTGATGGTAAACTTTCTTTCTCACAGGACGTAAATAATAATACACCAATGGCAAAGTAACTTAGGTTAAAAATTCTTTTTTTCATTTGATTTGGGTTTAAAATTAATAATAAAAGGGAATTTTCTTCAAAAATACAATCAAATTCTTTTTTAAAAGGTCATTTATCTCACATTAAGTTTTTTTTATCATTTAACGATGGTAATAAAGTAGCCATTTTCTAGCACAAAAGGTTTTCAAAAAATTATGAAATGAACCATCTCAACTATGTGATCCCAGCAAAAACAAAAGTCCAACGACTCCTTAAAAAATATAGGAACAGAGCTAAATATTTTTATGACAAATTCTGCCCAACAGCTAAAAAAATCTTAAAAAAGAGCAGGTGAAAGTCTGTAAATGAAAATAGTTATCTATAAATTATTACTATGACTTATTGTACCTTTGTGGTTATGGTCTACAGGGTTTCAATGCCTGACAGATCCCTCTAGACTAATTATTTTTTTACTGAATAATTCAGTTTTATAAACGGTCTCGTCTGAAAACAATTCTGATTCTTTCTTTAAGAATGTATTTCTTAGAGTAAAACTATCTCGGGGCAAGCTCACGAGGCATTTATTAGAAAAAAACATTTCGATTTCGAGGCAAGCCTCGGAGCATTTAAATCTCGATTATCGAGTAAAAGTTAAATATCAAAGAGCTTATTGATTTTTATCTAACCCTGAAAAATAATGATATTTGTAATTATTCAATACATGTCAAAATCTTTAAAGCTTTTTCCGCTTCCGTTTTTATTATTAATAAATCATCATATTGCTGCTCAGGCAACATTAGAAAACCATCGGTACAACTACGAATTACTTAAACAAGCACGAAAAGATATTACGTTCAAACAAGAAAATCGACAAGAAGCATTTAGGATAACACACAAAATTTTAAAAAAAACCAATAATGAAAAAGATATAATTTATGGATATACCAATATAGGAGCGTATCATTATTATAAATATGCAACAGATTCTGCATTATTTTATACAAAAAAAGCTATTTCATTGATAGGAAATAAACAAGACTCAACCTCTTTAAAATCCTTGTCCTATTGTTACGTAATCCTTTCAAATGCTTCGCGAGATAAAAATCTAATTGACGAAAGTAAAAAGTGGGCTTTAAAAGGAATTGAAACCTCCAAAAAAATCAATGATACTATAGCATTACATAAACATACATCCAACCTTGCAATTACCTATAGAATTTCTGGTGATATCCCCAAAGCATTAGAACTTTTTGAAATGATTATAGACAAAAAATGGAATTCAGATTTGACAAAAAACAATTATATTTCTATTGCTCTTTGTTATGCTGATTTAAAAAAATATAAAAAAGCACTTGTTTATTATCAAAAAGCACTGAAGTACTATGAATCAATAGACAACCAAAGAAGCAAAGCAATTACCTTAATGAATATTGGAGTCGTTTATTCAAATACTTCTAAAATCGACCTAGCTCTATCCCATTTCAATAAGTCATTGCTCATTGCCAACACATATGATTATCCACTAATTGCCCTTAATAATAAAATTAATATTAGTGAGACCTTTCAAAACAAAAAACAATATAAAAAGGCAAAAAAAGGATTCCTAAAAGTTTTATACACTGCAAAAAAATCAGGGTATCTTAAGCAACAACTATATGTTTATAAAGCATTAAAAGATATTGCTATAGATGAACAAAATTATAAAAAAGCCCTTGTTTATTCTGAGAAAAAAAGTAATATACAAGATTCTATAAAAAAAATGCAACAGGATAAGGAGGTTGCTAAACTGGAAATACAATATGAGACATTAAAAAAAGAACAAGAAATATTACTCTTGAAGAAAAATCAGGAACTCAAAGCTTTGGAAATAAAAAGGCAGCAGTTTCTAAAGAAAATACTCACCTATTCTTTTATCATTATTCTTATACCTCTTATAGGATTACTTTTTCTTTACTTCAAAAAATTAAAAAGTCAAAATTTACTCAACAAAAAACAAAAAGAGATTAGTGAACAGAAGATAGATGCATTAATCAGGGATCAAGAATTAAAACTAATTAAAACATCACTAAACACTCAATATAAAGAAAGAAAACGTATTGCACAAGAGCTTCACGATAGTATAGGTGGGAATCTGGCAGCCATAAAACTTCAGTTCAGTTCTGTAGCTGGGAATATAGAAAATCTAGGACTAATCCATCAACAATTAGATGACACCTACAAACAGGTTAGAATGCTTTCTCACAATCTTATTCCTGAAAAATTCAGGCTTAACAATTTTACACAATTACTTAAAGAATACATGAATAATATAGGAAATTCCAGTGATCTTGTTATTAAGATTTCTACTTTTCCCGAAAATAAAATCAACGAATTAGATCATTTTTTTCACAATAAAATATTCTCTGTTTTTCAAGAACTTATCACCAATACCATAAAACATGCGAATGCCAGCGAAGTTCAAATCCAAATAGATATTATAAAAGATATCATCTACATTATTTTTGAAGATAACGGCATCGGTTTTGACACTTCAATAGTACCTTTGGGTATTGGTTTATCAAATATAGAAAATCGTATCCATAAATTATCGGGGGTATTGCGTATTGATTCTCACCCAAAAAGAGGTACCATCATCAACATCGAAATGCAAAAACCTTTATAAAGCCCTTAAAAGAATCTGTACATTTGTTGTAATAATCATCAGATCAAAATTGTATCAATGGATAAAGAAAGAAAGACCACTCCTTTACACATATCTCCAGACTACTTCGAATTATTAAAAAAAGAAGGTACAAAAGCCTGGACTATATGTCTTCATCTCAATACTGATAAGAAATTTATAAATACTGTCACATCATCAGCTCAAAACAATAAAACTATTAGCTATAAGGCAGAGCATATATTGATGAGAGATATTGTGAAAATTTTTAATAGTCTGGCGATACGCTATGATGATTTTAATCAGATACCTGTAAAAGCTAAATTCTTATTGATTTATTTCTATGAACGATTACAGGGGCGAGAGCTTAGCAAAACATATGATTTATCGAAAATCAATCAGCTTCCGTTATCCGATCGATTTGATAAAAATGTGACACTCATAAGAAATACCTCTTTTTATGAAACCAAACCTGAATTAGAAAAAGAGTTTGCACTTCCTGCTATTTTAACAAAAATTCATAGTGATCATATTTCTGGTATAGCATCTATCATTAATAGAATAGCTATGATGATCGTAAAAGCTGATAATACAATTACCGAAGAGGAAGAAGTTTTATTAAAAGAAATCGCTAAAAAAATAAATAATCCTAAGGTAATTGTAGATGCATCTACATACAATGATATCCCTGAAAATGATACTTTAGAGATTGTTCTTAGCGAACTTCATGAATTGGTTGATCTGGATTCTATAAAAAAGAGTGTAGAAGATCTTACTAATTTCTTAAAAATTCAGAAAGTACGTAAAGAGAAAGGTCTTAAAACATCCAACAACTCATTACATGCTGTTTTTATGGGACCTCCGGGTACCGGTAAAACTACAGTTGCCCGCATGCTCGGGCGTATCTATAAACATCTCGGTTATTTGGAGAAAGGGCATCTTGTAGAGACTGACAGAGCTGGAATGGTTGCAGGATATGTAGGGCAAACAGCTATAAAAACCGATGAGATAATTACGGCGGCTATTGGAGGAGTATTATTTATTGATGAAGCATACTCACTAACCACAGGAGGTTTTAATGATTTTGGCGCAGAGGCCATAGAAACCTTATTAAAACGTATGGAGGATCACCGCGAAAACCTGGTTATTGTAGTTGCCGGATACCCCGATGAGATGGAAACCTTCATACAATCAAATCCAGGACTACAAAGCCGGTTTAATCGCTATTTTGAGTTTGATCATTTTTCTATAGATTCACTCGCTAAAATCTTTAAGCTGATTGCTAAGAAAAATGATTTTATCCTTACAGAAGATGCAGAGGATAAGTTATTAGCTATTTTGGAAAGAATCCACGAAAAAAGACATAAAGGTTTTGGTAATGCCAGAACGATAAGAAATTTGTTTGAAAAAATCATTGAACGACAGGCAAATAGAATTGTCTCTATCACCCCTGTTACAGAAGAAGTATTAATGACCTTAACAGAAGATGACATCCCACCAATACTGAAAACTGTCAAAGAAATCATCTTATTTGATGAAGAAGAATGATTCGTATTCATTACATTAGTAGTATTCTAAATAATAACTAACCTCCCTTTTCTTCTAAATTTTGGTTTATAATGACATTACAACACTTAATTGATTGGTTTGGGCAACACGAATATATAATAGCAGTTTATTTTGGTATTGTATTAGCATTCACTGTATTGGTCACCTTACTAATTAATAAGAAGAACAGCAATTTTCTACAATATGTAATGAGCGTTCTGGTTTATGCAGTCACAGTACCAGGTATACTATCATTTATACTGCTTTTGTATGCGCTGATAATACTCAAAACGAATATACTGACAGTTAGTATAATTGCATATTTTGTCCCTATAATTGCTACGATTCTAGTATTATTTATTTTAAACAAAAAAGTACGTATGAGCACAATTCCCGGATTCGGGAGGTTATCGGGTTTATTAATTTTGATATGTATTACATTTGCCATTGTTTTTATCCTACAAAAAACGTATTTTGGAGTACTATTCATTGGAGGCTTTATGCAACTCATTGCTATGTTTTTTGCAGTGTTTATACTTTTAAAAATAGCGTGGAATAAAATACAAAAATAAGGGCATTAAAAATTATTGGGATATTAAGTGTAACAAAGTAGTAAAAAAAAACACAAATAGTAATGAGATACTACTTTTAAAAAACAACGGTGGTTAACAGGAATTTATATAAATTTGCCTTTAATTATCGTTCAACAACCAAGAGTAATTTATCAAACGTATTATACATGGGTAAAGAAAAATTTAATTGGAAAGGTCTTTTTATTAACGATGAAAATGACAATGAAGATACAAGTAAGGAAGTTGTACCAAAAAAAACAACTGAGAATACTACTTCTTTTCCTAAAACAAAAGTCACTTCAAAATTTCCTACATCAGCTCCAATCACTTCAAAAGCCAATATTCCTACATCCACAGGAAATAAATTGCATGTGAGTAGCAATGTTCTCAATACAATTATAGAAATGTATGAAGCCGGTTTTGAATCATTAAATCAACCAGGTTATGATTTCTATGAATTTTTCAAAGCTATAAAAGCAGTAGGTTCTAATGAACCTACTGTGTATAAAATGGCTTTAACAATGGCTCAATCTGTAGATTCTAAAGTAACTAAATCTGCACTCCTATCACAAGCTGACTATTACATAAAAGAAATTGAAAAAGTACATAAGCAATATTCTAAACAGGGAAATTCTAAAAAAATCAGTATAGAAGAGTCTCAAAAAAACTCTAAACAAAATCTGATCACAGAAATTTCTGCTTTAGAAAAACAACTTATGGAAATCCAGAATCAAATTAGTCTTAAAAAAAATGAGCTTCATTCTCTGGATACTAATATCTCATCTGAACTATCAGAAATAGAACAAAAAATTGCAGCAAATGATACTGCACGATCAAAAATTCTGGAAACCATTGTTACTGTGGTTAACGGTATAAAAAATAACCTATAAGCGCTGTTAATGGATCTTAAAGAATCAAAAAGTCACGTTTTAGACTTACCAATATTAAAACACTTCGATGATGAAAAAGGAGAAATATCCTTAAATCCTAATAAATGGAGAAACGGAGAAAAAGGATTAAATGCATTTCTAAAAATAGCATTGTTTGCTGGTTTAGGTTATGCTGCCTGGGTATACGTCTTACCTCCTCTTTTTACTGCATTAGGACAAGTTATCGCACTTGCTGGTGTAGCAGTATTTGTGATCTTTTTTATATTGATGCTTCCCGTTATCTTTAAGTTTTTAAGAAGAGTTACCAGAGGTATTCATAAATCTCTTATCAAACACGATCCTTTTGGGGAGCTGGAAGATCAAAAATTAAAAATGCTTCAGAATAGAAAAATATTCAAAGAATCCAAAGCTAAGATTAAAGCACTCAAGAATGGAATGGAGAATGAAGCCTACAAAGCAGAAAAAGAAGCAAAAGACTTTCAGGATCAGGTAGTGGCACTACAGAAACATGCAGAAAAAATTCGTTCCAAAATGGAAGCGATTGTTGCAGAAAAAGGAAGTGCAGGAAAAGATACGGACGAATATGTAGAATTGCATAGTGCTCTGGCAAAAAAACTATCTCAATCTCAGCAAATTGCTCACCAACTTAAACAGAGTAAAAGCTTTATTCAAAAATATGGAAGTAGAGCCAGCGTAATGGGCAAATTAGATAGAAAACTTACGCTCGCAGGAACTGCCATAGATATCAAAATTTCTGATTTTGAAGTAACCATAAAAATGTTACAAAAAGAATATGAATTTGCCAAAACGGCAAGAGCAGCTACAGATGGTGCTAAGTCTGCGATGCTATTCACTAAGGACTGGGAACTGGAATATGCGCTTGATGTAATTACAGAAACCATTGCTATTGATATTGCGAGAACACAAGAAAACCTATCTGATATTGATACATTGACCTCTAAGTATGATGTAGATAGTGATGAATTATATTCTCAATTAGACACCTTGGCAGATAAAATTAAGACAGGAAAAGATTTTATTCCTGAAGCAAAGAAATATAATAATCCTAACTATAAACTTACTGCAGAAGACAAACAAGAAAGTGGTGGTTTTGGTAATATGTTTGACTAATTAAAAATTAAATTAAAAAATGGGTAAAATTTTACGGACAAAGAAATTAACTACACTATCAGAATTGATTATTGTACTTATTTTGTTAGGAGGTATTCTTGGGGCTGTCTACTATTTCGCACCGGGACTAAGAGTAGGAGAAGCTAAGCAACTGGATGAATTAAATATAGATAAAAATGAAGTAAACAATGTAACTACTTCAGAAAAATTAGGATTACCATCCAATAGTCTTTCGGGAGAAGTAAAAAAGAAACCGTTGGTAAGAATGGCGGCATATGCCTGGAATGCACAATCTGGTATAATCGTGTCTAATGGAGGGCCTAAAACAACCAAGGGTTCTTTAATGGAACAAAATGGTGTCAATCTAGAAATCATTCGTCAGGACTGGCTATCAGAGCTTAGAAATATGCAGATGAAATTTATAGAAGAGTTTGATCGTGGAGAAGAGTTTCCGGATGCAGACAAAAGTGCATTTGCTATCATGATGATGGGAGATGGAGCACCTTTCTATATCAGTACTATGCAACAAGCACTAGATGATAAGTTTGGAAAAGATAAATATCACGTACAGGTAGTAGGTGCGGTGGGACTTAGTTACGGAGAGGATAAACTGATAGGTCCTCCAAGCTGGAAAGTAGATCCCAAAAGTATGAAAGGATCTTTGATTTCTGCTGTATTAGGTGATGGTGACTGGGTAACTGCACTTAATTATGCATTTGCGAATGGCCTAAAAGTAAATCCTGATGTAACCACCTATGATCCTGATGCTGTAAACTTCTATCCTTCTCAGGATGATGACTATATTAAATCCGCAGAAGAGTTAATTAAATCTCAGAAAGCAGGCTGGACAGTTCCTCTAAAAGAAGTTAAAAATGGAAAACTGACAGGAAAAACCATTAATAAAAAAGTAGATGGCTGTGCTACCTGGACACCTGGAGACAAAATGGTTTTTGATGCGCTAAGTGGATTTACTGATATTATTTCTACCAAAGAATTTAATAATCAGATGGCTACTACTGTAATCGCAGTAAAAGAATGGTCTATCAAACATCCGGAGATTGTAAGTAATATTCTAAAATCAGCATTGACCGCTTCTAATCAAATGAAACAATATGATGATTGGAGAGTAAGAGCATCCGAAGCGATTGCTAAAACGTATGATCTGGAAACACCAAAATACTGGTATGATATGTTTAAAGGTCAGAAAGGAAGTAAAAATGGTATCGAATATAATATGGGCGGCTCCAGAGTATTCAATTATGCTGATGTAATGCAGTATTACGGTATAACAGATGGTACAAATAGGTACAAGGCTGTTTATAATCAGGTATCTTCTTATCTGAGTGAGCTAAACCCATTTGGTTTTAATGAATCCGTAAAAAGAATTGTACCCTATGACGAGGCAGTGAATTTATATTTCTTAAAAAACATAAACGATATCGATGCGGGTACAGCCTATAAAGCAGATTATTCTAAAAAAGCTGAAGAAGTATTGGCCTCGGGAGAATGGAATATTAATTTTGATACAGGAAGTGCTAATATATCCTCATCTTCTGCAGCAACAATCGAGACGATTTATAACCTCCTCATACAAGCTGAGGATACTAAACTAAGATTAGAAGGACATACTGATAATACGGGTTCTACAGAATCTAACTATGACTTATCACAAAGAAGAGCACAGGCAGTTGTTAATTTCTTAAGAAAAAAAGGAATTCCGCAATCACGATTCCAATCTGTAATTGGTAAAGGAGAAGATGAGCCTATTGCCAATAATGGAACGAATAGTGGTAAAGCAAAAAATAGACGAGTCGTTATTACCTTGCTTAAATAAATACTCGCTAAGCACATAAAGCTGCCTCTGAATTATATACAAGTCAAGTATATCCAGTCAGGGCAGCTTTTTTTAATAACCAAAACCGTATTATGAAACATCTATTTAAACCGTTTGAAGTAGTCAGTAGAAATAATCGATTACTGATTACGCTATTTTGGATTGTATTAGTAGTCGTATTCTGGTTTATTTCCAGTATGGGCGAAAGACATTTGTTTCCTTCTCCTGGACAGGTATTTACAGGTTTCACAGAACTCTACAATGAAGGATTGGTAGTCCATATTTTTAGTTCTCTTTGGTTATGTCTAAAAGCGATATTGATTGCAGTAGTTATTTCTTTAATTTTCACATATTTATCTACAATCCCTATCATAAAACCAATAGCAAATACTCTGAGTAAAGGCAGATACCTCCCGCTTACCGGAATAACTTTTTATCTTGCCATTTTAATCAACGATGCCAGAACCATGCAGGTATGGGTTCTAGTAGTGTTTATGAGCACCTACCTGACAACATCCTTGCTAAGTATGATCAGTAGTATTGATCAGGAAGAGTTTGATCATGCCAGATCCTTACAATGTAATAGATGGGAAGTATTATGGGAAGTTGTAATAAAAGGTAGAATTGATCATGTTATTGAGGTTATCAGGCAAAACCTTGCCATTGTATGGATGATGCTGGTTACAGTAGAATCAATACTGGTAGCAGCAGGCGGTTTAGGTTTTCTAATTAAAAACTCGGACAAATTCATGAATCACGGGAGAATTATTGCATTACAGATTGTCATACTTCTTGTGGGACTCTCGATAGATTTTGTCCTGGATTACTTAAGAAAAGTATTTTTTAGATATTCCAAAATATAACTATATGAATTACAGCAAAGAAAGCACATTACTCTATGTAGAAAACTTAAGTGTTGCATATGGTGATAAAATAGTAATTAAGGACATTAATTTTGTGGAAAAAGATGTTATTAGAGAAAACAATGTAACTGGTCAGATAATTGCTGTAGTAGGACGTTCTGGAAGAGGGAAATCAACACTATTCAGAGCACTCACGGGATTGGTTAAACCCACTACAGGTAAAATACTTATTGCAGATACGACTACAGGAATAGAAAATGATGCCAAAGAAGTGCACGAAGGAGATATTGGATTTGTTGATCAAAAATATACACTATTTAGAAATAAAACTGTGTACCAGGCATTCATGTTTGCATTACGCAAAAAAGATATTTCTAAAGAAGAAAAGCATTCTAAAATAATGGACTACCTTACAGAATGGGGATTAGAAAAGGCAAAAGACCAATATCCAAATGAACTATCTGGAGGACAACGACAGCGAACAGCAATTATCGAACAGATTTTATGTTCGGGACATTATATGGTATTAGACGAACCGTTTTCTGGATTGGATGTTGGCAATATTCAGGATGTCAAAAACGCATTTAATTTAATTACTTCAACGCACGAATATAATACTGTTATCTATTCCACTCACGATATCGAACTGGCCGTAGAGTTAGCAGATAGTATATATGTAATAGGTTACCCTACCATCGACGGAAAAATAGAAGAATATGGAACAATCGTCAAACACATTGACATGAAAGAAATCAATCTTGCCTGGAAAGATTTCGGGATGGATCATATCGAAGTAGTAAAGCAAATAAAAGAAGTAATGCTTAATTCCTAGTAAACTACTTCGGGGCAAGCCCACGATACATGTATTGAAAAAAACATTTTGATTTCGAGACAAACCTCCTGTAGCATTTAAGAGTATATTTAAAAAGAATACAAATTGAAAATCAATAGTTTGAGGTTCTGAGTACACTTCAAATGATGAGTATATCGAGCTATTTACATTAATTTGAAGTAACCTCACGGTTCTTAAAATATTTGTTTTCCAGAAATAAGGTTTTTAAACAAGCTCTAAGCCTCGATTATCGAGTAAAATTACACCATTCTTTTTCTAAAAAAATATAATAATAAGCGGCTGTATAAAACGCATTGGAAGTTTTTTAAATATTTTTTTATTTAAAATTTGGATTTCATCACAACTTCCCCTCATATTTGCACTATAAATGACAATAAATAAAGCACATATTAATCCTAAATCACTGTTAAATCAGTGTGAATATCGTTGGAAAAACAGATTGTTCCATCGAAATCAGGCGTTTTGTAGCTGTTTTAATCCTCAAACATGAAGTGATTTAAAACAAAAACTATATAAAACTACAAGCGCCCAATAAAATGGGCGCTTTTTTTATTAAAAATTTTAAAAAAATGTATAAAAATTAATTGACACATAAAAAGCAGTATTTGGAAAGTAAGCATCAGAAAAGCAGATAGTTGCCAAAAAATCCACTATCAGTTAAAAAACTGACAGGAATTCTTATGCTCAAAATTAAACACAATATACTGATTGTCAATATTTTAAATCAAAAAATGTTTGGAGATTTAAAAAATGTTTTGATCTTTGCATAGCAATCAGAATTAAAACAGGAATTAATATTGATTGCACTATTTATAACAATAAAAAATAATAAAATGACACCTACAATTTCACTTCATAATCTGACCCGCCTCTTTAGTAAACAAAGAGAATATTGTTCGGGCGTGAACATACACGGTATCTTTTATCCAAACAAAATATCTATAAGAATATAACTTATATATAATAGCAAGATATAAAAGGTGCCCTGATAAGGCACCTTTTTTTATGCGCATAGTTCATTGACATATATTAACCTGAGTTTCGAATAATTCCAAGGGCGTCAGTTTGACTGAAATTCTGATAACCGTTTTGTATAGAAAACAAGCTTTTTGGGCTTAAAAACCTATTCGCGATGTACTTTCCCTTTATCAAAGCATTCGAATTAAAGGTTTTTAATCTTCTAGATTAATAGAAACTCTAGTTATTAATACCATTCATTCTTTGAATTTATTACAAAAGGAAAAAACAATATTTAATCGATAGATCTATTACCTGACTTGTATTATAAAAGTGTTACGTTCAGAATTTTGATTCTCAATGACAGCACTTATATCAAATCAATATGGTATACCCTTTCGGATTACTAAAATGAGGTATAACTCAGTGGCAGAGTGCCGCGCTTATATCGCGGGAGTCTTGGGTTCGATTCCCAATACCTCAACAATTTAGTCCCTGACAGAAACAACAAAACACATTCATTAACATCTAAAAAAAACAGCAATTATGAAATACATTTTATTACAAAATCTTTTTAAAAAAAATACTACCTAAAAATTAATACATCAATGAAAATTAAACATCATGAAAACACAGCTTATTACTACCAAAGAAAAAAGAAAAAATAATATCCATCAGTTACTTACAAAATGGATTACTATGTATATCAATGCTATGACAAAGGCATTATATCCTGATACAGCAACTTCAAAGAATAAAAATGATAAAAACCGTTTTTTTCATAAATAGAATACACTATACATAAACAACTCACTTTAATAAAAGTGAGTTGTTTATAAATTCTGATTAAATAAAGTATACTTTTAAAACAGGCTGTAACTTGCCTTTATTTTTTGTACAAGTAAAACTTTTTTTTCATTAAAAATACAGGTTGATAGGTAAAGAAAATGGCCAAAATACCAGCTAAAGAAACCTGAAATATAATCACTCCATTTTTCTCAAAAAATAAATCATACCCTAATGATATCAGCAATAGAAAAAAACAAGTTATACCCACCAATAATATAAATATCCCATTAAAAATACTCACCTTAAAGGCATAACGTAGCCATTTAAAATTCTTTATGAATTCAAATGGTAATTTTCCTTTTTCAACCTCTTTATATACATGTTTCACAGAATCCATAGTGACAAAAAAAGGTAAAAGGAATGCAAGAGGAAGAAATACTTTGACCAATGATTGCTCTCCTTCTATGACTCTTAACGCCTCATAATTCTTGAGTGCAAAAAACTGAATTACAAAATTCAATATAATATTAATCATAAAATTGATTATGGCTCTCTTAAAAAGAAATCGATTCAACATACTTTTTTATTTCATAGCTAATACCATTTCTGATTCAAAATTACTCCAGTCAACTTTGCTTTTTATTCTGAGTATTTTAAAACCAGAAATGGTCTAATTCATTATTTTCAAATATTCTTCTATTCTTTCATGAAGATATAAATTTCTTCAACAGACACCTCGACGTGTCTGTGAATCAGGAACAACATATGAGACTCCCTTTTTTATATAATATCATTTTTTACAAAATTATTGGTTGAGAGTAAATCAAGCTCTTTCAGAACTCTCGGGAGTCCACCACCTTTTTGAAACGAATCTCCAATTTTCTTGGATGCTTTAGCATATTCAGGGTCATTTAGTATTTTCTCTAAAGCTGTCGATAAATGTTCAGGTTTCAAACGTTTAAATTTCAATCGAATTCCAATATGTAACTCTGCTACTCTAGAGGCAACCTGGGATTGGTCAAATGCTATCGGAAGCACAATTAATGGCAACCCCTGCTCCATACTCTCACAAACAGTGTTATGACCTCCATGACAGATTACTGCTTGCAAGTATGGTAATAATTGTAGTTGAGGGACTTTATCCTGAACAATAAAATTATCAGGCCACTGCTCAAACAAATCCGGGTCTGCAACGAGAATAATCAGGTAATTTTTATCCTTAAATGCATCGATTACCTTGAGATAAAAATCTCTTTTTGAAGGTGCTGAAAATATGGTTCCAATAGAAATTAATATTTTTGGTTGTGATATCGTTTTTAAATATTCCCAATCAAAAACTGCATCCGTGGGACGATCTTCTATGAGTGGCCCTACAAATTTATAATAATCAGGAAACTCTTCTGTTCCCAAAAACTCTTTAGAAGAAAAAACTAAGGACAATTGATCTGAACAGGCTATTGATTTATTTCCAAAAACCCCAAGTTTTTTTTGTAGATTAATAATTTGTTCTGTTTCCCATTCCAGAAATTTAGGGAAATCTAAAGAAGCTTTTATAGCTGCAGGAGCAGTAATAGAAGTAGCATAAGGAATGTTTTTTCTAACTGCGCATATTGCACCAGCAAAAGCCTGATGATCGTTAATAATGACATCTGGTAGAAAATCATCTATAATATCTGGTAAAATCCTCCCCATATATAATCCTATAGGAATTAAAACTTTTTCATATAGGTACTGGATACTTTGTATACCAAAAACCTCTTGCCCTTTCTGCTTTATCTCATCAAAATATGCCATTCCGAGTGTATCTTCACCTTTCTCTTCTTGATGAAACTTATAACATACTGCTCCTTCCGGAATTAGATGATCTATGTCGATCATACTTGCCCAGGCCACGGCATGCCCTGCTTCGCTAAGAACTTTCCCCAGACTAAGGGTTGGATTAATATGACCCCAAAATGGGGGAACAACGAATAAGAAGTTCGCCATATTTAATAGTGTTAGTTTAGGTTATAATGCTTTTATCTGCGAAAAAATACTTTTTGATGTCTTGAATAAAAAATTATTCACATCTTCTGCTACTTCTACAGGATTTTCTAAGGGATACCAGTGCCCACCTTCTTTTAATAAATAGTGATTAGATGGTATCCATTTTGCTAGGTTATTTGCTTCGTCCAGGCAATCAGATTCGCTTCCATAAAGTAACAACGTATCAGAAGCAATCATTAACAGGTCTTCATTTTCAAACTCCTCTTCTCTATCCAGATCTTCAATAAGCGTGGTTTCCCAACAAAGATGCTTGAAAACTGCCATAATTGAATTCAATACTCGTGTTTTTCCTCTAGAAACCTTTCCTTCTCCTACCATTTGATTTTTCACTTTACCCATTACAATGTCGGGAAGTTGTTGTTTAACCTCCTCTAATGTTTTGAGATTTTGCTCTTCCATTACCTGATACACCATGGAATGCTTAGGGCTGGGAGATTCTAACAATATCAATTGATTGCAACGATCTGGAAATATAACAGCAAATTTTAACGCTATTTGAGCTCCAAAACTATACCCTACGAGGTGTGCTTTTTCGATTTCCAAAGCATTCATTAATCCCAGAACATCTTCTGCCATTTTTTTAAGATCAAAACCACCTTTCCCTTTTTCACTTTTACCATGGCTCTTCAGATCAAACATAACTACATGGTAATTCTTTGCCAATACTGGTGCAAAAGTGAAGTACCATTGTGCCACATTACCTAATAATCCAGGAATCAAAATGATAGTTTCTGATGCTTTTCGGTTTAATTGCTGAACGTGCAATTTTAACCCATTTACTTTTATATTTGCCATTTTTTATATTTTGATTAAAAAAGAATTAGTTATGCATCGTAATCTCATGCTCTATAAAATCTATTACTTCCTGTAGTTTCAAATCAATAATCTTTTCGAGTCCCATATCTGACAACCAGGTTGTAAGATCTGCTTTTTCTCCATATTGAGATTTTACCAGATCGGCAAATTGTACAATTTCTATACTTTCCATTTCTAATCCATCGGTAAAAGTATCTTCTGTACTGATTTCATTTTCTGTAATAAAATCTTCCCCTATGACCTCTACAATCATTTTTTTTAGTTCGGTTTCTATACTAGCTTTAGTTTCTGTGTGTTGGTTAATTATATCCATCCTATTATAAAGTTTTTGTGTTTTTTAGTTTTAATTTGTGTTTTATTAATGTAAAGATCTGTGCCATTAATCTCTGTTATGCAGTATTTTTTTGGATTCCCCTGTAGTCCTAACCCTAAGCTTTTGCCATAAGCTTCTTTGGCAGTCCAAAAACGAGTAACCCACTCCCACCTATCTTCGCCTTCTGGAATCAATTTTAATTCTTCTAATGAAAATGATACTTCCAGAAAACTAGCCCCTCTGTCTTTAATTTCTTCTATATCAATACCGGTCTTCCCTTGAAAAGAAGCTATCGCTACTGCAATTTTTTCTTTGTGAGCAATTGATATTTCCATTTCAGGAAGTTTCACACCTTCACCTATTACATAGGGTTTACCATCCGAAGTAGATTTTACTCCAATTTCTGCGGGGTACAGATTTTGAAAAGTGTTTTTTTTGAGCCCCACACGAACTGCATCCTTTGCTACTACTCTTCCCATCAACCATTGTTTTCTTTTAGAAAGCGGTAAAGATTCCATGCCTTCTTTTTCAGGCATATTTAAATATTTTTTCTTTATATAATCCCAGGCAGAACTTCTTCGATAGACATCTTCAAATAGAAAAACATTTGGTATAATTTCTTCTGAAAGCTTGTTCTCCAGTACAGACAAAGAGGTATTCCATAATTTCTTATTGAAACCAAGGCGTCTATTTCTCCATCCATCGATAATTGCCCATGGAGTTCCGTTCAGTTGTAAGATCATTCTACAACTCAAAAAATCTTCTGTTTCTTCTATAACCTGACATGTGCATTCCAGAGGTTCGCTTTGTGATGTATACGCTTCAAAAAACTGAATTTTCTCTATTTTTACAGGAAAAGCTACATGATCGTGTGGTATCACAAGATGACACCATAAACCAAATAACTGACCCGCATTATCTAATAAAGAGCCTTTACCTCCACCATTAGAAATTACAGCTTTCATTCCTTTATTACCCATGGCAATAAATTTTGTGATCCCTTGATATTTTGGACCATGGAACATATATTTTTTTTCATACACCTCCTTTTCCGAGATAGGAATATGCTTCCTTACACCGATATCATCAATAGTTGTAAATGCAGGTTTATCAAACTCTTTACCTACCGTAATACTTGCAACTGCATAATCTCCCAAGCGAATATTTACTTGTTCGCTATTTTTCCAGGAACCTGTCAATATTAGATGTATAGGAGATGTAACATCTGTCCACTTAAATGCTTGAATATTTTCTATTCTTATAATCTTATAATCTGGTAAGTTCTGCTGTACTGCATCTGCCATAAGTTCTATAAGCATTGTCATCGGTACTACCGGAAACCTATCGCCTATATAAGGCCATCCTGATTTCTGCATATACATCGAATGATCTATTAAGTCCGGATAGCGTTCTAAAGAAAGCTCTACAGCCTGTTCAAAATCTGCTGGAATGGATTCTTTATACAATAACTCGTTTTGAAAAGTATGAGTATTGATATTAATAGATTGCTCATTCACAGTATCAAAGCTATTTGTTAGCGCCATAGCAATCTCCTTTTGTGCACTTTGTATAGCTTCAAAATTTTGATGAAAACTTTGTAATATAGGGTGTAAATTTTTATTGTTTTCTTGACTAGAAATTTTATTTTCTGTAACGAGTATTTCTTGTTTTGGAATGGCTATAGCTTCAAATTCTGTTACCAGTGGTAATCCAAGTTGAAGCTTTATGTTATGGTTCTTCTTTTCTCTTCTTTTAAGATGTAAAAAAGAAATATCTACGTCTTTCCCTTCTATAAACATTGCTGCTACCACACGCTGTAATTGGTTAATTCCTGAACGTTTTACAGAATTTGCTGAAAGACCTGAGTATGTCATTCCCTTTAGTGTATCGTCTGTAAAACCAATTAATCCTCCCGCTCCTATTTGTACAAATGCTTTTACATTTTCTTGCTGATGAAGTGTTTGGATCAACTCTTTAAAACGAACTGGTTTTACCAAATGTTCCATAGATAAGACTCTTATATCTTCTATATCTTCTGGATATGGAGCTACCGTCGTTGCAGACCACAACGGTATGCTAGATTTGTTTTGGAGCACATTTAATTTATCCTCTAATTGATAACTAAAATCTTCAAAAAAAGGAGAGTGAAACCCTGACTGGAAAGGCAATACTTGATTAAAAACCTGTTGATCCTGTAGTAATCTCTTACATTCATTTATTGACTCTTCTGTTCCACATATAATAGATTGATGTAAACAGTTATCGTGAGTCAGGTATACATTCCCTATTTTTTTTAGTATTGGAGTTACTACATCTACTCCTGCACCAACTGCCAGGAAATATACATCAGGGACTTTGATTGTGTTTATATCAAATTCTGATAGCATTTTTAGTACAGCTTCTCTATTTGCTATTCCTGCAGAGTAGAATCCTATCCATTCGCCTAAACTATGCCCTGCAATACAATCAGGAATAATGCCCAATTTTTTTAAGGCAATATCTGTAACTATACTATTTTTAAAGACACTGACACCCGACTCTACTAGTTCTGAACTTTCTGCGTGATGAATTTTTTCGATCTCAAAATATTCATAAATATCATCTACGCTATTGTTAGCCAACGCATCCAGACCCGGAAAAAGAAAGCACAACTTTCCTCCATCCAGAAGTAATGGGGATGAGGTATACCAAATATCATTACGATTGCGCCACGCTTTTCCTTTTTTAACAATCTTGATCGCTTTTTCTATCCTTTCTAATGTGGGATTAAAAAGTGCCAGTCGATGTATGCCTTTGCCTAGAGTATAATCTCCTTGCTCTAATGCAGTAATCAATGCTTCCGATGAATCACGTGTTAATAATAATAGCTCATCTTTTTCATAGGTAGCTGGAGTTATATATTTCTTTTTAGTATTGTTTTTTGAAGTATGATACCCTTCTAATACTACATGTGCATTAATCCCTCCAAATCCAAATGCATTAACTCCTGCTCGTCTGGGGAGTTCTTCCTGATCCCAATCTCTGGTTTCAGAAATTATGCTAAAACCGCTATCTTTTATAGTTTCTAAGGGAGTTTGACAATGCAATGTTGGAGGCAGTTCTCCATGATACAATGCCATGGCTGTTTTTATTAAGCCTGCTATTCCTGCGGCAGGCATTGTATGACCAATCATCGATTTTACGGTACCAAGTCCAGCATTAATTTTTCCGGATCTGTTCCCAAATACATTTTTTAATGTTTCTATTTCGGTTGCATCCCCAAGTTGTGTTCCAGTACCATGAGCCTCAATATAGCCTACTTCTTCTGGAGCAATTCCTGCCTGATCCCAAGCTTGTTTGATTGCTCTGGTTTGTCCTGATACTGCGGGACTCATGATACTAGTTGCAGAACCATCACTTGCGATCCCGGTACCTTTGATAACAGCATAAATTCTATCTTCATCTTCAATTGCATCCTCCAGTCTTTTTAGTACTACCATTCCACAGCCTTCTCCAATTAGTAGGCCATCCGCTTTTTGGTCAAAAGGTCTTATTTGTTGCTGCTTGGACAAAGCTCCAAGCTGTGTAAACACACTATAAAAGGTTACATTTTGACATAAATGTACACCGCCAGCAATAACCATATTACAACGCCCTGTTGTAAGTTCCTGAACAGCATGGTCTATCGCTATGAGTGAACTCGCACAAGCTGCATCTATGGTGTATGCGGTACCACCGAGGTTTAATCTGTTTGCCACTAGTGAAGCTGCTAGATTGGGAATAAGCCCCATAGCTGTATCTGGTCCAAAACGACCTGTTTGCTTTTGAAACCCCTTCCTGATTTTTTCCATTTCTGAAGGCGCTATATCCGGAGCAATAGAATTCAATAAATTAACCAGATGTTCTCCTGTACGGAGCTGTTCAACAAGTCTGGTGATCCCAGTTCCCAGATAATTCCCTTTCCCTAAGATTATTCCGGTCTTATCCGTTGGTGTGTTTTTATCAAATACACTGGCATCTTCCAGAGCTGCTTTCGCCATTTTTAAGGTAATCAGATGATCTGGTTCTGTCCCTTGAACAGTAATAGGTACAATCCCAAACTCGATGGGATCAAACTCTGCCAAATTATCTACAAATCCGCCACGTTTGCAGTAAAAACGGTCTATAGCGGTCGAAGACGGATCATAATACCTGCTTTCCCATCTATTTTCAGGAACATCAGAAATAGCATCTACTCTATTTCTGATATTGTTCCAATAAGTATGTATATCTTTTGCACCGGGGAACATACAAGACATCCCAACGATAGCAATATCATTTTTTTGATTCATTATATAAAAACAATAAGGTTTAGTAAGAAAAATTATTCTGCCATAATAAGTACTTGACTGTCTCTGCCATACTTAATCTCATTTATAAAGGTTTCCATACCTTCTTTTAATGGGATCAATGCGATACCTCTTCTTTCATATTCTTTTTCTAGAGTTGAGGATACCATACCTGCACCTTTCCATGGTCCCCAGTTTATAGAAATAACCTTAGCTTTTAGTTTTTCTTTGAGCTCCCATGCATATTCGTCTAATACACTGTTTGCTGCTGCATAATCCGTTTGTCCTTTGTTACCATATACAGAAGCTACACTAGAAAATAATACAACAAATTGTACATCTTCTCTAAGTTTTTCAGCTAGTATCCGTACCGGAGTAACTTTTGTGCTAAACACACGTTCAAAAGATTCTTCGGTTTTATCCTGAAACAGTTTATCTTCGAGTAAACCAGCTCCGTGTATTACTCCGTCAATCCTATTGTATGATGTATACAGGTCGTTGATAAGAGTACCCAAATTATTTTCATCTCTCAAATCCATTGCATGATAATCCACTCTCGCTCCATTTCCTTCTATAGATCGTATGGTATTAAGCACTTGATTTCGTTTAAAAATCTTATTAGTTTCTTTTTCAATATCAGCAGGTGTTTTGAATACTTTTAAAGCAATCAGTTCTTTTTTAATTTCTTCTTTAGATTTTAGATTTGTAAACTGATCTATCGGTACCTTTCGCGGATCTGAAGATCTACCTATTAGGATAAAATTACAGGGATATTCATTAGAGAAGCGGATCATCATCTCAGCGGTAATCCCTTGTGCTCCTCCTAACACTAAAATTACTGCATTAGTATCGAGGGCTATTTCTGGAGACGTTCCATTAGTCAGTGCTGTAGGGATGAGTTCAAATATTTTTCGTTCATCTTCTTTATAGAAAACTTCTATCTGATTGTCATTAAGTAATAATTCTTCCTGAACAATTGCAGCTGTAGACTCTGGTATCAGGCTATTTTCCATATTAATGATACGGCAGTTTGCCTGTGACCATTCCTGATTTAAACTTTTAAGAAAACCAGAATATCCTTGAAAATTACGTAATATCTTAACATCTTTGGAAACTCTAAGGTGACTTTTTAGATCAGAAATCGCGTAAATCCAACGTACATTTTTAGCGTCTAGCTTTTTTACCAAAGAGACAAAATCCGTAATCTTAGGACGCACTGGCGCAGCAAAAATATCTAATAATATAAGACCATCATACTTGTCTAATTCTTGATCATTCGTAGCGATAATAGTTACATTGGCTCCACTTTTTTCTAATGTAGCTTTTATTGTTCTGGCTAATATTCCTCCATCATCAGTAATTGCAAAATTTTTCTGATTCAACTCATTATTATGCAATCCATTCTCTTTCTGAGTTTTTAACTGAAAACTCCACCGCATCAATTTTTCTTTATCATCTTTCTTAGTAGGAATACCATTAGCAATGGTTCTGGTAGAAGTAAGTATATTTTCTTCTTGCTTTGTGCCAGCACCTATGACATCTGTGATCCAGGAAACTAATCCTTGAAGAGTTTTTATACCCGCCAATTCTTCTACGATAGCTTCTTCGTTTTGGCTAGAAGTGTTAAAACCTCCTAACTGGATTCTTATCTCTCCAATTATCTCCATTCTTTTAATAGAGTCTATACTCAAATCAGCTTCCAGATCCATTTCTAATCCTAACATCTCCTCTGGATACCCGGTTTTATCACTAATAATTTTTATCAATAATTCCTGAATACTGTTTTGAGTCCAAACAGTAGGTGATACCTCTGCTTCTTGCCTACTACCATTTGTAACGGGAACCGACACTTCCTGGTTTTCGGGAACTTTGATTCTTTCTTCTAACCAGTTGATAAGGCTTTTTAATGTTTTTAATCCTGTTAATTCTTCCACTAATTCTTCTTCTCCTTTATTGGTTTCTCCAAATCCTCCTAACTCGATTTTCAAAGCACCAATAATTTCCATTCTCTTAATAGAATCTATACTGAGATCTGCCTCCATATCCATATCTACCCCTAGCATATCAACCGGGTATCCGGTTTTATCACTTACAATATCAATTAGTATTTTTTGTATGTCGACAGGTACATTTTTAATAGAGGTTTCAGAAACATTACTTGTAGTTACTTCTGGCAAAGGTTGCTTGCTATGTTCCTGAACCCAATCAATAAGTCCTCTCAGTGTTTTTATGCTAGCTAATTGTTCTATTAACTGTTCTTCTGTTTTCCCTTGTGATTGTAGTGTTCCTAACTTCTCTTTAAGTGCTCCTGTAATTTCCATTCTTTTAATAGAATCTATACTAAGATCCGCCTCCATATCCATATCCATCCCTAACATATCCACAGGATATCCAGTTTTATCACTTACAATATCCAGTAAAATATCTTGTAGAGCTTCGCGAGAATGTAGTGTTGGTAATTTAATGCTTCCGTTTTGCTGAACAGGAAGAATGGCTTCTGCACTTGGTTTTGAAACTGTCTTCTGAATATTATTTATTACAGGATAATCATCCAGTCTTGTTTGAGGTATATTTATTTGCTGACCTAGATACCCCAAAACTACATCACGCTGTGCATTAACCATACTTTTTACATTATCCAGATATTCCTTTACTAACTGTTTTGACCCTTCTTCTGCAATCATTGCTGGTTGTAACGGAGCTATCGAATGCCCTGTTAATTGTAATGGAGTTATAACTGGTTTGCCAGCATGTGTCGGTATTTTACTATACACGGGAGTAGCACAATGACCATTTACAGTCCATAATGTTTTGCTTTTGGCATATTTCTCTGGATGTTGGATGTCTATTGTTAATGCATCACGGTCAATAAAAAGCTGGTCTATATTTACCTGTCTTCCGGTAGCAACATATTTTGCTATAGCTTTCAGCATATAATCAATCCCCTGTACTGTTTTATCTTCTGTACTAATTAATACTTCTTCCTTTCCTATAGTTGCTCTTATCAAGGAAGAAAGTGTTTTTCCAGGACCTACTTCTATAAATATTCTTGCCCCATTGGCATACATATTGGTAATTTGTTCTGAGAATTTCACCGGCATCACCAGATGTTCTGTTAATCTTTCTTTGATCTCTTCGGGAGTATTAGGATATATAGAAGCTGTGGTATTGGACCATACAGGAACTGTAGTTTGTTCAAATGTAAAATCTTTTAATATTTTTTGATAGTTTTCTTTTGCTCCAGCAACCAAAGGACTGTGAAAAGCGCAAGCTACCGGGATTATTTTGCTTGATATTTTTTCAGCCTTTAATACGGATTCAAAAGTGATTATAGCTTCCATTTTTCCTGCTAAAACTATTTGTTTTGGCGAGTTTATATTTACAGTATATATGTCCTTATGAATTGCTAAAAATGGTGCTAAATCTTCTAAGGCAGCACTAACAGCAAGCATAGTGCCAGCGTCATTTCCTACTGCATCTAATATGGCGTTGGCTCTTTTTCTACTAAGAGTTACTAAATCATTTTCTGTAAACACTCCAGAGAAACACAGTGCGGGTAGTTCTCCGTAACTATGCCCTGCAATCATATCTGGTACAATCCCCAGGGATTTCATAAACTTTGCAATAGCAAGATCTACAATTCCTAAAATAGGCTGCGCATTCGTGGTATCTTTGATTGCTTCTTGTTGCTTTTTCCTAGAATCCTGATCAAAAACTTCTGGAGGAAAAAGAATATCTTCAAGTTCGGAATATTTTTTTAATTGTTCCCTCATTGCTGGAAATGCTACAAAGAGGTCTCGTGCCATATTTACACGTTGACTGCCCTGCCCTGGAAACATAAAAGCCACTTTACCAGTTTTATAATCCGTTTGATATACGTTTTCTGGAATTCTTCCGGCTAGTACTTCTGTTATTGTATTCAATAACTCCTTACCATCACCAGTTACAATAGACAGTTGAACAGGTTTCTTATTGATATTTACTAAACTAAAAGCTATATTTTTAAGAGACAAGTCACAATTTTCCTGCAATAAACGTTGGGTTTTTTGAAGAACAGAAAGTGCCTCCTGGTATGTTTCTCCTTTAAAAACAAATAATTCTGAAGACCACTCTTTTAAAGCTGTTTGTTTTAGCGTATGACCCTCATTTGCTTCTATCACCGTATGAAAATTGGTACCTCCAAACCCAAAAGCACTAACACCTGCTATACGTTTTTCTGCATTCCAAAGACCTGCTTTTGTATTAAAAGCAAAAGGACTGGAATTCTGTTTATAGAAAGGGTTCGGGTTTTCTAACTGAAGGGTTGGGGGTTTCACACCATGGTACAATGACAACGCTACTTTAATCAGCCCTGCCAATCCTGCTGCACACTTGGTATGTCCAATTTGTGTTTTTACTGACCCCAGATGTGTTTGATTGGCTATAGCCCCCGCTTGAGACATCAAATCTGTTAATGCACTAATTTCTGTTTTATCACCTACAACAGTACCGGTTCCATGTGCTTCTACCAATCCCACATCAGCTGGAGAAATACCTGCCTGCTCGTAAGCACGTTCTAATGCTTTGAGTTGCCCAGAACGCCTGGGAGCGGTAAGCCCCAAGCTTTTCCCATCGCTAGAACCTCCAACGCCTTTAATTACGGCATAGATTTTATCTCCATCATTCTTAGCATCTTCTAAACGTTTTAAAACTACTACTGCAATACCTTCTCCCAGTGCAATACCATCTGCATCTTTGTCAAAGGTCTTACATCTTCCTTTTCGAGAAAGTGCGTGGGTACTAGAAAACATGAGGTAATCATTAATACCATTATGTAAGTCAACTCCACCTGCCAATACCATATCTGATTTTTCGAGGATCAATTCCTGACAAGCCAAATCTACCGCAGCTAATGAAGAAGCGCAAGCAGCATCTACTGTATAATTTCTTCCTCCCAAGTCTAAACGATTTGTGATTCTCCCAGAAATGACATTGGCCAGAACACCTGGAAATGAATCTTCTGTCATTTTAGGCAACACTTCATCCAGTTCTTTGGGGATTTCTCCAAACAATTGAGGAAAAAGACATCTAAAACCATAACTCGTAGCAAGATCATTTCCTCCTTCGGCACCAAAAATGACAGATACATTTTCATTATCATCCGAAGGATCGGCATATCCGGCATCTTCTAATGCTCTTTTAGCTACTAATAAACTCAGTAATTGTGTAGGTTCAATTGCCGCCAGAGATTGTGGTGGAATTCCGAACTCCATAGGATCAAAATCAATACTTGGGATAAACCCACCCCATTTTGATGGTGTTTTTTCTCCATTGGTAGCATTTGGATCATAGTATAACTCTTTATTCCAGCGTTCTTCTGGCACTTCTGTTACAGCATCTTTACCTAGAAGAATGTTTTTCCAATATTCGTCTATATTTTTGGCTCCCGGATAGATACAAGACATTCCTACAATGGCGATATCTAATGGTTTTTTATTTGTTTTTGGGTATTCGGGAAGTTCTGCATTCTCGAGTAGTATATTATTTCCTACTGCTACTTGCTCGTGCAGCTCTTCCATTGTAATTACCTGATCACGCAAAGAAGCTACTTCACCTATCATATACATTCCGGTAGATAGCTGTTCTGCAGTATCTATTTTTTCTAATGCGCTTCCTTTTCTTTCAATTCCTTTAGATGCAATTCGTAACCGCCCTACATTAAGATGTTCTAACTTAGACCATATCTCCTTCTTATCCAGTCCTTCATTAATATATTTTTCTTTTTCTTCTCTAAAAAAATCTGCAAATGGTGTTTCCAAACATCGTGTTTCGTGTCCTGGTGCGGTTTCTAATAAAACAGTATCACTATATTTTACTGCTTGTTTTTGAAATTGTTCTAGTATAGCTCCTGTTTTTACAGCTTCTTCTGTAAATAGGTAAGAAGTCCCCATGAGTACGCCAATTTTAGCTCCTTTGACAGCGAGTGGAGCAGCCATTACGGATATCATTGCTGCAGAAACATCATCGTGAATACCTCCTGCAAATAGGATATTAAATTTATCAACATCGTCTTCTTCTAGTAGTCTTGATATCTGACGCTCCCACAATACAAGGCTTGATAAAGGTCCGACGTGACCTCCACATTCTCTGCCTTCAAAAACAAAACCAGTGGCTCCCTCTTTTATAAACATATCCAACAAACTCGTGGATGGTACGTGTAAAAAAGTTTTGATCCCTATCTCTTCTAAAGGTTTTGCTTGCGACGGTCTCCCCCCTGCAATTAATACAACAGGCGGCTTTGCTTCCTTTATATATCCCATCTGTTCTTCTCTAAGTTCAGTTGGAGCAAAACCTAAAACACCTACTCCCCAGGTTTTGCCATCGGCAAGTGCTTTTGTTTTCTCGATCATATCAATTGCCTTTTTTCCTTTGACCAGAGAAAGTGCTATAAAAGGCAAACCACCAGAACTAGCTACAGAATTTGCAAATTCTGGAACATCACTTACTCTGGTCATAGGTCCCTGAGCAATAGGGTATTTTATATTGAATTCTTTTGCAAAAGCATTATTAGGCCGTATCGGTACAACAGCTTTGGCCTGACGAATCTGCCCGTGAATAGCTTCATCTAATGCAAAAAACATTTTTTTTAAATTCTTATATTTTGAAACAAAGTCTCGAGAAATACTAATATCTTGCCCTAAAGGAAGTAAGCCTTTATCAATTTCTAACTTTCCTAGTAATGGCTTTATATCTGAAAATCCAGCTGTTTCAGGAATTTCTGGCGAATTGGGCCTTCTCAAAATACGATAACCATCTATAACTTGTGTTTCTGTTCCATCGATTTTATACAGGACCTCTTTGGTCATTTGTGGCAATCTACTTTCTGGGAATAAGGCTAACTGACTATCCAGAACTACTCCTTCTGCTCCAGCCATTATCAATGCTGGTGCTGTATGAATCCCGACTCCTCCTTGTACCCATATCGGTAGGTTTGTTTGCTTTTTTACTTTTTGAAACAACACAAAACTTGATTCTTTACTCACTATTCCTGCACCCTCATTACCTTTTATAATAATACCTGTGGCTCCATATTTTTCTGCCGCTATAACATCTGAAGCTTTTTTTATTTGAAGAAAAACCTTTTTATTTTTAAATAAGGTGATTTTTGAAGGATCAGAGCAGATAACCAGGTCTACCTGATCCGTGAGTTTTATTCCCTCCATCACTTCTTCCCCGAAGCATACTCCAAAAGTTTTTTTAGTTTTATTATAAATTGTTTCTATTGCCGAATTAGCAACCTTGAGGTCATTCCCTAAATGAAGAACAGCATATGCCGTATTTAATTTTAAAATTGAAAATAGAAGATCCTTGTCCGGGTACTCGCATGGAGTAACCGCGATGAGTTTACATGGTATCATATTATAGTTTTAAGAGAGTTAGTTGTTTAGTATTTTTGCTACATTATTATACTATTATTATTATTTTAAATTATTTAAAATACACGGTAATAATGATTAATGAAACCAAGGAAATATGCTATAAATCGCTTATTTTCCTTAACATTTTCTTATTCAAATTACGTAAATCAGGATAGCAAAAAAGTTAACAGTATGTTAATTAGATGTAATGAAATCTATTTATATGAACTTAAAAAATCTAAGATCTCTTTTTTGATATTATTGTATTATTTTAACAATTTTATAACAATAAAGTATTAGGGGAAAAATCAACTAAATAAATTTTTTATTACTACTCGTCAAAAATATCTTCTATTTCTAAATTTGTAATTGTTCAAACGAAGATAAAACGTCTAACAATTACTTGAAACCAATTATTAACGCATCCAAAACCAGGGAATTTTTTTAAAAAAATACCTGTGCCCGCTATTAATTTACATTAAATTAACTTTGCTTACTCTGTTTTCATTCAGGATGGATTACGTTTTTATTCGAAAAACTATCATAATGTATTTCTTGACTATTTTAAAACTAACAGGTTATGGGATACTAGGGAATTTTGATAGTGTTATGTGAATTAATGATATCATTACACACCACCACTTACTCTTGTATTAGATCACAAGAATATCATTTTTTAACACTTTATTAAGTAACAAAACGTTCATAATAAACATTAATATATACAGTACTTTAAAAAATAATGTCTATGTCATTTTTTTACAAACAAATATAAAATCAAAACCATTTTTATTGTGGTAGTTTTTTTTAACCAATATTCAGAAAATGTAAATACAACATATGAAATATTACAAACTTCAAAGCATTAAGAGCTTGTTTAAAAACCATGCTGCCTGCTGGTCATCACTTTGACAACCTTGACTTTACTTCAAATAAGCAACGTATCTCGATATGTTGTCGATTTGAAGTATCGTCAGAACGCCAAACTACAGACAATCAGTTTACATTGTTTTTAAACATGCTCTAAACCTGCTCTTGTTTGCTAAATATATGGTCATAAAGATTTTTTATTTTTAAATGTAACTTATAACTACAAGAACTATATAAGTTACCTTATTTTCGGGAGTCTAGTTCTCCTGACCAGCATATAAAAACGTATCGATATAGATAAATTTTTACCTAGATTATACATTCCAAAATATAGGTTCTAAATATAAAATACACTAAAAACCAACAAGAAATTTTATAGGACTTACAACTTGATCTACTTAAGATTCTGACTCTTGAGGTAAAGGTTAAATTCCTATCAGATTGTCAACATGAGATATAACTCAGTGGCAGAGTACCGCGCTTATATCGCGGGAGTCTTGGGTTCGATTCCCAATATCTCAACAATTTAAAAAATAAAGAATGAAGAATGGCATAAACAATCTCAAAGCAAAGGTTTTGACCGCCAGAAAAGCTAAGTATAGAGGAGTCATACGATTTGTGATTAAAAAATTCGTATAAATTCATTGAATTATTTTTTCTTTATGCAAGGCAAAAAAATCAAGCATAGCTATAGCTACGGTTTATTTTTTAAACGAAGTAGAAAGGAAAAAGAAACGATGAATATGCGAAATTTTTAGTTATAAATCGTATCATTACTCTCAATACATATCACAATCAATGTCAGTACTAAGACTTTAATCATATGTTATACAGCTTATCCGGTAAGAACATCGTGATTTTATAGCTTCATAAAAGAATAAAACGCACTAAAGAATCATATGAATTTACCATCCCGGTTTTAAAAACACTCACATGAAAAGTAGTCATTTTTTGCTTAGACAAAATAGAAGAATTAAGGAATATCCTTAGCTACGGCTTCTTTTTATTGAACTCATCTTGAAGTATCAACAAAAGAGAGCAAATTTGAATAGACAATTTTAGGCTAGATTATTAGAAGCTAGTTTGCTTTTAGGGTTTTACTTTTCATCCCTAAATAAACAGCTATACCTCCTGTGAAAAACATTAACAAACTATATACCGCAGGAGCCACGGCAAAAGAAGTGTTTTTTAATAAAACCACGGCGATACTTACGGCTAACGTTCCATTTTGAATTCCTGACTCTATACCAATAGAAATTGCACCTTTGTGATGAACACGAAATAATTTTGCAGAATAATAACCAATTGCCATCGTAATGATATTTAACAATAATGCAATTATTCCTGCCTCTTTAAAATAAAAAACCAGATTATCCTTTTCTTTGATCGCTATACCGATAATCACTAATGCCAAAACAATTGCTGATGCAATTCTAACAGGTTTAACCATTTTTAGAGCAAAATCTCCATTGTACTTTCGTATCAACATACCTATAGAGACAGGAATAACAGTAATTACCAAAATTTGAGTAATTGTTTTTACAGGATCTAATTTGATCGTTTGCGCTTCTTCCAGAAAATATAACAGAGCAAAATTCACTATAAATGGTATGGTGATAATTGTAATTAAACTACTTAAAGCCGTTAAACTAACCGATAGTGCGATATCTCCATTTGCTAAATGAGATATTAAATTAGATGTTGCCCCACCTGGACAGGCTGCTAAAATCATAATTCCTATCGCAATTTCTGGCTGTACTGGAAATAGAGTTGCCAACACAAACCCTATTAGTGGTACAATGATAAGCTGATTTGTTAATCCTACTAGAATAGCTTTAGGGTAAATAAATATCCTCTTAAAGTCATTGATAACAAGTGACAACCCCATTCCTAACATTATGATTACTAAAGAACTGGCTAAAACGATTGTAGAAATAGTATCCATGCAGTTAGATTTATGATTTATTGTCTAATATATTGATTTTGTAATACATCCAAAGGTGAGTTCAGGACATTTCCCATTTAAAAAGAAAATATTTTTTTGTAATTTTGAGAAACACTTTTATTAGAAAGTATGAGTTCCATTCTACCGGAATAATAACCAAGAGTAAAAGCCACCACCCTACTACAAATCAAAATCTAAAATAATGGTATAACTTTTATACTATCTTACGCTAAATTTACCTTATAAAACAATAGCTGTTTTACCTTATCAGCAAATTCAAATCAGGATGGTATAACAAAATCCAGATACTCCCTCTGATTAGCCTTTTTTGTATAGAACGAATCCAAGGTAATACTTTTGTCATACAATGTATGTTTTAACCATAAATTTATTTGTTTTTTTAAAAATATTTAATGAGTTTTGATGAACTCTTTCGTTTATAATCAGAAAACATTTTAGTTGGAAAATACAGTATAGCTGATAAAATCATTGAAATTAACCATAGTTCATATACGTAGTTTACACCAAAAACATCTCCTTGATTCGGACCAAAAACCAACATTGAAATTTTATACAAAACTAAGAGAACATATAAATGTATTATATAAAAAAACATGGGTGCAGAACCGTATGTTTTTGCAATATGTAACCATTTATAATTAACTCGTTCAAAACAATAGAGTAATAGACAACCAATACCAAGTGTAAATAATAAATAATCTAATGAAGGCGGATATTTGGTATAGTTCAAAAATGACATAACAGATTTCAAGAAAGATTCCTGAACCTGCCAGGCTAGGGTCTCTCCATATATATTAAACCCTCGTAGAATCAGAAGAGTCGTAAGAGAAGATATGCATGCTATAATTAGTATTTTTTGTCTTTTTGCTGCTATCATACTCTTAGCATATAGAGGTCCAGAAAAATACCCTAATAAAATCACACCAATCCATGGCAAAACAGGGTAAGAAGCTTTAATACTTATGATACTATTGTTAATCAGGTACCCTCTATCATGCAAAATAGTCCAAAGAGAATAGCCTATTTCTGTAGGTTCAAATGAAATAAAAGATAAAGCATTGTGTCCAAAAACAATGAGTACTCCCATAATTCCAATCCATATTCTTGGTAACCTACTTACCCCTGCCAAACAAATCATACTTATCCCTATAGCCCAAATAACTTGTAAATACAAGGTATGATATGCACCAAACCAAGAGAAATTAATTAATGTAATTTCTAGCAAAACGAGAAATAATCCTCTTTTTAATAAAAAAGAAGTTGCAGAACGTGGAGGTTTATTTTGAGGGTTTGAATATAACCAAGCAGATAATCCTGTTAAGAAAACAAAAATCGGAGCACATAAATGAGCAGATAGTCTGGTAAAAAACAAACTACTGCTAATTTCATGAATTGTGAGTGGGTCTGTAATCACATTATGAGAGAAAAACCGTTCCCGAACGTGGTCTACTAACATGATTAACATTACTAAGCCTCGCAACATATCAATTGATGAAATACGAGATGTTTTTTTTTCTTGATCCATGTTTTATATAAATTGTTTAGGTACGCAATCTAATTTTCTGATATTAAAAAGTATATCCTACTAATATTTTTAATTTATCCTTACTCATTTGATCCTAGAACATAAATACCACGAGGAAAATATTTAGTCACTGGAAAATTAAAAGCCTTATTAAAATTATAATCCGTCAAGTCTGCCAATTCATATACTGGGGCATCCAGGTTAAAATGAGGTACATTAGGAACGGGTACGCCATCATTTTCAAAAAGAAAATCTCCAGAATTCGCATCAAAATCAGCCTGATCCTCAAAAACAAAACTTCCTATTCCTCCATTAATTAATCTATACCCATCTGCGCTCAATTGACTACCTCCTGCTTCTTCTTTCTGTTGAACATAATCATACCCAATTAAAATTTTATGTTTCAATTTACAGGTACTTATATCATTAAAAAGGAAATATGGGGTTATATTATACGAAGACAATTCTCTTTGTCGTAAATCAGGTCTCAAGGCTACCTTATTATTTATAAACTCATCAAAAGAATTGTTTCTGGCAAAACCATTAGCAGTTCTATATTCTTGTAAATCTTCCTCCCAATTAAAATGAAGATACGATGTATTAAAAGTTATATTATGTGTAATTTTTTGAGACAATGATGCATTTATATAATCATATTTATTCATATAAAAATCATTCACTTTATTTATCGCTAATGATGTTGGAGCAGACGATAAATCAAATACTGGATTAGGTCCAAAAGCACCATCTATAAGTAGTCCTCTATCTAATTCTCCTTCTTGTTTAGTCCATACTAATTCTACATTGACACGCATATTTTTATCAGGCAAAAAAGAAAAACAAGAAGCTATTACATATGATTTGTTCTCTTGTAAATTTCTAAAATCATCTGAGTTTTCATATCCTAAATTTAATCGATATAAAAATAATTTACTTTCGCTTAAAGACTCTGTAAAATCTAAGCTTACTCTTTTTGTGCTATAACTACCCGTTGTAAAACTAACCGATTTTCGTTCTTCTGATAAAGGCTTTTTAGTCACAGAATTCATCGTACCACCTGGATTGGCATCACCATATAAAGCTGAGTCAAATCCTTTTATTACCTCAACTCGCTCTATATTCACTAGCAAAGGTTGTGACCCAAAAAAACCAACAGTATGCAAACCATTAATCAATGACCTTGTTTCTGAACTCAATTCAAAACCTCTGAACGTAAATGCATCGTAAAAAGACACACTATTTACACCACTTAAATTTTTAGCTATATCACCCTGTATAAAAGATTCCTGATCACTTAACACCTCTTTGGTTACGATACTTAATGATTGCGGAATATCTATAATTTTTGTAGCGGTTTTAGTTGTGTCAAAAGAGCTCTGATCTCTATAAGAAATGAGCTCACGACCTGTAATTTCAACCAGCTGTAAATCAAAAGCTTTAGTAAACATAGTGATATTCAAATTTAGAATAGGTTCATTTTCACTAAGTATAATTTTCTTTCTTATGGATGAATAATTTAAATGCTGAAATACTAATACATACGCCCCAAAGGGCACTCTTTCAAAAAGAAATATCCCTTCCTGATCCGAAATACCTCCTTTTGAAGTTCCTTCAAGAGTACATGTTATATTTGGTAATATTTCACCGAATTTATTTTTTATTCCCCCTTTTATTGAGCCTGTTTGTTGAGCTGAAACTACTAGAACAGTCATTAAAAACAGAACAATAGTATAATTACTTTTTTTCATAATAGAGTTAGGTGCATTAAGAATAAAAAAAACAGGTAATAATGAGCGCGAAAATAAACTATTAGTAATAAGTCTAAATAAGTTTAACGTGAATTTTAGAATATTTTATTTTTTTTTAGATAGACTTCTTTCTAAGTATATCTCTGCCACCACTCCATATATTTCTAAGAAGGTAATTATTGTATTTATTACTAAAACTAGACTCTGTTACCTATAATAACAATCCAAGGCGAATGTTTCTGATATAGTAACATCTTGCATAATAAGCTTCGGTTTTTACACATTATAATACTTATTTACAATTGTTTATGAGTTAAATAAAAATAAATTTCATAAACAATTGATGATTTTGAAAAAAATCATTTTCCTGGTAGGGTATTTTGGTTTCTTTTTGTTTTAGGTCTGTAAATTTTATGATATGAAAAAGCAAAAAGTATGAAAAAAGTAATTTTAACAATTACCATTATGGTATTTGCAACCATCACATCTATTGCTCAAGAGGTTAATACACCTGGTAAGAATAGAAATAAAGGAGTGAAATATAAAAACAGTATTCGAACAACTCCCTTATCAATTTTAGGTGGCGAAATAGGTGTGAGTTATGAACGTGTATTAAAACCAAAAATTTCACTTAATTCTTTACTTGCTTTTAATTATAATGAGTATGATTTAAATTCTAAGGTATCAATGGATGAATATCGAGTATTTCTGGAAACTGAAATCAGATATTATCTGTCAAGACATAAAAATGCTCCAGATGGATGGTTTACAAGTGGGGGGGGTCTGGCAAACTACTCATATTTTATTTATACTGGACCACCGCTATTACAAGATAGAGATTTTAATATTCTACAGATTGGAGGAGTGATAAAAATGGGGTATCAATGGATTTTTAAGAGAGGGTTTACCATCGGTTCATCCGGAGGTGTGGACTATTTAACTTCTGTTTCTAATATTAAAGGCGCAGACGGTTTGGGGTATCGACTAGAATTCTCAATTGGATATTCCTGGTAAGAAAAATGCAAAATTTATGAAACAATAAAACTATTAAATTCTAAAAAAACAAACAATTGGTTATCAATATTCTGTATTAAAAAGTATACATCTTGGAGGGAATAATATTTTAGATACTTTTATAGTTCATAACTAATTACTGAAATAAGAAGTTAAATAGTTATATAAAAAAAATGTAATGATAAACCTATAGTAAACATCGTATTAGAATCAATATGAACTTTGTTGTACAAAAAACACAGAAAGGAAGTTTTTTAATAAACTCATAATAAATAGTCAAACAATGAATCTATTCTGTCAGAATTCGTGTGATTTTCATAAAATAAAATCATATGACTATACAAAAGCTGCATTCTATTTGATATTAATTAGTAATAATAGTAATTTGATGGCTTTACACAGAATAACCATTGTATAATTATATAAACCATTAAAAATGCCTGAGAATCTGGTAAATGTTTGCGAAGAAAAAGTGTATGAGCAATTATATCGTGAACATGCGGAAAAAATATGTTATTACCTCTATTATAAATATGGAGATATGGAAAAAGCACAGGATATTGTACAAGATAGTTTTGCCAAACTATGGATTGACTGTTCTAAAATTATTTTTGCAGCAGCAAAAAGCTTTTTGTACAAAATCGCAAATAATGCATCTATTAATAATTATGTGCATCAAAAAACAGTTTTGAAATATAAAGCAACTGAGCAAAAGACATATACCAATGAGTCTCCGGAATTTCAGATGGAAGAAAAAGAATTTATGGATCAACTAAATAGTGCCATCGGAAATTTAAAAGATGGGCAACGGGAAGTCTTTCTTTTAAATCGAATCGAAAAAAAGACCTATAAAGAGATTGCAGAGATGCTTGATATATCAGTAAAAGCTGTAGAAAAAAGAATGCATTTAGCATTAACAATATTGAGGAAAAAAATAGGAAATATTTGAACACTATTGTTATTAAAGGCTCTTTATATTGGATGTAACAAAATATACTTAACACAATGGATATGGATAAGGATAATTTTCTCGGTCGCTGGATAGCAGGTGACCTCTCTGAGGAAGAAAGGGAAGCTTTTGAGAATTCAAAAGATCATCTCGCTTATAAAGATATTATAAGAGGTGTAGACAAATTTCAACAACCGATTTTTGATGTAGAAAAAAATTTTAAAGAACAATTAAAATATAATCAAACCTACAAAGGATCTTCTACAACAAAAGTTATTAAATTAAAAACCTGGTTATACAGTGCTGCTGCAGTTATATTAGTATTAATAGGAATTAAAACAGTATACTTCACCTCTATTGATATACACACGTCAATGGCAGAAACAAAAGTTTGGACCTTACCGGATAATTCTTTAGTTACTCTTAATGCTGATTCATCAATAGAATATGATAAAGACTCATTTTTGAAAGATCGTGTTATCCAACTAAATGGGGAAGCATTCTTTGATGTAGCAAAAGGATCTAAATTTACGGTTAAAACTGATCAAGGAAATATTATAGTTTTAGGAACAGAATTCAATGTCTTCACTAGAGATCACTTTTTAGAGGTATACTGCTTTGAAGGAAAAGTACAAGTAAATAACAACAAGAACGCTAGTATCGTATTGACGCCCGGCAAAGGAGTTAAATCCAGCGACAAAGGAGCATTACTACCACTGGACATAAAAGGTAAAAAACCAACCTGGTTGAATGGCAAAAGTAGTTTTAAACAAGTAACTCTTTTACAGCTTATTGCCGAGTTGGAAAGACAATATGATATTAATATTAACACTAATAATATAGATGTAAAACGTATATTTACAGGGTTTTTCGTGCACAATGATTTAGAGAAAGCTCTAAAAACGTGTTTCGAGCCTATGAATATTAATTATGTGTTTAAAAACACTAAAAATATAGAACTAAAAAATAAGTGAAATACAATAGATTAATTTTTCTTCTACTCTTTTTTTTTGTACCGTTAGATTTTTATTCTCAGGAAGTAACAATTTCTAATGTAGAGAAAAAACAATCTTTATCTAAAATCTTTGATGCATTTAATGACCAATACCAATTTAGTTTCTCCTATGATGTCAATGCAATCAAAGATATTCTGTTAAAAATAGAAACAGAAAATGTATCTATTTCCTTTTTACAAAAAATTATAGAAAAACAAACATCCTATTTATTACAAAAAATAAGTGACAATGATTATATTTTAATCAACAACACGACTATGGTTGATATCTGTGGTGTTGTCATCGATGCTGCATCAAGCTATGAATTAATTAAAGCAGACATCCTTAAGAATACCTCTCTAATAGATATTACAGATAATGAAGGAATTTTCAAGTTACAATTGCATCCCTGGGATTCTATTTCTATATCATATTTAGGATATGAGGCTAGAACAATTAAGGTCTCTGAATTTTCGACTACACATTGCGATACTATCAAATTAAATCCTGATATTCAAAACCTAAGCCAGGTAGTTGTTAAAGAATATCTTACTAAGGGAATTCAGAAAAATCAGGATGGATCTGTCAATGTATCAAATAAAACGCTAAAAATTCTACCTGGACTTGTCGAGCCGGATGTATTACAAAGCTTACAATTATTGCCGGGTATTAGTAGTCCTACCGAAGATCCTGCAGGACTTTATATTCGCGGAGGTACACCATCTCAGAATCTTATTCTTTGGGATGGGATTAAGATGTATCAAAGTGGCCATTTTTTTAATCAAATCTCAACATTTAATCCATTTATCACAAAGAATGTAAAGGTCTACCGTGGAGGGACCAGTGTGCGATATGGAGATAGAATTTCTGGAGTTATTGTCATTGAATCTGATGATGATCTTACTGAAAAAATAAAGGCTGGTGGAGGTCTTAACCTTACTCATGGCGATCTTTTTGTAAAAATACCTCTCTCAAAAAAACTTGGGGTCCTGATCGCTGGTCGTCGCTCTACAACGGATATATATCAGAATATAACTTATGACAATTTGGTTCGAAAAGTATTCCAAAATACACGTGCCAATATCCCGGATATTGATGAAGAGCAAACTTCTGAGGGGCAATCCAGAGACGATGATTTCTCCTACTCTGATAGTTATTTCAAAATTCTCTGGAATCCCAATAATAAAAATACATTGAAATTAAGCTCCATATTTACAGAAAACAGACTCAATAATAACAACGTTGTGCAATCACAGGTAAATAATGATAGAAGTCTTGTTCAGGACATTCTAAAGCTTAGAAATATAGGTTTTAGTGTTAATTGGGATAAAAATTATACTGCAAATATTCGTCAAAATATAAATTTTTACTTCTCATCGTATGATCAACGGTATAATTATGTTGCAGATCGATTGAATACTGGTTTTAAAGCCGAAATTGCTATCGATAATATTGTAAAAGATATTGGAGGAGAATACTCTTTGCATCTGCCAATTGCCAAACAGCAATCATTAGATATTGGGTATCAATTCACTTATAACGAGACTATTTACAGTATTTTTAGCAGAGATAGTGGTTCGTTTAATAGTATTGAGTTTATGGATGAGATCAATGGCAATGGGGTAAATAATACGGTATATTCAGAATACAAATATAAAACCCCCAAAACATATGTTAATATAGGACTACGTGGATCACAAATCAGTAATGCCGATGCATTTTTTATAGAACCCAGAATGTTTTCCTCTATGGAAATATTAAAAAAATTAAGAATTACTGCTTCTGCAGAGCTGAAAAATCAACAACTCAATAATTACTTAAATTCTAATACTGCAGATCAAGACATCCCAAGTCTTCCAGTATCGGATAACGTTTGGATCCTTTCTAATAACTCCTCGTCTAATGCAAATATAGATCCCTTACCTTTTATACGTGTCTTAAAAAGCATGCAGTATACCTTGGGCGGATTGTATTCTTATAAGGGATGGAACTTTGACCTCGAAGGGTATTACAAAAAATTAAGAGATATTTCATCGCTTAGCGGTAATGATGTATTAGACATCGTATCTCCTGATGATATTGATATAATTTATGGACAAGAAGAAAGAATAGGTCTTGATTTTTTACTAAAAAAGAGAATACAAAACTACAGATTCTGGCTTGGGTATTCCCTAAGTAAAACTCTAACGTCTTTCCCATTAATTCAAGATTCATATTATAATGGTGATTTTGACCAAAGGCATGTGTTGAATTTTTCGCAGACGTTAAACGTTGATAATTTTGAGTTTGCCCTCGGGTGGAATTATGCTACTGGTAGACCATTTACCAAAATACTTGAAGATGAGGATGGTACAACAATTGCCCCTCAAGGCATTAACTCTAGTAGGTTTAAAGATTACCACAGATTAGACGCTTCTGTAGTTTACCGATTTGGTCTTAAAACAAAACAAAAATGGGATGGAATGATTGGAATATCTTTACGTAATCTATATAACAGAAAAAATATTATCAGTCAAAGCTTTAGAGATGTCGAAACTGAAAATTCTAATTTCATCACACAGAGTGTTCAGAATGAATCGCTACGTATTACACCAGATGTAGTCGTACGGTTTAAGTTTTAGCTAATTTAATTAATCATTTTTTAAGAACTTCAAACGAGGCCAACCAAATAAAAACCTTGTCTATCCTGAAGAAGGATGTCTTTTTTTCAGGAAAATTTACTCAAACAGAAGACTTTTAGTTTTAAAAGTATTTTCTCTTGAGTGAAATTTTCTAAGAACTTTATTGCAATTTAGGTCTTATACGATTTGTGATTAAAAAATTCGTATAAATTCATTGAATTATTTTTTCTTTATGCAAGGCAAAAAAATCAAGCATAGCTATAGCTACGGTTTATTTTTTAAACGAAGTAGAAAGGAAAAAGAAACGATGAATATGCGAAATTTTTAGTTATAAATCGTATTAAATATACGGTAAGGGAAAATTGTACTAGTCCTCAAATGGCACTAGTTATTCTCTGTATACACAATAGATTTTGTTGTTGTTGTTAAATTAAATACCTCGGGGTAAGCCGAGGTATGTAGTAAAAAAACGTTTCGGTTTCGAGGCAAGCCTCCTTTACATCTTGATTATCGAGTAAGCGATATTTTTGTAAAAAAATTAATTTCTTACATATACTTTTTTAACATCCCCTATTTCATCAGAGAACTCAAAAGTCATCGTATTTTCAGAAAACGTAATTTTTGCTTCAATAGCAGTTTCCACTTCAACTCCTTCTTTGAGTTTATATACATTATTCCCAATATTCTCCCATGTACCATCGATAGTTTCTTCTATTATAGTACAATCACCATTAATTGTGTCATAAGATGTTATTTTAAACTTTTGATCAGCCGTTACATCGAACATATCTTTTAAATCGCAACTGGTTAACATTTCTTCAACTCCATTCTCAAATAGCTGAGTTATATTCCAACTACCGATAAGTTTGTCCTGCGTATTAACTGATACCGAATCATCATCGGATGAACAAGAAGCTATTAATACTGACACGAAGAATAATAAAAAGATTTTTTTCATGATTTTTGTTTTTAGTTTTTAAAAATTTTCATTCCTAAAACATATGAATCCAAAAACACCCTACTTTAAAAAAAAATAATATTGAATTCATCCTAAATAGTAATTCCAGACCGAAAAGAATGGGTTTTATAGCATAATAATTTCTTTTCCAGTATAATAAAATCTACTGTCAAAAAAATAATCGAAATTAAAGTTCAACAGGTGAATTTTGCAGATAAAAATATTAATGTGGTATCAATGATAAAAGCAATCATTAACTAAATGAACTCATCTTCACTTTTTCTATTTCCCAAAGTATGGATGAAATACGTTCAATAATAGCGGATTTTTAATGGTAACGATGAGATATCTTTCTTTTTACTCAACTAATCAGAACATTATATTTGACAAACTCAAGAACTATGAGAAGGCTGTTTTGTATATAAAAACAAAAAAGAGCGTCTCCACGCTCTTTTTCTTCACACAAATCATCTTAATTTAGGGGCTTATTCTAAACTTAAAACTCACTTTTTATAATAGCTTTCATCTTGGGGAGGATGAAAGAACTATTTCATTATTACACTGTAAAGATACGAGTATTTTTTATTCCACCAAACAAAAAAGTGTATTTTATCCTAAAAATATGCTTTTTAACATTTAAAAATACCATTTAAAATTAAAATAGTAGTATTAATATTACTTTCTTATTAATTAAGGATACTACAAAATGATTCAAAAAGGAAATGGATTAGATTCATACATTATAAGTATAAAAAACAAAAAAGAGCGTCTCCACGCTCTTTTTCTTCACACAAATCATCTTAATTTAGGGGCTTATTCTAAACTTAAAACTCACTTTTTATAATAATTTTCACCTTGGGCAGGATAAAAGAACTATTTCATTATTACTCTGTAAAGATAGTATAATTTCTCTGTTTTCCAAAAATTTTACACACTTTATCTAAAAAAAATGTAATACAGCATTAAAAATAAAAAATAAAAAATAAAAAAGTAATCTTATTCTTACTTATGTTGAATTAAAAATGCTAAGATATGGATATCCTATTTCTCAAAATTTTGAAAATCTATATCTATTACTTTTATCCAAAATATTATCAGAAAACTTATATCTTTGACCTTATAATTATTTCATTTTTATTAGCTTACTATTATAACCACATTAAGAACGTTTTTTATTTACTAATTAATAAATGATTTCTTCCACCACATTATTTATTAGTTTTTAAATATATAAATCAATAAGCAAATAAATATGGGTATGTCTGGCACTATTAAAAAGTCAATTTCATTACAACAATACGGTATCACAAACGATACAATACATTTTCAATTATCACCTTCAGAGCTTCATAATATAACTGTCCAGAAAAGTATGGGACAAGAAGTTTCTACTGGATCATTAGCCATTAATACAGGTGAATTCACCGGTAGATCTCCAATGGATCGTTTTATTGTCAAAGACTCCATAAGTGATGATAAAGTGTGGTGGGGATCAATTAATATCCCTTTTGAGTCAGAAAAATTCGATATATTGTATGATAAAGTTACTTCTTATTTTAATTCTATTGATGAATTATATGCTCGTGATTGTTATGCTTGTGCAGATAATAATTATAGAATGAACATAAGGGTAATTAATGAATATCCCTGGTCTAATATGTTTGCTTACAACATGTTTTTGCGTCCAACAGAAGAAGAATTAAAACGTTTTGAACCAGAATGGACAATTCTTAATGCACCTGGTTTTATGGCAGATCCTATCATTGATGGTACACGCCAACACAACTTTGCAATATTAAATTTTACGAAAAAAATAGTGTTAATTGGAGGAACCGGGTATACCGGAGAAATTAAAAAAGGGATTTTTTCTGCTTTAAACTTTATTTTGCCTGTCTATAAAAATTCACTACCCATGCACTGTTCTGCAAATGTTGGCAAAAACGGAGATACTGCAATTTTCTTTGGGCTTTCGGGAACCGGAAAAACAACTTTATCTACAGACCCTGAACGTAAATTGATAGGAGATGATGAACATGGGTGGACAAAAGAAAATACTATATTTAATTTTGAAGGAGGATGCTATGCTAAAGTAATCGATCTCTCCAAAGAAAAAGAACCCGAAATTTACAGGGCTATTAAAAAAGGAGCTATTCTAGAAAATGTAATTATTGATAGTAATGATGAAGTTGATTTTACAGATATTTCTATTACTCAAAATACAAGAGTAAGTTATCCTATACATCATATTCAAAATATACAAGAACCTTCTATTGGTAAAAATCCAAAAAATGTTTTCTTTCTAACTGCCGATGCTTTTGGTGTATTGCCTCCAATTTCTAAGCTCACTCCTAGTCAGGCAGCTTACCACTTTATATCCGGATATACTGCCAAGGTTGCAGGAACAGAGGCAGGTGTAAAAGAGCCTATTCCTTCTTTTTCTGCCTGTTTTGGCGCTCCATTTATGCCTCTACATCCAGCTAAATATGCAGAAATGTTAATTGAAAAAATGAATAATGCGGGTGTAAATGTATGGTTGGTCAATACGGGATGGACTGGAGGATCGTATGGAGTAGGAACTCGTATGAAACTGGAGTATACACGAGCTATGATCCGCGCTGTATTAAATGGTGATTTAGGTTTGTATTCTTATGACAAATATCACATACATTCTGTTTTTGGAGTTGCCCAACCAAGAGAATGTCCTGGTGTTCCTACAAGTGTATTAAGTCCTAGAGCAACCTGGAATAATGATGAAGCCTATTACACTACAGCTTTCAAATTAAGCAATGCTTTTAGAGAAAATTTTAAAAAATTCGAATCCTATGCTAATGAAGAAATACGCCGAGGAGGACCACAAAGATATGCATTCTAAGTAATTAAAATAGTGCGCTATAGTTTAAGAAAACTATAGCGCACTATTAATAAGTATATAATCAATGATGTAGTTTCGGTTTAATTGTACTAAGACGACATTATTGATAATTATTTTATTACAATCTTTTGTATTCCTTTTTTATGAACTCTTAAAAAATAGATGCCCGAGACGAAATCTGACGTACTAATATTTTTTACTCCCGTATCTCGGATAGTAATCTCTTTGGTTACTATCTGACCTATCATATTTATAAGATCAACTTTATCTCCTAACCCTAATCCACTCACAAACAATATATTTTCAACTGGATTGGGATAGACCGCAATCCCAAAATTTCTCAAATCATTATCTGATACCCCTAGTACACTTGTACAACTTGACACTATATTATTTAAACTTGTTGGGTTCGAAGCATCATTATGTAATGCAATTCTATCAATTAAATGATTTTTTGATCTTCCAGAAATCTGTAAAGTATATACTCCCGGGACATCAAATTCTACATAAACAGGTCTGCCATCAGCATTATCACCAGTAGAAGCGTTAAAATTCCAATCTATACTATTGGCATAGATTTTAAACCACCCCTCACCACTTGCGCCAGCAGGATTAGGTGTAAGTCCAGATCCTCTGGGATATGTCCTTGATCCATCTCCTTTCTCTCCATAAAAATCCTCAGGGGGAACATCAGGAAATTTCAACCAACTGTCATTATGTTCTGTTCCATTTAAACCAAACCCAACACGGTTTCTCCATTGAAAACGATATTTTCCTATTTTTGTGATTTTTATTTTTACTTCAATCACTCCATTACCTGGATCACCAAAAAAATCATTCCCTAACCACTCTAAATAACTTATTCCTGTATATTGAGTCTTTTCTGTTTTGCGCTGCCAATCTGTACCTGTAATATTAAAATCTTCTGCTTCTATAATTACCAGACCATCTTTTTCTTCGACTTCATCACTACAAGGATCACCTAAAAAATCAAAGACTGATATTCCCGCAAAATTATCAGTTGCAGCTGTTGCAGCAGAAATTGTTTCTCCTATAGGCACGACAAAAGCTCTATAAAAATAGTCATCTCCGACAGGAGGTGCCTCGTTCAAAGTCAGCAACATAGTCTCGGTATTAGCCCCACCAGGAACAGTCTTTCTTGTTTCTCCCAACAGACCATTTGTAGACCAAAATTCAAATACAAGGTCTCTTTCCTGAATAGCTTCATAAGCTAAGTCAATGTTATAATTGGTTTGGCTAAAAAGTTTTAAGGGTGGTTGAGCAAAATCTATTTTGTCCTCTGCTACATTAATGATCATCTCAATACCTGTCACATCCGTAACAGTACCACTTACAATAGCATCATTTTCAAAAAAATAAGCTCTAATAAAATAATCATCACCTTCTGTAGGCAGGCTTCGAGCTGTAATGGGAACGGTGATAATTTGATCAACCCCTGGGCCTATATTCGTAGATTTAAACCCAAAACTTTGATCTGGAGCTTTCTTAAACTCAAAAAAAATCTTGATATCTCTATCTGACGTATATTTCACCTTAAATTCATAGTCTATTTTACTTTCTAAAATTGTGGGTGGTTCAAAATGTTCTACAGACAACTGCGCAGATCCAATAGATATGGCAAAAGCAGTGATAAAGGATAAGAGTACGTATTTTAATTTCATAATAAATGTGTGAAGGTTACTATAATACTTAATCAAATTTATAAGTATATTGGCTTTAAGGATAAAACATATGGTCTAAAAACAATAACATATTCGTTTATCATTGTCCTTTTTAAATTATCTTATATATAAAACATGAATACGAATCAATCAGAAGAACGGTTATACTGGACAAAACGTTATGATGACAATCGAACTGGCTGGGACATTGGGTATATATCTACGCCTATCAAAGAATATATCGATCAGATATCTCAAAAGGACATTCGAATACTTATTCCTGGTGCAGGAAATGGATATGAAGCAGAATACTTATTTAGCAAAGGATTCAACAATGTTTTTGTTATGGATATTTCAGATAAGCCATTGATAGCTTTTGCTGAAAGAGTGCCTAACTTTCCTAATTCTCAATTAATCTGTGAAGATTTTTTTGCACACATAGGCGAATATGATTTAATAATAGAACAAACTTTTTTTTGTTCTTTTTTACCTACTAAAAAAAAACGTATTCAATATTTTTCGCAAATGTCTACTATTTTGAGTTCAAAGGGAAAACTAATAGGATTATGGTTTGATATTCCTTTGAAGGATGATATAGAAAAACGCCCTTTTGGCGGTAATAAGAATTTATATTTGTCGTACTTACAAGATTATTTTGAAGTGATTGTTTTTGAGAAATGTTACAACTCAATTCCAGAAAGAAAAGGGAATGAACTTTTTGGGATTTTGAAAAAAATAAATTCTTAGTTAGGTTTTAATACTAGAAAACAGTTTAAAAATACTCGAATGAAAAGTAGCAATTTCTTGTTTAGACAAAGAAGAATACTAAGTCAGAACTATATTTCTTTTTTATTTTGAAGTACAAACAAAAAAGAGCGTCTCCACGCTCTTTTTCTTCACACAAATCATCTTAATTTAGGGGCTTATTCTAAACTTAAAACTCACTTTTTATAATAACTTTCATCTTGGGGGAAATGAAAGAACTATTTCATTAGTACACTGTAAAGATACGAGTATTTTTCATTCTACCAAATAAAAATGTGTATTTTATCTAAAAAATATGCTTTTTAGCATTTAAAAATATATTTAATACCCAATAATGTAATATTAATACTACATTGTGATTTGCTAAAAACTACAGACGATTCAAAAAGGAAATCGAGTATAATTCATGACAAGTATAAAAAACAAAAAAGAGCGTCTCCACGCTCTTTTTCTTCACACAAATCATCTTAATTTAGGGGCTTATTCTAAACTTAAAACTCACTTTCTATAATAACTTTCATCTTGGGGGAAATGAAAGAACTATTTCATTAGTACACTGTAAAGATACGAGTATTTTTCATTCTACCAAATAAAAATGTGTATTTTATCTAAAAAATATGCTTTTTAGCATTTAAAAATATATTTAATACCCGATAATGTAATATTAATACTACATTGTGATTTGCTAAAAACTACAGACGATTCAAAAAGGAAATCGAGTATAATACGATTTATAACTAAAAATTTCGCATATTCATCGTTTCTTTTTCCTTTCTACTTCGTTTAAAAAATAAACCGTAGCTATAGCTATGCTTGATTTTTTTGCCTTGCATAAAGAAAAAATAATTCAATGAATTTATACGAATTTTTTAATCACAAATCGTATAATTCATGACAAGTATAAAAAACAAAAAAGAGCGTCTCCACGCTCTTTTTCTTCACACAAATCATCTTAATTTAGGGGCTTATTCTAAACTTAAAACTCACTTTTTATAATAACTTTCATCTTGGGGGAAATGAAAGAACTATTTCATTAGTACACTGTAAAGATACGAGTATTTTTCATTCTACCAAATAAAAATGTGTATTTTATCTAAAAAATATGCTTTTTAGCATTTATTTCATTTAGAATAACAAAATAAGTAGGTTTTAACTTACTGTATTATTATTTATTATTCTAAAGAGAACACCTCTAATAGCTCAATAATTCTGCTATCTTGTTTTTAATTTTTTTTGTGGAAGGGATCATAGTTTCCTCCAAGGTACTATTTAGTGGAATCGCAGGCATATTTTCTGAACCAACTGTAATTACCGGAGCATCTAATGATCTAAAACATTCCTCTTGTATCTTGGCTGATAGTGCTCTTGCAAAAGAATTATCTGTTGGTTCTTCTGTTACTACGAGGCATTTCTTGGTTTTCTTTACGGATTCCATAATAGTTTCTTTGTCCAGTGGGTATAACGTACGTAGGTCGATAATTTCAATAATTTCCTGCATATCTCTAGTTGCATTTAGTGCCCAATGTACTCCCATTCCATAGGTCACAATAGTAATAGTTTCCTTTTCATCATTTTCCCAAATACGCTGCACAATATTTGCCCTGCCAAAAGGCAGTATGTACTCTTCTGAAGGCTCAATAGTTCTAGCCGTTTCAGTTCCTTTAACTTTTGACCAGTATAAACCTTTGTGCTCTAATATAACTACAGGGTTAGGGTCATAATATGCTGCTTTCATCAACCCCTTTAGATCGGCTCCATTGCTTGGATATGCTATTTTGATTCCTCTAATATTTGTAATGATAGATTCTATAGATGACGAATGATATGGTCCTCCACTACCATAAGCACCAATAGGAACACGCAAAATCATAGAAACTGGCCATTTCCCATTTGATAAATAGCAAGACCTGCTGACTTCTGTAAACAATTGATTCAATCCTGGCCAAATATAATCCGCAAATTGTACCTCTACAATTGGTTTTAACCCTACAGCAGACATTCCCACAGTGGATCCTATAATAAAAGCTTCCTGAATAGGAGTATTAAAAACACGCTCATCACCAAATTTTTGAGCTAATGTAGCTGCTTCTCTAAACACACCTCCCAGTCTCCCTCCTACATCCTGGCCATAGAGCAAGCATTCTTTATGCTTTTTCATTAATTCTTCTACGGCAAAAAGTGCACAATCTACCATGACAACTTCTTTCTTATTCGCTGGACACCGTTCCCCTATTTCTTCTGTAATTGGCGTTGGCGCAAAATCATGAGTAAATAAATCTTCTGGTTTCGGATCTTCTGCCATTAAGGCTTCTTGCAAATCTCTTTTTACTGTATTTTTGGTTTCAACTTCTATCGTAAGTAATTGATTTTCGGTAAAACCGGCTTCTAATAATTGATTTTTTAATACTGGATATGGATCCCGTGAACGTGCTTCTTCAAGATCGTCACGATACCACTCCATACGCACTCCGGATGTGTGGTGGTTTAGTAAAGGTACTCTGGCATGTACTAAAATCGGTCTGCGTTCTTCTCGTATCGTTTTTATCACCTCTTTTACTGCCAGATAGCTTTCTGCAAAATTAGCACCATCAATAGTAATAGCATCTAATCCATGAAATCCTGCGGCATATTCATAGGCATTCTGCGCTCTTGTTTCGGCTTCATTTGCAGAAATATCCCAACCATTATCCTGTACTAAATACATTATTGGTAATTGTTTTAGCGCTGCCATCTGGAATGCTTCTGAAATTTCACCTTCTGTAACAGATGCATCTCCCAGCGAACATACCACCAGAGGTGCAGCCATCGTCTGTTTTGTTACTTTACTCTTGCTCAAATCGTCTTGAATACTATACTTGATCCCTACAAGTTCTTTGTACTGCATACCCAATGCTACTCCCGTTGCCGGAATTGCCTGCATACCCGTTGCAGAAGATTGATGCGGAATTTTTGGTTTATCTTCATCTTTTAAACTTGGGTGCGCATAGTATGTTCTTCCTCCAGAAAATGGATCATCTTTTTTTGCCAACAATTGTAACATCAGGTCATAGGGTCGCATCCCAATTCCTAATAACATCGAATCATCCCTATAATACGGAAACATATAATCCTGAGGTAATAACTGCATTGCTACAGCAATCTGAATAGCTTCATGTCCTCTGGAGGTCGCATGTACATATTTAGAAACAGTTTTAAAGTTTTCTTCATACAAGGCTGTCATACTTTTGGCAGTACACATCGTGATAAATGCCTTTTGTAATATCTCTTTTGCTATTGTTTTTTCTGCTAACATCTATTCCAATTTTTGCTGTGTGATTTAAAAAATCGTATAACTCTACATTATCAACTCATCTTATCCTACGATCTCTTTTATAGTTACAGGTACTATCCAACCAAAAGGATCTTCTCTCTTTTGAGATTTTATTTCGTCTAAAGATTTTTTTACATCCCGACTTACTGGATTTTCATCAGATAAGGTAATCAATTGATCTTTATATCCTATTGCTTCGATCATTGCTATTGCTACCGCTGTTCCTGTACCAAAAGCTTCTTCCAAAATTCCTTCTTTAAAATAGGTAATAACTTCATCAATAGTAATTGCTCTCTCTTCTACTTCAAACCCTTTATCTTTTAATAATGTGATTACACTATCTCTGGTAATCCCTTTTAGGATAGATCCACTAGTTGCTGGAGTAATAAATTTGCCCTCTACTTTAAAAAAGATATTCATGGTACCTACTTCCTGGATATATTTATGCTCATCAGCATCAAGCCATAATACCTGATCAAATCCTTTTGCTTTTGCTTTCTCTGTGGGTAAAATAGCCGCCGCATAATTACCCGCTGCTTTTGCTTCTCCTGTTCCACCGTCTGCAGCACGGATATATTCTGTTTCTGCATACAGTCTGATTTTTTTTGTAAAAAAAGGTCCTGCAGGAGAACAGATTACAATAAACTTGTAATTTGTTGCTGCACGCATACCAATAAAAGGTTCATCAGCATACATAAATGGACGTAGATACAATGCACTTCCTTCTTGAGGTGGAATCCAATGATGCTCTATAGTAACAATTTGCTTTACTGCTTCAACGAATAATTCTTCGGGAACTAATGGCATTCCCATTCTTGCTGCACTATGATTAAAACGTTTCGCATTTTCTTCAGGTCTAAATAGTAGTGGCATGTTGTGTTGTCCTGTGGTCGCCTTCATACCTTCAAAAATTGCCTGCCCATAATGTAAAGCCATGGCTGCAGGATGTGTAGGGATCATTGCCAAAGGTTCAATTCTCGGATTGTTCCAGGTGCCATTAGCATATTCACAGATAAACATATGATCAGTAAAAGTTGTTCCCAAAGGAATCGTATCAAAATCAATATCCTTTATTTTTGAATTTGGGGTTCTTGTTATTTTTATTTTCGGTTTCATCTTATTTTTTGTTTTAACTATTGCATTGGGCGCATCCCTCTGGGTCGGGCTATCCACTTTTACTCCTCGTATTGTCTATACTTCGACAAGCTCAGTATGACAATACTGTGGGGTAACCGCTACTATCCCTTGCGCATTTATTATACAGTTTTGTAACACATAGTTTTTTAAAAAACACATTTCTATTATTTATATCTTATCAAATTAAAAGACGATCTTTTTCATTGGCATTCATATTTCTCTCTGGATATCAAAAGCTTCTAACTCATCTCCTATTTTTCTCAAAAATGAACCTCCTAAAAACCCATCAACAACTCTATGATCAAAAGATAATGATAGGTACATCATACTTCTGATTGCGATCTCATCACCTTTTTCTGTCGAGATGACTTCGGGACGTTTCTTAATAATTCCTAATGCCAATATGGCTACTTCTGGTTGATTAATAATAGGAGTACCCATCAGGCTCCCAAAAGTTCCTACATTAGAGATTGTAAAAGTGCTTCCCCCTATTTCATCTGGTCTCAGTGTATTGTTTCTTGCACTATTTGCTAAATGATTTACATTTTTAGCTAAGCCCAACAGGTTCTTTTCATCAGCATTTTTTACTACCGGAACAATTAAATTGCCACTGGGTAGTGCTGTTGCCATCCCAATATTAATATCTTCATGCACTATAATGTTTGTCCCATCCACAGAAACATTAATCATAGGGTATTCCTGAATTGCTTTTGACACGGCTTCTATAAAAATGGGAGTAAAAGTTAATTTCTCACCGTGCTTTTCCAAAAACTGATGCTTTACCTGATTTCTCCAATTGACTAAGTCTGTCACATCAACTTCTATATAACTAGTTACGTGAGGTGATGTATGTTTAGAGTACACCATATGATCTGCAATCATAGTGCGCATACGATCCATCTCTACGATACGATCTTTGCCTTCTATATAGGAAATCGGTGGTGCCTTATAGGTTGATTTAAGAACCTGTGATTGTGGTTTACTTGGCAATGAGTACTTCCTGTTTTTAAGATAAAGCATTACATCGCTTTTACGAATACGACCTCTATCTCCGGTACCCAAAATACTTTGGACTTCTTCTATGGTAAGATTCTCTTTTTGAGCAATACTAATTACAAGCGGAGAAAGAAAAATAGTACTCAATCCAGAAGCTGAAGGTCGAAAATCAGAAGTTTTTGTCATATGTTCTCCTTCTGACTTTTTGTGCATTATAGGCTCGGTTTGTTCTGTCTGGATAACACTTTCCTGTATGCTTTTAGCAGAATTAATTACAGCAATTACTTGTCCTATGGCAACCACCTCGTTTGGTTGAAAATGTATTTCATCAATAATACCGTGACAAGGTGATGGTATTTCAGAATCTACTTTGTCTGTTGCCACCTCCAGAATTATCTCGTCTTCTTCTACGGGATCACCTACCTTCTTTAACCAATTAAGAATAGTCGCTTCTGATATACTTTCACCCATTTTGGGCATTTTTAATTCTATTTTTGTCATTTTAATTAACTAATGTTAGTTAGTTATTATTTTTATGCATTTTTCTTATTTCAAGAACTCCATAAATAACAATAATTATTTCTTTTTAAATGCTTCCAATGTTTTATAAAACGCCTTCTGAAAAGGTCGATTTTCAGGCACTTCTCTTAATGGATCTACTTCTCGTAGCGACTCAAAACAGTCTGCTGGTAGTTTTTGATATAAAGCTGTTCCTTTAGTTTTCCATTGGATCATCTCATCACTCACTTCTTTAATTACTTTTGCTGGATTTCCTACAATCAGGCTTCTTTTCTTAAAAACAGATTCTGCTTTGACAAAAGACATAGCTCCTACAATACATTCGTCTCCAATTTCTGCATCATCCATAATTACAGTATTCATTCCAATCAGGCAGTTTCTTCCTAAATTGGCTCCGTGAATGACTGCTCCGTGACCTACATGCGAACTTTCTTTTAATCTTATTGATTTTCCGGGAAACATATGTACTGTACAATTCTCTTGCACATTCACTCCGCCTTCCAAAATAATTTCTCCCCAATCTCCTCGTATGGCAGCTCCTGGTCCTATATAGCAATTCTCACCAATAATCACATTACCAATTACGGCTGCCAGAGGATGCACAAAACTACTTTTATGCACTACAGGTATGTATCCTTTGAAACTATAAATCATTCTTTTAAATATCAAATGCTAAATGTAAAAGTCTAAAGTAAGGCTATCTCCTATCAAAATTTTAAAATTATTATTTTACATTCTGCGGTTTTTCATTCTTTTAAATAGTAAATAGTAAATGCTAAATGTAAAAGTCTAAAGTAAGGCTATCTCCTATCAAAATTTTAAAATTATCATTT
>NZ_VTZU01000011.1 GCF_008370685.1 Aquimarina sp. RZ0
ATTTTACATTCTGCGGTTTTTCATTCTTTTAAATAGTAAATAGTAAATGCTAAATGTAAAAGTCTAAAGTAAGGCTATCTCCTATCAAAATTTTAAAATTATTATTTTACATTCTGCGGTTTTTCATTCTTTTAAATAGTAAATAGTAAATGCTAAATGTAAAAGTTCAAAGTAAGGCTATCTCCTATCAAAATTTTAAATTTATCATTTTACATTCTGCGGTTTTTCATTCTTTTAAATAGTAAATGCTAAATGTAAAAGTCTAAAGTAAGGCTATCTCCTATTAAAATTTATCATTTTACATTCTGCGGTTTTTCATTCTTTTAAATAGTAAATGCTAAATGTAAAAGTCTAAAGTAAGGCTATCTCCTATCAAAATTTTAAAATTATTATTTTACATTCTGCGGTTTTTCATTCTTTTAAATAGTAAATAGTAAATGCTAAATGTAAAAGTTCAAAGTAAGGCTATCTCCTATCAAAATTTTAAATTTATTATTTTACATTCTGCGGTTTTTCATTCTTTTAAATAGCAAATCTACTTGGTAGCTGATGTCTTTATACTTGTAGTAAAAATAGCGACCAATTCTTTACATTCTTGTATAATCTCATCAAACTTATCCAAATCATTAATTAATTCTGCTTCCTTTAGGACTTGTAAATTAACCTGAGATTCTCTCAATTCTTTAAGACATATTTTCATTTTATGAATAAAATCTTTTCTTGATTCTGCTGCCTGCGCTTCCCCATAATTTAAAGCTGAAGAAGTTGAGGATCGAATTAGTTGTTTAGTTAAATGTTCTGAAGCAAAACTTTTATTCAAACCATCTATATTAAGAATAATACTTGCAGAAAACTTAACGAGCCTTTCTTGCAAATCATATTTCTGATTACTTCCCATTTTACTTAAATCGCTTCAATGTTTCTTTGGTAAAATTACCTAATACCAGCCTGCCACTTATGATCGCTCTCTCTGCTAATAGTGTATCCCAATGTTCTGTTCCTTCCCAAAATGCCTTCTTCATATCTTTCATCGCTTCGGGATTATACGTGCATAAATGCTCCGCAAATTCTTTTACCTCTATATCTAGCGTTTCTATATCTTCAAAAACTTTGGTAAACAACCCTTTATCTCTTGCCCACTCTGCATCATAAAAAGAATTAGCATCAATAGCTATTTGGGTCATTGCTGATAGTCCTATCTTACGCTCCACTGCTGGTCCCACAACAAAAGGTCCTATTCCTACATTTAACTCACTTAGTTTGATAGAAGCGAATTTTGTTGCCATACAATAATCTGTAGCGGATGCAACGCCAACTCCACCTCCTACAGTTTTACCCTGTACGCGTCCGATGATAAATTTTGGACAGGTACGCATGGCATTAATCACATTGGCAAAACCAGAGAAAAATACTTTACCGGTTTCTGCATCGTTTATATTGATCAATTCTTTAAAGCTGGCTCCTGCACAGAAAGTTCTATCGCCACCACTTTTTAGGACAATGACCTTAATTTCTTTATTATCTCCTGCTTCTGTAATGGTTCTAGCCAACTTAGCTAAAATATCACCAGGCAAAGAATTATGTGCGGGATGAAAAAACTCAATGGTTCCTACTCCATTTTCTGTCGTTATGTTTACGTATGGTTGTGTCAAAATAAATATTAAATTTTAAATGTAAAATGACTAATTTTAAAGTATCGTCGTTTCTTTGATAACTTTTGCATTTTTAATTTTACATTTTTCGGTTTCACATTTAATTATTTGGTCTTCGATGTTTTAATACTTGACGTAAAGATTGCTACCAGTTCTTTACACTCTTGTATAATTATTTTCAAAATTATCTAAATCCTGTATTCGTTTGGATTCTTTTAATATGTGTAAATTAACTTGATACTCTCTCAATTCTTTAAGACATATTTTCATTTTATGAATAACATCTCTTTTAGATTCAACGCCTTGGTCTTCATCATAGTTTAGAGCTACAGACGTTGTTGAACGAATTAATTGTTTAGTTAAATGTTCTGACGCAAAATTCTTTTTCAAAGTATTTACATTCAAAATAATACTAGATGAAAACTTTACCAATCTATTTTGAAGATCATATTTTTGAGTATTCTTCATTTGTTTTTTTTTTACTATCATAAATTTTTAAACAAAAAATTATAAAGTCTAAAGTAAACGTATCGGTACAGCTTATCTACTTTTATATTTTATGGTTTTACTTTTAATCTAATAATCCAAATTGTTCAAAATGATGATTCAGGTGTTTTACATTTAACAAATCCCATTCAAATTTATTCATGTTTCCAAAAACGGCATTTTTAGTTATCGCTTCCGGGTTTTCTTTGAAATAAATTTCAAATTCATCCATTGCCTCTAACAGCTTTATTTTGGCTGCCGCCAGGTTTTCATGGGCTAGTTCTTCCAGCGTTCCTTCTTTCATTAAAGGATGGTTGTGCCCTTTTGGCATAGGCTTATGATTGTACACCATTTCCTGAGCCTTTTCTATATACTTCTCTGGTGTTGCTATTTCGAAATCCTGAATTTCTCCTGCACCAATCCGTATTGTTTTCTCTACATGTTCTATCATATGCTGAGCGGTCATTACTCCCCACGTAGCTTTGGTATCTTCATTTAGCTTTGCTAAATATCCTTCAATATTTGCTCGATTTATTTGTACAAATGGTGATTTTTTTTGTACCATCGTTAAAATTGTAGCTATTGCAGCCAATTCATCTTCTTGATCAAAGACCTCAACAAACCATTTTATGATACCGCTTGGTAATTCTTTTCCTCTATGGTCACGGTCTACTTTCTGCTTACAGGTTAATCTAACGTATATGGTGTCGTTGTGGTATATAGGTCTTAAAAACCTACATTCTTCTAATCCATAATTTGCTGCTACGGGACCTTTATTAGGATACACAAATAGTCCTGCTGCTGCTGCGAGCATAAAATATCCGTGAGCGGTACGTTTTTCAAAAATACTTCCTGCCAAAGAGGTTATATCTGTATGGGCGTAAAAATGATCCCAGGTTAGATTTCCGAAATTGATAATATCGGTATCTGTTATGGTTCGTTTGTGTGTTTTTATAGACATTCCTGGTTGGATATCTTCCCAATGATATGCAAATGGATGTTTGTCTGATTCTTTATACTTAGAATTTGCCTGATAGATTCCTGTTACTTCGGTCAGTGTTGTGGGTGTACCTTGTATTGCACATCGCTGCATATAATGTTTGATCCCACGCATTCCTCCCATTTCTTCTCCTCCTCCTGCTCTACCGGGTCCTCCGTGAGTGAGCATTGGTAATGGTGAGCCGTGACCTGTACTTTGTTTTGCATTCTCACGGTTACCGATTAATATACGGCCGTGATGTGATGCTGCTCCTACTACATATTCTTTTGCGATTTGATCATTATAGGTAAATATGGATGATACTAATGATCCTTTACCCATTTGTACCAAGGTAATGGCTTCTTCTAATGTGTCATATGGCATTATAGTAGATACGGGACCAAAGGCTTCTATTTCATGAACACTTGTGTTTTTAAAAGGTGTATCTTCTCTTAATAATATAGGAGATACAAATGCTCCTTTTTGAGCATTGGCGCCTATGGCTTCTATTTTATCGAGATCACCATATACGATTTGCGCTGTTTTTGCTATCTCGGATACGTTATTTCTAAAACTTTCTACTTGTTGTTTACTTGCTAAGGCTCCCATTCTTACTTCTTTTAGTCTGGGATCTCCAATACTAATTTTGTCCAGTTGTTTTCCCAGAGCTATTTGCACATCTTCAACACATTGTGATGGCACAATAATTCTACGGATTGCAGTACATTTCTGACCGGATTTTACGGTCATTTCTTTTCTAACTTCTTTGATGAATAGTTCAAATTCTGGTGTTCCTGGTACTGCATCTTCTCCTAGAACAGCTGCATTTAATGAATCTGCTTCCATAGTGAAGGGCACTGATTCTTCTATCAGTCTGGGATGTGCTTTTAATACTTTTCCTGTATGGGCAGAGCCTGTAAATGTTACTACGTCTTGAGAAAGCACGGTATCCAAAATATTTTTAGTCATTCCGCTTAGTAATTGTAGCGCTCCTTCTGGTAACATTCCAGAATCTACAATGACTCTTACGACTGCTTCTGTTAAATATGCGGTTTGTGGTGCTGGTAAAACTACGGCGGGCATTCCTGCCATCCAATTTACTGCGCATTTCTCCAGCATGCCCCAAATGGGGAAATTAAAGGCATTAATATGTACTGCTACTCCTCTTTTAGGTACTAAAATATGGTGTGCCATAAATCTTCCTCCTCTGGACAAATCAATAGGATCTCCTTCTACGTGATAGGATTGATTGGGGAATAGCTTACGAAGGGATGCATTGGCAAAAAGATTACCAAATCCTCCTTCTATATCTATCCAGCTATCGATACGAGTTGCTCCTGTACGATAACTTAACTCATAGAACTGTTCTTTTCTTTTGGTAAGGTATAGTGCTAATGATTTCAGCATATTTCCACGTTCCTGAAAGGTCATTTTTCTCAGCACTTCTCCTCCTTTGGTTCTACCATATTGCAGCACTTCGGGAATATCAAGCCCTTGCGTTGTTGACAATCCTATTGGATCTCCTGTGACGGCATCGTGCATTACTAATCCTTCTCCTGAACCAGTTGTCCATTTTCCGTTTATGTAGCTTTCTAATGTTTTCATATCTATCTTCTAATCTTCAAAAAAGGGGCTTAATCGGTTTTTACATTCAATTCTTATACTGTTCCATTATTTTATTTTCTACCAAGGTTTATGTATTCCCCTTCGTTGATCATGCGTTCCCCATCATTGATCACGCGTTCCCCTTCGTTGATCATTCATTCTTCTTCATCGATCAAGCGTTCCCCATCATTGATCAGGCATTTCTAGCTGGTTTTTCTATACTTTTTCTATTATACAGGCATATCCTTGCCCTACTCCTACACACATGGTAATCAGCGCATAACGTTTATTTTGTTCTTTTAGTTCTAGTGCTGCTGAGTACGCAATTCTTGTTCCGGTTACGCCAAGTGGATGACCAATGGCTATGGATCCTCCGTTAGGGTTTATTCTGGGGTCGTCATCTTGTAACCCCCAGGCTCTGATACAAGCCAGGGCTTGTGAAGCAAATGCTTCATTGAGTTCTATGATATCTATATCATTCATGGTAATTCCTGCTTTTTCTAATGCTTTATTAGATGCCTGAACAGGTCCTATCCCCATAATTCTTGGTTCTACGCCTACTACTGCTGAGCTTACGATTCTGGCTATTGGTTTGAGGTTATATTTTTTGATTGCAGCTGCTGATGCAATGATGGTTGCCGCAGCTCCGTCATTCAATCCTGATGAGTTTCCTGCTGTCACACTGCCTTCTTGTTTAAACGCCGGGCGCAGTTTCCCTAAAACTTCTTTTGTTGTATTGGGTTTTATAAACTCATCTTTTGAAAATGAGATTGGTTCTTTTTTGCGTTGCGGGATCTCTACGACAGTAATCTCTTTTGCCAGTCTTCCTGATTCCTGAGCTTTGGTTGCCTTCATCTGACTCCAATAGGCAAAGGCATCTTGATCTTCTCTGGAGATCTTATATTTTTCTACCAGATTTTCTGCGGTGTTCCCCATCCCATCTGTGCCGTATAATTCGTGCATTTTTTGGTTTACAAACCGCCACCCAAAACTGGAATCATACATTTTAGCATCATTACCATATGCTGAAGACGGTTTTGCAATTACATAGGGGCCTCTTGTCATATTTTCTACACCTCCAGAAATAAAGAGATCTCCATCTCCTGCTTTAATAGCGCGATTTGCTTGTACAATGGCGGATAATCCAGAACTACATAAGCGATTCACTGTTTCTCCTGGAACCGAAAAAGGTAATCCTGCCAGTAGTGAACACATTCTAGCTACATTCCGATTGTCTTCTCCTGCTTGATTGGCACATCCCATAATCACATCGTCATAGGCTTCTTTTGGGATCTCAGGGTTCCTTTTTATTAATTCTCTAATTACTAAAGCGCCCAAATCATCCGTTCTGATGGAAGATAAGGTTCCTTTATAACTACCTATTGGCGTTCTGATTCCGTCTATTATGTATGCTTCTTTCAAAATTTTAAATTTTAAATTTTAAATATCAAATGCTAATTGTAAAAATCTAAAGTAATTCACTCCCTGATCACACTTTTACATTTATTAGTTTACATTTTTCAGTTTTTTGATTTTATACATTCATTCTTCCCAATCTTTATTGGTTCTATATACTACTCCTTTAAAGAGTGCTACTATCTGATCTTCTCTTTTTACCTCTACGATATTAAATCCTATTTTTGTTTTTGCGATATCTGTTACTGCCTCTGCAGTTAGATAGTCTCCTTCTTCTAATGCTTCTATATGATTGATTGATGTTTCTATAGAAACAGCATATTTACCGTGTGTATTGGCAGAAAATCCAAAGGCGGTATCTGCCAGACTATAGCATATGCCACCATGTGCCTTGCCCATACTATTGAGCATTTCTTTTCTCACCACCATCCCCACCTTACATCTTCCTATTGCTACTGCCAATACTTCGATTCCTAACCACTGAGCGAAGGGATCCTGACTGAGCATTTTATGGGGTATTACATTTCCTTTCATAAAAAATAATTGGGAATTAATTATTGTTGTTTTTTGAGTTTTTACTTGTAAAATCAACAACCCAACATCTGTAATCGTTATTTAAAAAATCTTCTGTTCTCTCGTTCCATTCTTCTTAGTATGGGACTACATCTGTAGCGATCTTCATGGTATTCATTATATAGTTTATCGAGTTTATTTACACACCAGTCTATTCCTTTTTTATCTGCCCAGGCTAATAGTCCTTTTGGATAGTTTACTCCTTTGGTCATTGCATTGTCTATATCTTCTGCAGAAGCGATGTTCCAAAATAGGGCGTCTGCTGCTTCATTGATTAGCATGACTAGTACTCGGTTAAAAATATATTGGGCTAATTCTGTATCTTTTTTAGCTACAGAAGTATTCGTTTGTATTATACCTTTCTCGTCATATTCATAATATCCTTTTCCTGATTTTCTACCCAGATATCCTGCTTCGGATAATCTTTTTTGCGTAAAGGAAGGTTTATATCTTGGATCGTAATAAAAAGCTTTAAAAACAGTTTCTGTCACAGTGTAATTTATATCATTTCCAATAAAATCCATCAGCTCAAATGGTCCCATTCTAAAGCCTCCAATTGCTTTGAGACTCGTATCAATTGTTATGATGTCTGCTATTCCTTCTTCATAAATTCTTAACGCCTCTCCATAAAATGGTCTTGCTACACGATTCACGATAAACCCTGGGGTATCTTTTGCAATGGCTACCGTTTTGTTCCATTCTTTGATTACACCAACAACTTTATTGACTGTATCCTGAGAGGTTTGTACTGCCGGGATTACTTCTACCAGCTTCATTAAGGGTGCCGGGTTAAAGAAATGAATGCCTATACAACGCTCTGGGTTTTGTAGAGAAGATGCTATGGAAGCGATAGACAATGACGATGTATTAGATGCAATGATTGAATCCTTAGAAATATATTTTTCTAGTTCTGAAAATACCTTTTTCTTAACCTCTAAATCTTCGATAATCGCTTCTATAGTAAGATCTGTATGACTCAGCTCTTTTAATTGATCAACATATACTATATTCGACTGTATTCGATTTTTTTCTACTTCATCAATCCTTCCTTTTTCTATTAATCGAGAAAGTATTTTTTCTAAACTATGTCTGCTTTTATCAAGTGCTTCTTGTTTGGTATCGAATACTTTGACGACGCATCCTGCGGTAGCTGCTACCTGCGCAATACCGCTGCCCATAGTTCCTGATCCTATTATTGCTACTTTATAATTCATAAGTTTACACGTAAAATGATAAAGGATATAATGTTATTTAAATACAGCTTATATGCCTTTCACTTTTCTTAAATTTTCTAAATACTAACTGTAAAATGCTAAGGTGTAAAGTAATTCATTCCGTGATCATACTTTTACATTTATTATTTTACATTCTTAGGTTTTACATTTTTAATTTAATTCCCCTTAAAAACCGGTTTTCTTTTTTCTATAAAAGACTGAACTCCTTCTGCATAATCGTTACTTTCTGCTGCTTCTATTTGTAAATCAGATTCTAAGTCTAATTGTTCTTCTAAATTATTTATCAAAGATTGATTCAGGAGTTTCTTAGTCAGTCCCAATGCTTTTGTTGGCATCTGAGCAACTTTTATAGCTAATTTACCCACTTCTTCTTCGAAGGTGTCTATAGAAAATACTTTGTACAACATTCCTAATTGTGCTGCTTCTGTTGCTGATACTTTATCTCCTAGCATCATCAGTGCAGAGGCTTTCTGAAAACCAATCAATCTGGGTAAGAAGAAGGTTCCTGCGCTATCGGGAATCAATCCAATTTTACTAAATGCCTGAATAAATGAAGCTGTTTCTGAGGCTACAACAATATCACAGGCTAATGCGATATTGGCTCCGGCTCCAGCGGCTACACCATTAACTGCTGCAATTATTGGTTTTTCTATGGTTCTTATTTTTTGAATTATTGGATTATAATGTTCTTCTAATATCTTTCTAAAACCAGGGTTCAGTTCTGGTGAGGTCACTTCTTTAAGATCCTGACCTGCACAAAAAGCTTTACCATTGCCTATTAAAACAATTGCTCTGACCTCATCATTACTACTACATTCATCCAGTGTAGTTTGTAGTTTTAATGCCATTTCTCTATTAAAACTGTTATATGTTTCTGGTCGGTTGAGTTGTATTGTTGCAATACTGGTATCAATTTTTAATTCTATTGAAGGCATATTTATTTTTCTATTTTAAATTCAGGATTGTAAATAATTCCGAAACTATTATTCCAGGGGTCTTTTACAGAAGCTACCATCAACTCTCCTCCAACATTTGTTGGTTTTTCAAATTCTGTAGCTCCCAATTCAATAAGTTTTTGATATGTTTTATGAATATCATCTACTCCCCAGTAAGAAAGTACATTATCTGACTTATCTTTAGCATCGCTTTGTTCTGGTAATAAGCCTAGTTCATACCCTCCAATATTAAAGCCTACATAAAAAGGCTCATCAAAGTATTGTTTTGTCTCAAAAGCCCTGGCATACCATTCTTTTGCTTTTTGTAAGTCACTGACTTTGTATATTATTGTTCTAAGTCCCAGCATATTTATTATTTTAAACATTTAAAGTAATCAAAAGGTTCCAGGCAGTTTTCACATTTAAATAATGCTTTGCAAGCTGTAGATCCGAATTGACTAATCATTTTTGTATTTGTAGATGTACATTGTGGACATTTTACTATTTTCTTATTTTCTAGTAAGGCTTCTTTATCTAATATTTCTTCTAATGGAGCTGCAATACCATATGCTTCTAATGCTTTTCTTCCTTTTGGGGTAATCCAATCGGTCGTCCAGGCTGGGGATAATACCAAAGAGACATTGGCTTCTATGTCTTGTTTTTTAAATTCTTTTACAATATCATCTCCAACAACATCCATCGCAGGGCATCCGCTATAGGTTGGAGTTATCTTTACCTGAACAATCCCGTCAACTATTTGGGCAAATCTGACCACTCCCATATCCATAATAGATAACACAGGAATTTCTGGGTCATGAATTTTTTCAAGAACCGAAATTAATTGAGGGGCTATATGTTGCTCTAGCTCGATTTTCATATTGATGTTTGGTTAACGATTTCTGAAATTTTGCTCGATAATCGAGATGTACATACTGCGAGGCTTAGCCCGAAATCGAAATGTTTTTTCCTAATAAATGCCTCGTGGGCTTGCCGAGGTAGTTTACTTCTTCAATCTATAACCAATAGTCTTATATCATTTTTCTACTTGGGTTTACTAATAAATAACTACACTATTTTTTCTTATTGAATAAAAAATCTATATTCTATAGTATTATATTTTTCTACCATTTCATATTGGGGTAGGTACGTTGCATATATTGTAAGTCTGAGAGTAAATAACCCATATGTTCGCTATGTATGCCTTCTTTACCTCCTTTTCTAAACCATTTTAATTCTGGAATCGTTAGGGTAGCTTCTTGTAATACTTCTTCTACTATTTGATAATATGATGATTTTAATAAAGAAACATCTACTCCAATTCCTGATATCACAGCTGATTTATCATCTTCTGTAAGATAAAATAATTCGTCTGTAAATTTCCAAAGATCATCTACTGCTTCCTGGATTTTATTATGACTTGTTTTTGTACCGTCACCTAATCTTTTGACCCAATCAGAAGAAAAGCGTTGATGATAGCTTACTTCCTTAATTCCTTTTTTGGCGATTGCAGCCAGCGTTTCATCTTTACTATTTTGTAGTTCCCGGAGTAATAGCAAGTGAAATACGTCATAAAAAAACTGGCGTATGATTACGTATCCAAAATTAGTATTAGGTTGTTCTACGAGTAGTATATTTTTGTATTCTCTTTCGGTTCTTAGAAAGGCAATATCGTCTTCTGTTGACTGTCCTTCAGAAAGTTTGGCAACATATTGATAATAACTACGGGTCTGACCTAATAGGTCCAAGGCTATATTGGTACAAGCTATATCTGTTTCCAGATTAGGTCCATGACCGCATAATTCTGAAAGCCGTTGCCCCAGAATCAGCGTATTATCTGAGATACCTAGTATGTAATTATATAAACTATTATCCATAATGAATTTAAAAATTTGAGCTTTTTGATTAGTGCTTTTTGATTTTGAGAGTTATAAACTCTTCAATCAAATATCTTGAATCATTACTCATTATTACATATGCTTTACCTCATCAGGTAAATTATAAAAAGTAGGATGTCTGTATACCTTGTCCTGAGCTGGCTCAAACAACTCTCCATGATGTTCTGGATTAGATGCCGTTATGTGTTTTGATGGTACTACCCAGATACTTACACCTTCACTTCTACGTGTATATACATCTCTGGCATTTTCTAATGCCATATCTGCATCTGCCGCATGCAGACTTCCAAAATGTCGATGTTCGAGTCCATTTTTACTTCGAACGAATACTTCCCAAAGTGGCCAGTTTTTTTTCATAGCTATTACCCTTAAAAATCGGGTGGGTATTAAATTGCTTTTTTTAACTTTTTATCTTCTTTCTTATCTGCATAAGCCACGGCAGCATCTCGCACCCATTCTCCTTCTTCCCAGGCTTGTATTCTTGCAGATAGTCTTTCTGTATTGCAAGGACCATGGCCTTTGACAACTTGCCAGAATTCATCCCAATCTATTGCACCAAAATCATAATGATTCGTTTCTTCATTCCATTTCAGGTCTGGATCGGGTATCCTAAGTCCAATCAAATCTGCTTGCGGAACGGTTTGATCAATAAACTGTTGTCGCAATTCATCATTGGTTTTACGTTTCAGTTTCCATTTCATTGATTGTTCTGTATGCACTGATTCTGCATCTGTAGGTCCCAGCATCATTAGGGACGGCCACCACCAGCGGTTTAATGCGTCTTGTGCCAATTCTTTCTGCTCTGGAGATCCACCAGCAAGTGTCATCATAATTTCATATCCCTGCCGCTGGTGAAAACTTTCTTCTTTACATACGCGAATCATCGCTCTGGCATACGGTCCATACGATGTACTGCATAATGGTACCTGATTAATAATTGCTGCTCCATCCACTAACCATCCGATAGCTCCTATATCTGCCCAGGTGATCGTCGGATAATTAAAAATACTGGAATACTTTGCTTTTCCTGTATGTAGTTGCTCGAATAACTCATCTCTGGAGATCCCCAGTGTTTCGCAAGCACTATACAAATACAAACCGTGTCCTGCTTCATCCTGAACTTTTGCCAATAGTGCAACTTTACGCCTCATAGATGGTGCTCTGGTTATCCAATTCCCTTCTGGTAACATTCCTACAATCTCTGAGTGGGCGTGTTGAGATATCTGTCGTATATGAGTTTTACGGTATTTCTCAGGCATCCAATCTTTTGGTTCTATCTTTTCATCTCGCGCTATTCTCTGATCAAAAAGTGCTTCTAAATTTTTAATTTCTTTTTCACTCATAACAATCATATTTTATTGAACTTATCCTGAATCATAACTTTTGTCTGCAATATGTCTCTTTTTGACTTCAAACTCCTATTTCAGGACAGCACTATAAAGAAAACACATCCTGATATATAGAAAAACCATTTTTCTATTTACACATCAAAATCTAATACTACTTTTTCTGTAGTAGGCACCGATTGGCAGGATAATACAAAGCCTTTTGACACCTCATCTGCTTCTAAGGCATAATTAATTTTCATCTCTACCATTCCTTCTACTACTCTACATTTGCAGGTACTACAAACTCCTCCTTTACAAGCAAATGGCAAATCTGCTCCAGCAGCTAAGGCTCCGTCTAAAATGGTATCGTAATCGTCTCCCATATCAAAATGAAATTCTTTTCCTCCATCAATAATCGTTACCTCGGTTCCTTTAAATTTATGCTCTATAGCTATAGCAGCACGTTTTTTATCTTCATCAGTCGCTCCAGAAAAGAATAATTCATAGTGAATTTTATCTTTTGATAAACCTGCATTTACTAACTCATCTCGAATCAAAAAAATCATTTCCTCAGGTCCGCAAATAAAACATTGAGCTACAGAATCAACATCAATAATCTTATCTGTCAGTTTTTTTAATTTTTCTGAAGTAAACCTCCCGTTCAGTAATGGTATATCACGCTGTTCTTTTGTGAGAAAATAAAAAATTTCTAATCTTCCGAAATAAGTATTCCTAAGGTTTTCAATCTCTTCTTTAAAGATAATTGATTTCACATTGCGATTCAAGTAAAATAACTTGAATGTACACTGAGGTTCTGATGCTAAATGTGTTTTTATAATAGATAAAATAGGTGTAATACCGCTCCCTGCAGCAAATACAATATAATTGTTTGCATTTACACTATCTATTTCGGTAAAAAAATTCCCATTTGGTGGCAAAACATCTAACAGATCTCCATTTTTTAAATCAGTACAAGCATAATTAGAAAAAATACCTCCTTCTATTCTTTTGATAGCAATTTTCCATTTATTTTCCAGAGGACTGGAACAAAGAGAATAAGAGCGTCTTATTTCTTCTCCATCCAGAAAAGCTTTTAGCGTAAGATATTGCCCTTGTTTATAGCCGAATTTTTCTTTTAAACTTTCTGGAACATCAAAAGTAACAGAAGTACAGTCCTTAGTTTCTTTAAGAACTTCAGCAATTTTTATGGTATGAAAATCACTCATGTATTGACAAACTATAACGTTATAGTTTTACAAAACTAACAATTGTTAGTTTTAAATACAATTAATTCTTTGTTAATTTTAACAAACCCCTTTAAGCAATACAGACATCATATCTTTTTTAAGAATATTTGCATCAATATTATTTTGGTTGGGATACCATAAGTATAAGGTTCTGAGTGTAGAAAGCGTAGAAAAAACTATAATTTCAATATTATATGGTTTAATTTCATTAGCATGTACGCCATTTATAACGATTTGCCTGAAATTTTCTTCATAATCTCTCCTCATTTTCTCGAAGTATAGTAAATTCTTCTCTTCCAGATGCATCCAATCATTATTAAGAGAAGCCAATCCGTCTGCATTTCTTAATGTCACATCTATGTGAAGGCCTATAATTTTTTCTAATTTATCAATAGTATTCTGATCAGAATTTGCAATTTGATTCATTCCTGAGGTGAATTCCTCTGCTAAATCAATAATGATAGTAGACAAAATCTCCTGTTTTGATTGTATATGATTATACAAGCTTGCTGCTTTAATACCCATAGCTCTTGCCAAATCTCTCATTGTGACAGCGCTATATCCTTTTTCTTTAAAAAGTATTGCCGCGGCATTAATAATTTCTTCTTTTCTACTTTCCGTTCTCATCAACAGGTTCGTTTGTGTTTTATCAAAAAAATATTCAATCTTATAAAAAATCTAAGATTAACAACTAAAATATAATAAATTTGTTGTAATCGATATAATAATACATTCTTTTGAGTTTACACAAAAATCCAAATCTTTATGAAACACTTATTCTTACTCTTTATCGCTATCGTTTTGTTTAATAATTGCAACAGTACTAAAGCTGCAAATTCGAAAAACGATGAGGGCAGCACGCAATCAGAACCGGAAGGTACATATCTGGTAACTACCCTTTATGGAGCGGATGTGTCTGAGCTAAAAGTCACAATGACCTTTGACAATAAAAACAAAACCGTATCAGGTTATTCGGGTTGTAATACATATTCTTGCAGTTATGAACAACTAGAAGGAGGTTCTGTAACTTTTGGCATACCAAACGCATCTAAGAGAATGTGTTTAGAAAATACTAAGGTTGAGAAAACGTTTTTTAAAGCATTATCGAACTCCAAAAAAAATAGCGCTAAAGAACTTGGTTATATTTTTAAGAATACGGATGATGAACCCATTTTGGATACAAAAAAAATTCAATAGTAAACTACCTCAAGACAATCTTATAAGGTATTTTATTTATTAGAAAAAAAACATTTCTATCACAAGGCAAGCCTCAGAGCATTTAAATCTCGATTATCGAGTAAATAAAAAAAGCGACGAGAATTTCTCGTCGCTTAACTTATAATACGGTTACACTAAAAAATTATCTTTTGATAATCTTCTTTGTAAAACTGGAATTATTACTGGTAATTGTAATGAAATAAATTCCCGTATTTTTTGCAGAAATATCTATTTTTTCATTTTCATTTTCGTTTACAATTTTTTCTCCTGTAGCTATATTTTGTCCTACTACATTATAAATAGTATAGGATGCTCTATTTTGGGTATTATTAGAAATATTTAATATCCCAGTAGTAGGATTAGGATATACGCTTACTCCCTGTTTCAATCCTTCATCATTTACACTTACTGCAGTTAACTCTTTTGATAACATATCTAATGTAGTCTCACCTGTATTTGCAGGATCTAGCCAGTCTGATAATCTTGTTGCCCTTGTATTCCCAATATCCCAGGAAACACCTAGTCTACCATAATAATCTAATCTGTTATTATTATTTGTACCAGAACAGACTGCTCTACCTCCAAAAAGTTGACCGATAATTCTTCCGTTAGGATCAAACAATGCTGATCCAGAAGAACCTTCTTCTGTAACTCCTTGCTCCCATCCATCTCCTGCATCTGTAATCTCCCAGGTTTCAGCATTAAACGCAGCTCCTCCTCCTGCATTATTTATTTCTTTGGTAACTCCCGAATCATCTCTACATACTTTCATAACATCACCCGATGGATGGTGTATTCCTATTACATAGGATGGAAAATCATCTGTTCTATCCCATCCTGCCCATTCCAGATCCCAGGCAGGATCCAATCCACCAGATATTTCTATTAATTTAAAATCTGTGCCGCCATTTTTGGCTAATACTGTAGCACCAGCTGTTACCTGATAATAATTTCCAGGGCCATTATCCGTACTATTATCCGTTGATGCACATACCGTATTAGAACTTATCCAGTTAAATCTAAAAGACCAGTTTGCTTCCTTTCCTCCACAATGATTCGCGGTAAGAAGATACGGTGCTTTATCATTATTCGTGTTATTTATTAGTGTCCCTGTACACCACTCAATACCATTACTTAGAATAACTGCCACCGATTTCTTTAATTTATCTTTTAATGGATCAAAATCTGCACCTATTGAACAATTAACATCTAAATTACAATCTCCAGATTCATTAAGTGTTTTCTGATATGCTTCAAAATTACTAACACTTCTATACCCATGAACTACTGAACCAATATGCAGTTTGCTTAAACCCTTTACCTTTGCCGGCTCATAAAATTCAATAGTTATTTTTTCACCATCAGCAATCCAGGTACCTAAAGATTCATTTTCATTATTCATTTTATTCGTATATGCTCCTAACATAAAAGAACGATCATCATTATACAAGTGTACTGTTGCTCCTTCTGCCAGCTCATATCTATCAAAAATAAAGTTTAATGTTTTTGCATCTTTTGAAGCAATAGAAATTCTCCAAACCCTATCTCCATTAGGCAATTCCTCCCAAACTCCTGAATTTTTTATACCCAAATCCACAGTAAACTCATACCCAAATCGGAATGGTTTTGTTTGTAAATCATTAGTCGCATCTTCTTTCTGGAGTTTTTTAAGATCAAAAGAAGGCATCTCTATTAAAGGAATGGCACTTTTAAGATCTACTTTCTTAGTTCTAAGCGGCTCATTTGTAACCTGACTACTAGCAATTATATAGCAAAATAGTGCTGCGGTGCGCAAAATAAGTTTTTTCATCATAGTTTGTGTTATTTATTTGATATTGGTTTACTATGTTTGATATTAGTATCCGCCAAAGACATTAAAAGAATTGAATTCCTATTCTATAATAACAGTTTCTCAAGGTAAAACCCTACCCCTAATTCTGATAAAATTTGTTAATTAATTCTTATTGCATCACTAAAACCATTACATTTTTAAGCTTAAAACGTGTTTTTTTTTACAAAACTATTAGATTAGCATGTCATTACACATAGAATCAAACCCTTTATTAGATAGACTCCCTCCTCGCCTTAAACAATTCATCAAACCTCAAAATTATGATGAATACACACTTATTAATCAAGCAGTATGGAGATATGTAATGCGCAAAAATATTGCGTCATTAAGCAAAGTTGCCCACCACTCATATCTAAAAGGATTAGAGAAAACAGGAATTTCTATTAATAAAATACCAAGTATGTATGGTATGAATCGAATTCTTAAAGAAATTGGTTGGGCGGCAGTAGCTGTAGATGGTTTTATTCCCCCCTAATGCTTTTATGGAGTTTCAGGCTTATAATATTCTTGTAATTGCTTCAGACATTAGGCAACTGGAAAATATAGAATATACTCCTGCCCCTGATATCATTCA